>NZ_JBGQOH010000005.1:0-201489 GCF_052113745.1 Cryobacterium sp. W22_MBD10_FK3
GCGCAGCCGGCGATCGCGGCGGCGCGCCGGGGCCGCTGCCCTGGCACGCCCCGATCTCGCAGGCCGTCGCCGACGGAACGCTGACGGTAGCCGCGGCGCACGCGATCCGCACCGGCCTGGGCAACGTCGATACCGTCGTCACCGGGCAGAGACTCACCGACGCCCTGACAACCCTGCTCACCGACGCGGTCACGATGAACGCCGACCAACTGCTCAAACGGGCCCGGCGGATGCGCGACAGCCTCGACGAGGCCGGCATCGCCGTGCGGGAACAGAAAGCCTGGGACGACCGCTACCTACGAGTCTGGGCCCTGCCCACCGGGCAAATCTGCATCAACGGGCTCTTCCCGCCCGAACAGGGCCAATTCATCGTCTCCACCTTCGACAGCCTCACCAGCCCTCGCCGCGGCGGCGTGCGCTTCGTCGACCCGGACCGCGCGAAATGGGCGCAGTCGGTGCGCGATGACCCCAGAAGCACCGACCAACTCACTGCCGACAACTTCCTCGACCTCCTCAAAGCCGGAACCGAAGTCAACCCCCACCGAATGCTCGGCGGCCGCCAACCCGCCGTGCGCATCCTCACCACCGCCACCCCTACCACCACCACCACCAAACCCACCACAACGCAGCCCGGCCGCCCACCCGGCGCACAGCCCGGCGGCCAACCCCACAGCCAGCCCGGCCAACCCGGGGCACAGCCCAGCGGCCAACCCCACAGCCAGCCCGGCCAACCCGGGGCACAGCCCAGCGGCCAACCCCACAGCCAGCCCGGCCAACCCGGGGCACAGCCCAGCGGCCAACCCGCCGCCCAGGCCGGCGCACAATCCATCAGTCCGCCCGGCATCAAGCCCGGCACACAACTCAACGGCCAGCCCGGCGGCCGAGCCAGCATCCAGCCCGGCAGCCCACCCATCAGCCCATCCAACGACCGACCAGGCAGCGCGCCCCGCAGCGAACCCGGTAACCAGCTCGACGACCAACGCCTCAACCAGCCCACCACCCCACCCGCCGCACCAGCACCGAAACCGCTCACCCCGACGGCACCCGAGCCCACCGCCCGGCCAGGCCTGACGTCACCGCCGGCACCACCCGCCACGTCGCTGGTCCTACTGCGAGACCCGACCCAGATCCTCACCCCCATACCCGACGGCACCGGACACGGCTACCTCGAAGGCAACCCCGCCCCCCTGGCCCAACCCACCATCGACCGACTCATCTGCAACTCCGGCACCATCACCATCTCCATCGACCCCACCGGCCAACCCATCGACCTCGGCCGCGAAGAACGCCTCTTCACCCCCGCCCAACGCCTCGCCCTAGCCGCCCGCGACGGCGGCTGCCGATGGGGCGACTGCACCAAACCACCCGCCCTCACCGAAGCCCACCACATCGAACACTGGGCACGCGACCACGGCACCACCGACCTCCGCCTGGGCATCCTGCTCTGCCCCGCCCACCACCGCCTCCTGCACAACCAAAGCTGGCAAATCTTCGAACACCACGGCCGCTACTGGCTGAGACCACCCGCCAGCATCGACCCCGGCCAGACACTGATCCACATGCCCAGCAAGAGCCCCACCACACTCCAGCAACTGCCGTAACGGCCCGCTGGAAATGCGAACCACACGCCTCGGGCTCAGCGCCCGGTGACGGTGGGGTTCAACACCCCGAGAGGGCTCGCGCCCACCCACACGGGAGACGGCGGGAGTTCAACACCTGATCGCTCGTCGGCGGTACCGGCCCGGCCCGCGGCGTAGCCAGACGGCAGCAGCAGCGGCAGAAATCTGCGGCAGCGGTCAGCGGTAGCTGTCAGCGGCGGAAGTCAGGCACCCTCAACGGCGGGCGTGACGCGCAGGCCCTCCATGAAACGGAGCACGTTCTCGTCGACGATGATGTCGCTCGGCCGCAACGGCCGGGTGAGGTACAGGCCGTTCAGGCTGGTCAGGCGACTCAGGGCCACGTAGGTCTGGCCGGGACTGAACACGCGGGTGCCGAGGTCGACGATGGCCCTCTCGTACGTGGCGCCCTGCGACTTGTGGATCGTGACCGCCCACGCCAGTCGAAGCGGGAACTGGGTGAATTCGGCAACAACATCCTTGCTGAGCTTCTTCGTGGCCGCGTTGTAGGTGTACTTGAACTTCTCCCACACTGTGGGCTCCACCTCGTGGGTGGTGCCGTCAATGTCCACGTACACCGTCGAATCCACCCGTGTCACCGTGCCGATGGTGCCGTTCACCCAACGCGGGCCGCCGTCGAGCGGGTTGTCGTTACGGAGGAACATGACCTGGGCGCCCACCTTGAGCTCGAGCACCTCGTCGGCCGGGTAGGTGCGTCCGCCGAAGTCGCCGGTGACCTCGGCCTTGGCCGAGAGCGACTTGCCGGAGAGCCGTTTGAGTGCGGCCGCGTTGATGCGGTTGACCGCGTCGTTGCGGGTGGCCAGTGTGATCACGCCTTCGGTCGGCGGGGTCCGGGCACCCGCACCGTTGAGCGCGCCGCCGATCTCCTGAGTCACCTGGCCGTAGCGCACCGCGTTGAGCATGGTCTTGAAGCCGGCGTCGTGCTGGCGGTGAATCTCGGTGAGCTCGAAGATCTTGAGTTCGGCACTCTGCCAGACCTTGGCATCGAAGAACCACATCGAGCGGTAGGTGTCGGCGAAGTACGCGCGCTCCTCGGGATCCCCCGGCACCGGGGCGAGCTGGTACGGGTCACCGAAGAGCACGATCTGCACACCGCCGAAGGTGTCGTGCGGGCGTTGCCGGGCCTGCCGCAGGCTGCGGTCGATCGCATCCATCAGGTCGGCGTTGACCATGGAGACCTCATCGATGACCACGGTGTCGATGGTGTTGAGCAGCTTGCGCAGCTGATCGTTCTGATCGATGGCGTGATCGGCGATCACGCCGATCGGCAGCCGGAACAGGGAGTGCAGGGTCTGGCCGCCCACGTTCAGGGCGGCGACACCGGTGGGCGCCGCGATCACGATCTGCTTGCTGGTGTTCCAGGAGAGATGGTTGAGCAGCGTGGACTTACCTGTGCCGGCCCGGCCGGTGACGAAGACGTTCTGCTTCGTGCCCTCGATGGCGGCAAACACCTCGGCCTGCTCGCGCGAAAGCGGAATCTCGGGGGGAAGCGCGGTCACGGGAGAACTTTCGGTGGGATGCGGAGGCGATGCGGGCGGTGGCCAGGAGAACATCGGTTTCCCCTCCACTGTAACCGTCCGACCGGCGCACCGGACCCTTCCTGGCCCCCCGGTGGATAACTGGCCGGGCGGGCGCACGCGGCTCGGCTACTGCAGAACCAGCTGCACCGGGAACTCGTACTGCACGCTGCCGTCCTTCAGGCTGTTGTCGAAGCCGACGAGGTCGTAATACCCGGCGGCGATTCCCGCCGGCACCGGGAGCGTGACGCTGAAGTCCGACTCCTCGGAACCGCTGGCAGCCGTGACCTGTTCGGTGAGCACGGGGGCACCGGCCGAATCGCGCAGTTCGACGGTGAACTGGCCCTCGGGCACCATCGCTCGCCCGCTCACCTCTAGAACGCCACCCGCCGCGATGCTCGCACCGCAGACCGGAGACGTGATGATGACCGGCGGCCGCTCAGGGGTGAGGGTGAGGGGACGTTCGCTGACGTTGGTGGCGCTGCCGTCTTCCGCACTGAGCTCGTAGGCGCGCAGGGTGACCGGCTGCTCGGCATCCGGCGGGCTGAACGCCAGGTCGGTATGCCAGGCGCCCCCGGCCCCCGACGCCGCCGCCGCCGCCGTGAGATTCCGCACACACAGCGTCTGCCCATCCTCGTCGAGCAGGTCGACGACGAGCGCCGTGTCGGGGGCGCCGGCGGTGCCCCGCACGCTGACCGGGATCGTGACCGGGGCGTCGGCCACCGGACTGTCGATGTCGATGGGTAGAGAGGTCGGAGGGGACTGCGTGTCGGTGGGGGCGGCGGTCTCGGCGCTGCTGCTCCCCGACGGCGCGGGAGCCGGGCCAGGCGCACAGGCCACCAGCGCCCAGAGCAGGAGAACCGCCCCAATGGCGGTCGGTCTCCGTTCAGGTCGGTGCCTGGCCGGGGTGGATTCGCTGTTGAGCACGGAACGCTCCTCTCATCAGACGCTCGGAGTGTAGCTCGCGTGCGCGAAACCGGGCAGCCGGGTCGCTCGGTGCACAGCCAATCCGCACGGAGCCCGGAGGCACTCCCCGTAGGATGTGCAGGTGAGCTACGGGGTCGGGAACGGGGTGCGGCGGGCGCGCTATCTGCGTGCCGCCATCGCGGTGATCGTTGTCAGCACCGTGCTCTGCGCCGCCCTGGTCGCCGCGATCGGAGCGCTCAACCGCGATCTGTACAGCGCCGGCGGGTTCGTGCGCCAGTACCTCGAGGCTCTCGCGGCGCACGACACCGACACCGCTCTGGCCCTGCCCGGCGCCGAACCGACGGATGCCGATCTCGAGGCCGCCGGGCTCCCCCAAGACCTGCCCCGCACGCTGCTGCGTCCCTCGGTGCTCGGGTCGATCACCGATATCCACCTGGTCAGTGACACGGCCGTGCCCGCCGAAGACGGTGACGGGGCGGACGAGCACACCGTGCTCTACGACTTCAACCTGGACGGCAAGGATTCCTCGATGGAATTCACCGTTGAACGCGTCGGCAGCGTTGCCGGCCTTTTCAGCACGTGGGGGTTCGTGACCAGCCCCCTCGCGGTGTTGCAGGTGACGGTGCTGCACGAGGCGGACTTCTCGGTGAACGGCCTCACCCTGGACACCCGTGCCCACGCGGCGGCCGACGCCCCGGTCACGTTCTCCAACCAGGGCGCGTACCTCGCCTTCGCCCCGGCGGTCTACAGCATCTCGCACGACTCCGCGATGCTCACGGCCCCGGCGCAGAAGGTGCCCGTCGTGGCCTCCGGCGCCGCGGATGTCACGGTTGACGCGATGCCGAACGAGACCTTCACCAGTCAGGTGCAGGCCAAGCTCAACGAGTTCCTCGACGAGTGCGCCACCCAGCAGGTGCTGCAGCCGTCGAGCTGTCCCTTCGGCATCGAGATCGACAACCGGGTGAAGTCAGCGCCGGTGTGGTCCATCGCGCAGTACCCCGAGGTTGCCCTGGCCGGTGGGGAAAGCTCGTTCGACATGCCGGCCACCGAGGGCCAGGCTCACATCGTGGTCGACGTGCAGTCGCTGTACGACGGTGACCTCAGCACCCGCGAAGAGGATGTGCCGTTCTCGGTCGGCCTGAGCGTCACGATCCAGTCCGACGGCGCCCTGGCCATCCAGCTGCGCTAGCTCTAACGGTCGTGCGCGGCCAGCCGGGCGAGGCGCTCGTTGTACTCGTTCAGCTCCGCCTCGCCGGTGCGATCGGCGGTGCGGTCGCGACGCTTGGTTTCCTTGTCGTCGCTGCGTCCCCACTGGATCGCCACGATGATCGCCAGAGCGATGGTCGGGATCTCCCCGACGCTCCAGGCGATGCCGCCGCCGGCCTGCTGGTCGGCCAGGGCACTCACGCCCCAGTCACGGCCCATCGCGCCGTACCAGTCCGCCAGGAGCAGACCGGTGCCGGTCATCAGGGCCAGACCGAAGAAGGCGTGGAACGCCATGGTGCCCAGCAGCAACAGCAGCCGGAACGTGTAAGGCAGCCGGTAGGGCACCGGGTCGATGCCGATCAACGACTGCACGAACAGGTAGCCGGTGATCAGGAAGTGCACGATCATCCACTGGTGGCCGATGTGGTCGGTCGTGGCCCAGCTGAACAACAACGTGTAGTAGAACACCCACAGCGAGCCGGCAAAGAGCACCGCGGCCACGAGCGGGTTGGAGATGACGCCCGCGAACTTGGAGTGCACGGCCAGCAGGATCCACTCGCGCGGGCCCCGGCTGCCGTCGCGGCGCATCCGGATGGCGCGGGCCGCCAACGTCACCGGGGCGCCGGGAACCAGCAGCACCGGCACCAGCATCGTCAGGGCCATGTGCGCGAGCATGTGCGTGGAGAACAGGTACTTCTCGTAGACGTTTACGCCGCCGTTGGTGATGTAGAACAGTGTGATCATGCCGACCACCCAGAGGATGGTGCGGTGCAGCGGCCACTTATCGCCGCGGCGCCGCAACCGCCACACGCCGGCAAGATAGAAGAAGATGCCGAACGCGCAGAACAGCACCCAGGCGAGGTCGAAGTTCCACTCGGTGAAGTACCGGGCGAAGGTGAGTTCCGGCGGCAACGGCTCGCCGGTGAGGATTTGGGCCGGGGTGGCGGTGGGGATCGCCGTGGTGATCACCTGGGTCACCGGGGTGGCGGTCCTGGCGAGGGCAGCGGCCACGCCGCTGGCCAGTCCCATGAACGCGATCTCGCCCACGACGAGCCACCAGAAGAAGCTGTCGGTGCGGCCGGCGCCGCTCTGCATCCGGCCGATCAGGTAACGGCGCTGCAGCACCCCGAAACCGCCGAGCACGAACAAGAGGGCCACCTTGGCGAGCACCAGGACGCCGTACCCGGTGAGCAGGTTGTCCCAGCTGCCGATGCGGAGCTCGGCGCTGACATACCCGGAGGCCGCGACGACGACGAAGCTGACCAGAGCGAGGGTGGAGTACCGGCCGATGACCTCGCGCAGACGTGCGGAGGTGAGCTGCCGGTGCAGCAGGATGATGGTGAGCAGGCCACCCAGCCACACGGCGGCGAAGATCAGGTGAAGGCCCAGGGCGGTGATGGCCGCGTCGTGGCCAGCGGCGCCGGCGGAGTGGCCCTGCTGGGCCATCGGCAGCAGTGCGAGCAGGGCGAGCACCGTGACGAAGACCAGCGCGGTCTGGTTGCGCACCGCGAAGCAGAGCACCGTGACCGCTGCGGCGATCAGGGTGGTGGCCAGCCACGCCTGGCCGAGTTCGATCTGGCTGAAGAACTGCCCGACGGTGGCGCTGAACCTGTCGTCGAAGCTGATGGTGACGTTGGTCACCTGCAGGAAGGTGAGGAAGCCGGTGGTCGCGGACGCGATGGTGAGGAAGGCGGCGGAGGCGGCGGCCAGGTCGATCGCGGTGCCGTACTCGGGCTTGTCGGGGCTGAGCGCGAAGCAGGTGAGCACCAGGGCACCGATGGTGCCGGCCGCACCGATGTTCACGAGCAGCTTGGCCACCGGCAGGCCCCACCGCACGACACTGCCGGGGTCGGCGAGCAGTTGCGCCTCGGCGCCACCGCCGTAGGCGAGCGCCGCCAGCGTCGCCAGAATCGCGGCCAGCAGCAGCGCTGCCGGCCCGACTATCCGCACATAACGAGGCACCAGTCCAGCTTAACCGGCGGGGCGAGACTTGCCGTCCCTGGCCTGGGCGCCGGACCGCCCGGTTAACGAACGGTGGGCGCCGACCGAAGTCGACGCCCACCGATACGTTCTAGACCTGCTGCCTACTTGGCGGCGGCCTTGAGCTTGCTACCAGCGGTCAGCTTGACGCGGTGGCCTGCTGCGATGGCGATCTCTTCGCCGGTCTGCGGGTTGCGGCCGGTGCGAGCAGCGGTTGCGGTGCGCTCGACGCCGAGCCATCCCGGGATGGTGACCTTGCCGTCGTTTGCAACGGTGTCGGCGAGGGTTGCAAAGAAAGCGTTCAGAACGCCATCGACAGCAGCCTGGCTCTGGCCAGAGTCTGCGGCAACCTTGGCAACGAGCTCGGTCTTGTTCAGCGACTTGTCAGCCATTGAGTGTCCTCCTCGGACCTTCGTCTGTAAAAAACAGGTATTCAGGTGAAGCGGGCGCGTTTGGAAAACGCCTCCGTTGGTCGGTTCGACCGGGTTGAATCTAGCATTGATCCGCAGGATTCCGCGGATTTACGGCGTTTCGGAGCTCTTTAGGGCGCCGAACGGGCCCGTTTTCGCTGTGCGCGAACTGGTCGCCCCCGTTCGGGCCGAACCGTGTCACCCACGCCGAACACAAAACAGGGGATGCCGACCGAGGTCGGCATCCCCTGTGGATGCTGCGCTGATCGCGTTCAGGCGACCAGTAGCTGGTAATTACCAGCTGGACTTGGTGATGCCGGGCAGCTCGCCGCGGTGCGCCATGTCGCGGAAACGCACGCGCGAGATGCCGAACTTGGAGAGGTGGCCACGGGGACGACCGTCAACCGCGTCGCGGTTGCGCAGGCGAACCGGCGAGGCGTTGCGGGGCAGCTTCTGGAGGCCCTTGCGAGCCTCTTCGCGGGACTCATCGGTGCCGGCCGGGTTGACCAGGGCCTTCTTGAGCTCAAGGCGCTTCGCGGCGTAGCGCTCGACGATGACCTTGCGCTGGTTGTTCTTGGCAATCATGCTCTTCTTCGCCATTTTTAGCGCTCCTCACGGAAGTCAACGTGCTTGCGGATGACCGGGTCGTACTTCTTGAGTACGAGACGGTCGGGGTTGTTGCGACGGTTCTTCTTGGTCACGTACGTGTAACCGGTGCCTGCCGTCGAACGCAGCTTGATGATCGGACGTACGTCCTGTGCCTTAGCCATTAGATTTTCTCCCCACGTGCGAGCAGGTCCTTGACGACCGACTCGATGCCGCGAGCATCAATAACCTTGATGCCCTTTGCCGAGAGGGTCAACGTGACGTTGCGGCGAAGCGACGGCACGAAGTACTTCTTGGTCTGCACGTTCGGGTCGAAACGACGCTTGGTGCGCCGGTGCGAGTGTGAAATGTTGTGTCCAAAGCCGGGAACGGCTCCGGTCACCTGGCAGGTTGCTGCCATGGTTTTCCTCCAATACCGAAGGGCGATTGCCCTTCCCAAGATCTCTTGTCGGCCAATTCGCGTGGGATTCCACCCGGAAGCGGCCTGCCGAAAGGTGACTTCCGGTGGCTGGTTCGAATGGGAGGAAAAGACACGAACAAGCAATGCACGCACAGATATGCGCAGCAGCTACCCAGCCTACGGGGTCGGGCGGGTCGACGCAAGCGCGGTGCAGGCCGCGCAGAGGCCGAAGATGTCAATCACGTGGGCGGCCTCGGTGAAGCCGTGCTTGGACGCCTCGTCGGTGGCCCAATTCTCGATCGCGGCGACCTCGATCTCCACCGTGAGCCCGCAGTTGCGGCAGATCAGGTGGTGGTGGTGCTCCGTGGTGCTGCACGCCCGGTACAGGCTCTCCCCGTCGGGCGACTGCAGCGAATCGGCGTCGCCCTCCAGCGCCAGGTCGGCGAGGGCGCGGTACACCGTGGCCAGGCCGATCGGGGAACCGCTGGTGTGCAGGGCGGAGTGCAGGCCCTGGGCGCTGACGAACCCTTCGGCGCGACCGAGCTCGGTGCGCACGGCCTCTCGCTGCCAGGTGTTTCGCTTCATGTTTCCAACCGTAACCCCGCCCGGCCGGGTGCATGAACCCCTCGCACGCGTGCCCCGAGCGAACGCACCCCCAGTGCGAGCAGGAAGCAGGCGGCGGCGGCGAGCGCGATGGCCGGCCCTGCCGCCACGTCGAGGGAGCGGGAGAGCAGCACGCCGATGATGCCGGATCCGGCGCCGATCAGGGGCGCCAGCACGACGATGCCTGCCGCGGTGCGCACCACCAGGCGGGCGGCCGCGGCCGGGGCGGCGATCAGGGCGATCGCGAGGATGGCGCCCACCGCGGGCATCGCCGTGACCACGGTGGCGGTGATGAGCACCAGGGTGAGCAGCTCGATGGGCCACTCCCGGTAGCCGGCCGCACGGAAACCGGTGCGATCGAAGGTGGAGAACAGGATCTCCTTGCCGAAGAGAACCGCAACCAGCACCGCCACGCCGAGCACCGTGGCGGCCAGTATCACGTCGCCATCGGTGACGGTGAGGATCGAGCCGACCAGATAGGACTCCACGTGCACGGGCAACGACGGGTTGAGGGCCTGGAGCAGCACGCCGAGCGCGAACCCGGCGGTCAGCATGATGCCGGACGCCACCTGGCTGCCCTGCCGGCGCACCCGGCCCAGCAGGGTCATGATCATGACGATCACGGCCGCAGCGACGGCGGCACCGAGCGGGATGCTGACACCCAGCAGGGCCGCGGCGACGGCGCCGGGGAAGGTGGCGTGGGTGAGCGCCTGGGCGAAGAAGGTGCGGCGGCGCAGGAGCACCAGCGTGCCCACCAGGCCGCTCAACGCGCCGATCACGGCGGCCGCGAACAGGGCCTTCTCGAAGTAGCCCATCAGGTGGCCACCGTTTCCGGCTGGGCCCCGGCTGTCGGCACCGCCGAGGCGGGGCGGCGCATCCGGTCGACCGCGAGCCGGCCGACGAGCACGAGCAGGTAGCCGGCCACGAGCACGAGCACGACGGTAGCTCCGCTGGGCAGATCGATGCCGGCGGTCACGGAGGCCTCGTAGCCGACGGCCAGACCCACCCAGGCGCACAGTGCGGCGAACACCGCCGCGAGCGGGAAGAGCAGCCAGAGCCGCACCGTGATCAGGCGGGCGACGGCGCCGGGCACGATGAGCACGGCGAGCACCAACAGGTTGCCGACAGCGCTCGACGCGGCGACCACGACGAGGGCGATGGCGATGTTGAGCACCAGGTCCAGCAGGAGCGGGCGGTAGCCGGCCGCCGCCAGGGCGGTGCGGTCGAACGCCCGGAAGACCTGCTGCTTGAGGGTGAGGCCCACAAGCAGCAGGGCGATCGCGCAGATCGTCAGGGTCTGGGCCACCTCGGCGGTCGTCACCGTGAGCAGCCGGCCGAAGAGCAGCTGTTCGAGCTGGCCGGCGTAGTTGGTTTGCCGGGAGACCACCAGGATGCCGATGCTGAACATGGCGGTGAAGACGATCGCGATGGCCGCATCCCCCGAGACGGCTCGCCGGGTGATCAGGGTGAGCACTATCGCGGCCAGGATGGCGGCGACCATGGCGCCGACGAAGAGTCCCTCGCGGCCGCCCCAGACGAACCCGATCGCGATGCCGGGGAAGACCGAGTGGGTGAGGCCGTCGCTGATGAATTCGAGGCTGCGCAGGTTGACCAGTACCCCGACGATGCCGGCCACCAGGCTGAGGGCGAGCAGCACCACGAGCGCCCTCGCCATGAACGGCAGGGCGAACGCGGAGACCAGCGGCCCGAAGAACTCGGCCATTCAGTGGCCTTCGTGGCCGGGGATGACCAGGGTGTGCTGGTCCATCTCGACGCCGACCTCGTGGAAGGTGCGCTGCACGTTCTCGAGGGTGAGCACGCTCTCGCGCGCGCCGAAGGCAACCTGACTGCCGTTGAGCAGCAGCACCCGCTCGCAGACCGCCCGAGCCAGTTCGAGGTCGTGGGTGGAGACGAGCACGGCGACGCCGTCGGCCTTGAGCCGTTCGACGGTACCGACAAGGGCGTCCCGGTTGGATTGGTCGAGCCCGTTGAACGGCTCGTCGAGCAGCAACAGGCGGGGTCCGGCGGCCACGGCGCGGGCGAGCAGACCGCGCTGCTGCTGACCGCCGGAGAGCTCCCCGAACCTGGTCTTGGCCAGATGGCTCAGGCCGACGGTGTCCAGGGCGGCCGCCACGGCCTGGCGGTCCTTCTTGCCGGGCAGGCGCAACCAGCCGAGCGCGCGGTAGCGGCCCATCATCACGACCTGCTCGAGGCTCACCGGAAACTCGGGGTCGAGCTCGTCCGTTTGCGGAACGTAGCCGACAGTGCCGGCCGGGGCCGTGGCGTGGCCGAGCACCTCCACGGTGCCCGCGGTGCGGTGGATCAGGCCCAGGATGCCCTTGAGCAGGGTGGACTTTCCCGAGCCGTTGGGCCCGATCAGCGCGACGGCCTCACCGGCGTGCAGATCGAAGTCGATGCCGGTGAGGGCAGGCGTCTGGGCGTAGGCGAACGAGGCCCCGGCTACGCGGAGGGCGAGCGCTGCGGGCATCCGCTGCTGAGAAGGGTTCTCGTTCACTGTTCAACTATTGCAGGTCGGCGGGTACGGCGCTGGGCGTCACACCCCAGGACTCCAGGATCAGGCTGACATTGTGCAGCTGGGAGGCGATGTAGGTGGCGCCGTCGCTGTCTGCCGGACCGAGCGAGTCGCCGTAGAGGGCGTCGTCGCCGGAGTAGACCGCCACACCGGCCTCGGCGGCGATGGTGTCGGCGGCCTTGGGATTGATCGAGGCCTCCGAGAAGACCGCCTTCACTCCGGTGGCCTTGACGGCGGCCACGAGGGCGTCGATCTCGGCGGCACTCGGCTCGGCGTTGTCGTCGAAGCTCGGGATGACGCTGCCGACGTAGGTGATGCCGTAGGCGGCGGTGAAGTAGCCGAAGGCGTCGTGGTTGCTCACCAGCAGACGCTCGTCGGCGGGCACGGCATCGACGTTCTCACGGATCCAGGCATCCAACTCGGCGAGCTGGCCGGCGTAGGCGGTCTCGTTGGCTTCGAAGTCCGTGGCGTGCGTGGCGCTGGCACCGACCAGTCCCTCGGCGATGGTGGCGACCATCTTCTCGGTGTTGGCCACGTCGGTCCAGATGTGCGGGTTGCCCCCGGCGTGGTCGTGCTCCTCGGCGGCCTCGTCGTCGTGCGCGGCCTCATCCTCATGCGCGGCCTCGTCCTCGTTGCCGGCCTCGCCGTCCAGAATGGTGATGCCCTCGTCGGAGTCGATGGTCACGCCGTCGAAGCCGGAGGCCTCCATCGCGTCGTCGAGCCATTCTTCGAGCCCGACGCCGTTGATCACGAGCACGTCGGCCTCGCCGAGTGCGGTGAGGTCGGCGACCGAGGGGTCGTAGCTGTGCGCGCTCTGGTTGGGCTGGATCAGCTGGGTGACCGTGACTCCGGCCGCGTCACCGACGATGTTGCGGGTGAGATCGGCAATCTGGGTGGTCGTTGCGACGACCTGGAGGTCGCCGTCCGATCCCTCGGACGCTGACGTGGCGGGCGTTGAGCATCCGGCCAGCACGAGCGCTGCGGAGGCGGCCAGGGCGGGGAGGAGGAGTCTGGGGGTCTTCACCTTCGAAACGCTACGCCTATTGATAATGATTGTCAAAACCATTAGAGCGGAGGGCGGCCGGTTACAGGTGCCGGAGGTACCGTTCCGGTGCGTCGAGGAAGCTGGCCCAGTTCGTGACCAGGTCGAGGTCGCGCCAGGCCCTCTCGCGCAGGCCCCATTCGCCCACCTCGAGGATGCGGGCGCCGGGCAGGGCCGCGAGCAACGGGGAGTGTGTCGACATGATCACCTGGGAACCGCCCTCGGCCAGCAGATCCTTGAGGTGGCCGAGCAACGCCAGACAGCCCGAGAACGAGAGCGCGGATTCCGGCTCGTCGAGCACCCACAAACCCCGGCCGCGGAACCTGTCGATGGCGAGCTCGAGGAACGATTCGCCGTGCGAGATCTCGTGGAAACGCGGTTCCGGCCTACTGCCCGGGTTCTCCTCCAGGTAGGTGAAGAAGCCGTGCATGGTCTCAGCGCGCAGGAAGTAACCACGCCGGGTGCTGCCGCCGCTTCGCACCAGCCGCAGATGATCGTGCAGCGGGGACTCGCTCACCCGGCTGGAATTGCGGGCGCCGGTGGAGCCACCCTCCGGCGAGAGGCCCCAGGCCAGCGCGATCGCCTCCACGAGGGTGGACTTGCCCGCACCGTTTTCGCCCACGAAGACCGTCGCCGGCCCCAGGTCGAGCCCGTCGGCGAGCAGCTGGGCCACCGGCGGCAGGGTGGCCGGCCAGGAGCCGCGGTCCATCCCGTGGTCCGGGTCCTCCTCGACGCGGCGGAGGGGGTAGCGCTCAAAGGCCATGCCCCATCCTCCCCCGCCGTTCGGGAGTTCCGCCACATCCCCGCTGCTCGCCAGGGGCACTGGGCGGAGTCAGGGCGGGCGCACCACCGTCGACATGCACCACGCTCCCCCGCACTGGGTGGGCTGGGGTATCTGCCGCAACTCGCGGGCGAGCCCTGCCGCCGTCTACTCTGTTGCCATGAGAGCAGCAGCAGGCACGGGCAGCGCCACTCCCGCCAGGAGACAGGCCACACCCGGCCGATTCGCTCGCGCGACCCGGGCCATCCGGCCGGTTGCCCCCGCCCCGGAGGCGGTGCTGCGGCCCTGGCGGCTCGACGATGCCATCAGCCTGCAGACCGCCTTCACGGTGAGCGGCGACCTCGCCGCCCAGCTCGGCGCCATCGAGCTGTCCACAGTCGCCCGCTGCGAGAGCTTCATCACCGACAACCTGGCAACCGGGACGACGGCCAGGCAGAACCTCGCCATCAGCGTGGACGGTGTCGCGGTGGGCAACGTGGGGGTCGGCAGCATGGAACACCGACACGGCACCGGCTGGGTGTACTACTGGGTCTCGGCCGCGGTGCGCGGGCGCGGCCTGGCGACACTCGCCCTCGCGTCGATCGCCGACTGGGCCTTTACCGACCAGGGCCTCTACCGGCTGGAGCTCGGCCACCGCACCAACAACCCGGCCTCCTGCCAGGTCGCGACCAAGGCCGGATTCGTCGCGGAGGGCGTCGAACGGCAGAAGCTAAAGTACGGCACCGAACGCTTCGACGTGGAGACCCACGCCAGACTGCGCACGGATGCGCCTCCCCCGGTCCGCCTGCTGCCCACCTTCCTCGCCTAGCAGCATGGCCGCGTCGCCGTCCGTCCAGCCGCCGGGCTCGCCGTCGTTCCGGGCGGCCGAGCGGCATCTGGCCGTTGACGGGCTCGCCAACGCCCGGGACCTGGGCGGCATCCCGCTCCGGAGCGGCGGAACCACCCCGCGCGGGGTCTTCTTCAGGTCGGAGAACCTGGACCAGGCCACCAGCGCGGGCTGGGAGCAGTTGCGCGCGGCGGGCATCCGCACCGTCGTCGACCTGCGGCAACCGGGCGAGCGAGCCCGCGACACCCAGCCGCGCCCCGCTTGGCTGACCACCGTGAACGTCGACCTCGACGGCCTGGAGAACACGGCTTTCTGGGCCGACTACTGGGACAACGGGCTCGTGGGCACCGCCCTGTACTACCTGCCGCACCTCGCCACGATGCCGGAGCGCTCCGGGGCCGCACTGGCAGCGCTGGCAACGGCGCCGCCGGGCGGCGTGCTGTTCCACTGCGTCGCCGGGCGGGACCGCACCGGGCAGATTGCCCTGCTGCTGCTGAGCATCGTCGGCGCCGAACCGGAGGCGATCGTGGACGACTACCTGGAGACGGTGCGTCGCGCGGAGCAACGCGCCGTCGCATCCGGGCGCGCAGACGACGAAGCCGCCAGCGAGGCCCTCTGCCGATCGCTGGGCACCTCGACGGAGGCGGCCTTCCGCGCGGCGCTGGCCGGCCTCCACCTCCCTGCCCTGCTCGCCGCGGCGGGGCTCACCGACCTCGAACTGGCCGCGCTGCGCGGCTGGCGACAGCACCCGGCCGGCTGACCCGCCATGCCGCCGCGCCCAGCTGCCCCCACCGAGGTGATCGACCGCCTGCGCGCGGCCGGATGCGTCTTCGCCGAAGACGAGGCCAGGCTGCTGATGGCGGCCGCCGGCACCCCGGCCGAGCTGGAGCACCTGCTCACCCGGCGCACGTCCGGCCTGCCGCTCGAACAGGTGCTGGGCTGGGTGGAGTTCTGCGGGCTGCGCATCACCGTGCGGCCGGGCGTCTTCGTGCCGCGCCGCCGCACCGGCCTGTTGGTGCGCCGGGCGGCACGGCTCGGTCGACCCGGCTCGGTGGCGGTCGACATGTGCTGCGGCACCGGCGCCGTGGGGGCCGCCCTGCTCAGCGCAGAGCCGGGGCTGCTGCTCTACGCCGTCGACATCGACCCGGCGGCCACGGCCTGCGCGCGGGAGAACCTTGAGCCGCTGGGCGGAAGGGTTCTCACCGGCGACCTGTTCTCGCCGCTGCCGCGCACGCTGCGCGGGCAGGTCGACCTCATCGTGGCCAACGCCCCGTACGTGCCCACGGATGCCATTTCCCGGATGCCGCCCGAGGCGCGACTGCACGAGGCCCACGTGGCGCTGGATGGCGGCGCGGACGGGCTCGACGTGCAGCGCCGGCTCGTGGCGGCGGCCCCGGAATGGCTGGCCCCCGGCGGTCACCTGCTCATCGAGACCAGCGCCGGGCAGGCCGCGCAGACGGTGGAGACCTTCGCCCGGCAGGGACTCGCGCCGCGCGTGGTCAGATCGAAAGCGCTGGACGCCACCGTGGTGATCGGCACGGCGTGATCGGCACGGCTTAATCGGCACGGCGTAACCGGCACGGCGTGATCACGACGTCGGCTCATCGCTGCACCCCCTGTGGCTCAATGCGCCCGCTGTAGCGGGCGCATTCGCCCGCACGGGGTGCGCCGAGGCCGGGTGCGCCGAGGGCCGCGGCGCGCCGCCGCCCTCGCGGGCCGGGGGCCGGCGGCCGGAAGCCGAGCGGGCTACTCCAGGAGCAGCGCCGGCTCCTCGATGATGCTGGCCACATCGGCCAGGAACCGGCTGGCCACGTCGCCGTCGACCACGCGGTGGTCGAAGCTGGCGCCGATGGTGGTCACAAAGCGCGGGCGCACCTCGCCGTCGACGACCCAGGGCTTCTGCTTGATCGTGCCCAGCGCCACGATGCCGGCCTCGCCGGAGTTGAGGATCGGCGTGCCGGTGTCCATACCGAAGACACCGATGTTGGTGATGGTGATGGTGCCGTTGGCCATCTCGGCCGGGCTGGTCTTGCCGTCGCGAGCCGTGATGGTGAGCTTCTCGAGGGCGGATGCCAGCTCGAGCAGGCTCATGTCCTGGGCTTCCTTGATGTTCGGCACGATAAGGCCGCGCGGGGTGGCCGCGGCGATGCCGAGGTTCACGTAGTGCTTGATCACGATCTCCTCGTCGGTGAAGACCGAGTTGACCGTGGGGTTGCGGCGTACGGCCCAGATCATGGCCTTGGCCATGATCAGCAGCGGCGACACCTTGACGCCGGCGAAGTCGGTGGAGACCTTGAGCCGCTTGACGAACTCCATGGTGCGGGTGGCATCCACGTCGACGAACAGGCTCACGTGCGGCGCGGTGAAGGCGCTGCGCACCATGGTCTGCGCGATCACCTTGCGCACACCCTTCACCGGGATGTGCTCCTCACGGTCGGTGGGCCACTCCGGCGTCTGGATATTGCGGAACACGCTGGCCTGGGTGGCCTCCCGCAGCACGTCCTCCCGGGTGACGTCGCCGAACCGGCCGGTTGGTTCCACCTGGCTGAGGTCGACGCCGAGGTCCTTGGCCAGCTTGCGGATCGGCGGTTTGGTGATCACCGGGCCGGCCGGGCGGGCGGGCGCGGCGGCGGGCTTGGCGGATGCGGCGGGCGCGGCGGCCGAACGGGCCGGCGGAGCCGTACGGGCCGGGCCCGTGGCGGCGCTGGTCGAGCGCGGGCCGGAGGCAGCCGGGCCACCCTGCGGGGGCGCGGTCGGGGCGGGCGCGAGGGCCTCGTGCGCGGCCGGCGCCACGACGTGCCGGCGACGACGGGTGGGCATCGAGGCGGCCGCGCCGCGACCCACGAGTACGGCCGGGGACTCCTCGGCGGGTTCCTGCGAGATGGTGCCACCGGCATCCTGGGCGGCGGCGGTGAGGTCGTCGACGGCCGGGGCGGTGCCGGCCGGGGCGGCGGCCTCCGGGGCATCGTCGTCGGTGGCGCCGGCCTCGGAGAGGATCGTGATGATGACGGTGCCGACGTCGACGGTGGTGCCGGATTCGACGAGGATCTCACCGACGACGCCCACGTACGGCGACGGCAGCTCAACCAGGGACTTGGCGGTTTCGATCTCGACGAGCACCTGGTTGATCGAGATGGTGTCGCCGGGGGCGACCTTCCACTCGACGATTTCGGCCTCGGTCAGGCCCTCGCCCACATCGGGCAGGGTGAATCGGGAGACGCTCATGGGGTGCCTTTCCGGCGGTGTGTGGTTAGTAGGCGAGGGAGCGGTCGACGGCTTCGAGCACCCGGTCGGGGCTGGGCAGGAAGTGCGTCTCCACCGCGGCGGGCGGGAACGGGGTGTCGAAGCCGGACACCCGCAGTACGGGTGCCTCGAGCGAGTAGAACGCCCGCTCGGTGACGGTGGCGGCGATCTCAGAGCCGACGCTGACGAAGCCGGCGGCCTCCTGCGCCACGACGAGGTGCCCGGTCTTGTGCACCGACTCGAGAACCGGCCCGTAGTCGATCGGTGAGATCGAGCGCAGGTCGATGACCTCGAGGCTGATGCCCTCGGCCGCGGCCAGTTCGGCAGCCTGCAGCAGCACGCTCACCATGGCGCCGTGGCCGACGACGGTGACGCTCGTGCCTGTGCGCACCACCTTGCTGGCGTGCAGGGGTGTTCCGGCCGCGGTGAAGTCCACCAATCCCTTGGGCCAGTAGCGGCTCTTGGGTTCGAAGAAGATCACCGGGTCGTTCGACGCGATCGCTTCCTGCATCATCCAGTAGGCGTCGTGCGGGTTCGACGGGCTCACCACGCGCAGTCCCGGGGTGTGTGCGAAGTACGCCTCCGGGCTCTCCTGGTGGTGCTCGATCGAGCCGATGTGGCCGCCGTAGGGAATCCGCACGACGACGGGCATGGTGACGCCGCCCTCGTGCCGGTTGCGCATCCGGGCCAGCTGGCTGGTGATCTGGTCGAAGCCGGGGAAGACGAAACCGTCGAACTGGATCTCGCAGACCGGCCGGTAGCCGCGCATGGCCAGGCCGATGGCGGTGCCGATGATGCCGGATTCGGCCAGCGGGGTGTCCAGCACCCGCTTCTCGCCGAACTCGGCGTGCAGGCCCTCGGTGACCCTGAAGACGCCGCCGAGCGGGCCGATGTCCTCACCCATCATGAGCACCTTGGGGTCGTCGAGCATCGCTTGGCGCAGGCCCTGGTTGAGGGCCTTGGCCATGGGCAGGTTCGCGCTGGTCGGTGCCACGGTCGTGGTGTCTGCAATGGTCATCAGGACTCACTCCCGTCGAACGAGGTCTCGTAGCCGTCGAGCCAGGCCTTCTGCTCCACCACCAGCGGGTGCGGTTCGGCGTAGACGTTGTCGAAGATCACGTCGCGGTCCGGCGAAGTGATCTCCAGGGCGCGGCGACGCACATCCGCGGCGTGGTCCGCGGCCTCTTCGTCGACGGAGTCCAGGAACTCCTGCTCCACGCCGAGACCCTTGAGGTAGGCGCGGAAGCGCACGATCGGGTCGCGGGCGACCCAGTAGGCGAGCTCGTCGGGGTCGCGGTACTTGGTGGGGTCGTCTGCGGTGGTGTGGGCACCGACCCGGTAGGTGAGCGCCTCGATCAGCGACGGGCCGTGGCCGGCGCGGGCGTCGTCCATGGCCTTGGCGGTCACGGCGTAGCTGGCGAGCACGTCGTTGCCGTCGACCTGGATGCCGGGCATGCCGAAGCCGCCGGCGCGCAGGTAGAGCGGGGAGCGCGACTGGCGCGACACCGGCACCGAGATGGCCCAGTGGTTGTTCTGCAGGAAGAAGACCTGCGGGGTCTGGTAGCTGGCCGCGAAGACCAGGGCCTCGTTGGCGTCGCCCTGCGAGGAGGCGCCGTCACCGTAGTAGACGATCACCGCCTGGTCGGTCTCGGGGTTGCCGGTCGCGGTGGCGCCGTCCAGCTGCATACCCATGGCGTAGCCGGTGGCGTGCAGGGTCTGCGAGGCGAGCACCAGCGTGTAGAGGTGGAAGTTGCCGTGCTCCTCCGGGGTCCAGCCGCCGAGGGTGACGCCGCGCAGCATCCGCAGGATGTCGACCATGTCGAGTCCGCGGATCATGCCGACGACGTGCTCCCGGTAGGAGGGGAAGACGTGGTCCTGTGGCCGGGTGGCGTAGGCGGAGCCGACCTGGGCGGCCTCCTGGCCGTGGCTGGGCACCCAGAGGGCGAGCTGGCCCTGGCGCTGCAGGTTGGCGGCCTCGGTGTCGAACTTCCGCACGACGACCATGTCGCGGTAGAACTTGCGGTAGTCGGCCTCGGTGAGGCGCTCGAAGTAGGGCAGGAACTCGGCCGCCGATTCGGACGGCGCGAACGACCCATCCGTCGACAGGAGCTGCACGGTGGGAGAGGTCAGGGTGCGCACGGGTGCGTCGTTGGAGGTCACTGGCACCGTACTAACCTAGCCGCCGGGCCGGATGGCCTGTTGGTAGATCCTGAACAATCTCAGCGCCGATCCGTAGGAGCGTTGCCACAGATTCCTCCTCGCCAATCGAGACCCGGATGCCCTCCGGGTGGAAGGGCCGGACGACGAGCCCGGCATCGGTGAAAGTGTCGGTGGTCGCGGCCGTCGCCTCGCCCAGCGGCAGCCAGACGAAGTTGGCCTGCGACACCGGGATCTCCAGGCCAGCGGCCACGAGAGCGGCACGGATGCCGTCGCGGCGCTCGGCGATCACGCCGACCCGGGCCAGCAGCTCGGGTTCGGCATCGAGTGAGGCGAGGGCGGCGGCCGAGGCCTGACCGGTGACCGAGAGCGGGATCGCGGTGGCGCGGGCGGCATCGAGGATGCCGACGGGGCCGAGTCCGTAGCCGACCCGGAGTCCGGCGAGCCCGTAGGCCTTGGAGAACGTGCGCAGCACGACGAGGTTGGGGTAGCGCTTCAGCAGCGTCGTCCCGTTGACGGCGGCCGGGTCGGTGACGAATTCGGCGTACGCCTCGTCGAGGATCACGAGCAGGTCGGTGGGCACCAGCGCCATGAAGGCCGCGAATTCGTCGGCGGTGACGACCACGCCGGTGGGGTTGTTGGGGCTGCAGACGATCACAACGCGGGTGCGCGGCGTGACCAGCGCGGCCATCGCGGGCAGGTCGTGACCGTGGTCGGCTCGGTTCGGGGCGGTGACGCTGGTGGCGCCGGACACCGTGACCAGGCTCGGGTAGGCCTCGAAGGAGCGCCAGGAGTAGAGCACTTCGTCGCCGGGGCCGGCCGCGGCCAGGATCAGCTGGGAGAGCAGCGCCACGGAGCCGGCGCCGATGTGCACCTCGTCGGAGGACAGCCCGTAGCGGGCGGCGAGCCGCTCGCGGAGGGCGAGGGCGGACGCATCCGGGTAGCGGTTGAATGCCGAGACCGCGTTCACTGCGTCGACGACGCCGGGCAGCGGGTCGAACGGGTTTTCGTTGCTTGACAGCTTGAAGGCGGATGCGTTGGCCGCCTTGCCCTGCCGGTACGCCGGCAGCGCAACGATCTCTGGGCGCAGGCGGACCGAGGGCTGGTCAGTAGGGCTCACTCGGCGAGTCTACGCCGCGACATATTCGCGGTGCCGCATGCTCGCACCGTGTATGCCGGCGCCGAAAACCTCCCGGGTGCCGGCCCCGGCTGCCATAGTGGAGGCATGGGTAGTTTCCTGATCAAGCTCATCGTCAATGCCGTGGCCCTCTGGGTGACCACGCTGATCGTGGCCGGTGTGCGGGTCGAGCCGTACGCGCCGGACACCGTCGCCGTGGTGCTCACCTACCTGCTGATCTCGCTGATCTTCGGCTTCGTCAACGGGTTCATCGGCGGCTTCGTGCGCATCGTCGCCTTCCCCCTCTATGTGCTCACGCTCGGGCTGCTCTCCTTCATCGTGAACGGGCTGCTGCTGATGCTGGTGGCCTGGATCTCCGGTCTGCTCGGCTTCGGCCTGGTCGTCGAGAACTTCTGGTGGGGCGTGCTGGGCGCGTTCGTGCTCGGCATCTTCAGCTGGTTGTTCGGCCTGCTCGTGCGACCGCTGAACAACTCCAGCTCGTAGGCCGACGCCACCGCACCGCTCACGTCACTCCGCCCGTTCGGAACGCCACAGGCTTTGCTGGCCGGGCGTCGTGCCCACGATCTGGTCGAGCCGCTCCCGGAACGCCAGCACCGTGGGATCCGGGGAGCCGTCGACGAGGCGGGCCGTGTCGCGGTAGCCGACCAGCTGGTGGGCGGGCAGAGGCTCGTCGGCCGGCACCGCGGTTCCCGCGAACAGCTCACGGCGCACGTAGAGACGCCCGTCCTCGTGCGCGGTGCTGCCCAACGCGGGGACGATGTCGTCGGAGTGTTCCACAGCGATGGCCGGCAGTCCGTCGGGCAGGGGCAGGCCGGTTTCCGGCGACCCGAAGGTGACCATGCCCACGGCGTTGATCTCGCCGCGGGCGACCAGCTCGTTCGCGATCAACCCGCCCTGCGAGTGCGCCACCGGCAGCACCGGGTCGCCCGGCTGCACCCCGGCGGCCTGCATTGCCTGCAGCACCGCCCGGTACGATCCGGCCTCCTGGTCGGCCACCGCCGTTACGTTGGAGGTCATGTCCCACGGGTCGCTCGAGCCGGTCGGGCTCCATTCCACGGTGCCGCCGATGTAGACGAGCCAGGCCGGATGCTCCGCGTCGCCGTACCGCTCGATGCGTACCTGGCCGCCATCCTCCTCGGTGGGGATGCGGTCGGCGAGGTCGCCGAATCCCGCCGGCGGCACCGGCTGCGGCAGGTCGACCGTGACCGGCGGCAGATTCCTCCCCTCAGTGCCGGCCGCTGGGCTTCGCAGCATGGTCGACGGCGGCGTCGGCGGCAGGGTCGACGGCAGGGCCGGAGGGCCGGCACCGGGGCCCAGCGGAAAGGGCGGCGGCGGGCCCGGCCTGCTGGTCGCAGGGCCAACCGGCAGGCCCGGTCGGCCGAGCGCAGGTCCAAGGGGCAGGCCCGGCAGCCCGGTCGCCGGGCCCGGGGACAGAAACTGTGCGCCGCCCCCGCCGACCGGTGCCGTCGACGATCTCACCTGGGTCACCCGCACCGGCGTCTCGCGCAGCATCCCGGCCGCCCGAGCCGCCACCAGCAGGCCGAGCGCCGACGCCCGGGCATCGAGCACGCCGGCACCGTCTTCGCCCAGCAGCGCCGCCACCGGGTACGGCACCCCCATCCGGCCCAGGACCACGTCGTCGGCGGAGGACACGAGAGCCCTGACCATGGCCACGGTTACCGGATTCGTGAGCAGTCGGGGGTTCTCCCGCAGCCAGTCGCTGAGCCCTGGCGGCACGACCGACGTGGAGCGGCCGAGGACCGCATTGGCCAGGAGAGAACCGGCGGCCAGATACGCCAGCGGCGTCGCCACGGAGAGCGCCACCAGCGGCGCCAGCAGGCCGAGGGTGTGCCCGAGCCAGCCGCCGGCGACCCGCATCGCCGTCGCCAGGCCCGCCTCGAGGTGGCCGTATTCCTCGGCCGTCTGGGTGAGGGCATCGGCCAGCCGGCGGCTCCGCTCGGCGATCGCGTCGATCGCGACGGAGGCGCCGAACACGCAGGCGCCGAGGTCATCCGGCTGCCAGCCCGGTGCGGGGCCGAGGCCCAACGCCCGGATGCGGTCGATCTGCCCCTGCCAGTGCCCGGCGTCATCGTGCAGCAGGGTGAGCGCGGCCAACTCGGCGAACACGGTGTCGGTGGCGACCTGGATGCCGCCGCCGGACACCGTGAGCGTGCCGACGCCGCCGCCTGTGCCGGCACCGCCGTCCAAACCGTTGCCAGTGCCTCCGCCAGTGCCGTCTGAATCGCTCACAGGGCCGCCTTCACCCGTTCGATGGCCTCGTCCACGGCCCAGAGCGCATCATCAAGGGCGCGCCAGGCACTCTGCACTGTGGCGCTCAGCTCGACCAGTCCGGTGCCGTACGCCCGCTGAGCCGGCGACCGCCACGCCGGGCCGGCCTCCCGGCCCGCCAGCCGGCGACCCGACACCTCCACAGCGTCCCGCAGTTCCCGCACCAGCCCGCGCTGCCTGCGCAACCTGGCGAGAGTTTCGGCATTAGGCGCGCCGCTCACATCCGGCAGGATGCCGGCACCCGCAGTTTCCATCGCCCCTCCTCGTTCCGCCCAGACTGAACCGGCTCGGGCGCGGGTTTTTCGGCTCCCGGTCGAGTCGGGGAAAGTCGCCTGGTCGGGCGGATGTGGAGGAGGGGATTGTGGAACACAATGGACACATGAATTTTGCGGCGCTCAGTCCCGATGAGTCGACGCCATTCCGGATCATTTTCGTCTGCACCGGCAACATCTGCCGGTCGCCCATGGCCGAGGTGATGCTGCGCGACCTGGTCACGCGCTCCGGGCTGGGTCGGCTCATCACGACGAGCTCCGCCGGAACCGGCGACTGGCACGTCGGCGAGCAGGCCGACACCCGCACGATCTCGGCGCTGGCCAAGCGCGGCTACGACGGCAGCCACCACCGGGCACGGCAGTTCGATGCGGGTTGGTTCGACGACCTCGACCTCGTGGTGGTGCTCGACCGCTCGCAGGAACGCATCCTGCGCAACTGGGCGCCCACCGAGCGGGACCGCAACAAGGTGCGCCTGCTGCTCAGCTTCGACCGGGAACAGGCCGCGCTGCGGGACGTGCCGGACCCCTACTATTCCGACGATGCGTTGTTTGACTCCGTATTAGGCATGATTGAGAGAGCCAATCTTGCGCTCTTCGCGCAGCTCGCACCCGCAATCAGACAGGGAGTCCGATGAGTCCTCTACCCCCGCAGGTCCTCAGTCCACTCGACGGCCGCTATCAGGCCGCCGTCACCGAACTGGGCGAGCACCTGTCCGAGGCTGGACTGAACCGGGCCAGGGTCAAGGTCGAGGTGGAGTGGCTGATCGCCCTCACGGACCGCAGCCTGTTCGGCTCGAGCCCGCTCAGCATCGACCAGAAGACCGGCCTGCGGGCACTGGTCGTCGACTTCGGGCAGGCCGAGATCGACGAGTTGGCCGCCCTGGAGGCCGTCACCCGGCACGACGTCAAGGCCGTGGAGTACCTCGTGCGCCGCCGCCTGGTTCCGCTGGCGCTGGAACAGATCAGCGAACTCACCCACTTCGCCGCCACCAGCGAAGACATCAACAACCTCGCCTACGCCCTCACCGTCTCCGAGGCCGTCCGGGAGGTGTGGCTGCCCAAGCTCCGCGCCCTGATCGGCGCTCTCCGGGCCCTGTCCACCGACTACCGGGCCGACGCGATGCTCGCCCGCACCCACGGCCAGCCCGCCACCCCCACCACCATGGGCAAGGAACTGGCGGTCTTCGTCTACCGGCTCGAGCGCATTCAGAAGCAGGTCGAGGCGAACGAGTACCTCGGCAAGTTCAGCGGCGCCACCGGCACCTTTGCTGCCCACGTGGCCGCCGACCCCTCGGTGGACTGGCCGGCGGTGTCCCGCGAGTTCGTCGAGGGCCTTGGCCTGGGCTGGAACCCGCTGACCACCCAGATCGAGTCGCATGACTGGCAGGCGGAGCTCTACGGCAAGGTCTCGCACGCCAACCGGGTGCTGCACAATCTCGCCACCGACATCTGGACCTACATCTCGATCGGCTACTTCCGCCAGGTGCCGCAGGCCGGCGCCACCGGCTCCTCCACCATGCCGCACAAGATCAACCCGATCCGGTTCGAGAACGCCGAGGCCAACCTCGAACTCTCCAGCGCCCTACTGGATTCGCTGGCGGCCACCCTGGTCACCTCCAGGCTGCAGCGCGACCTCACCGACTCCACCACCCAGCGCAACATCGGCGTGGGCTTCGGGCACTCGCTGCTCGCGCTCGACAACCTCGTGCGGGGTCTGGGCGAGATCGACCTGGACCGTGAGCTGCTCGCCCACGATCTGGACACCAACTGGGAGATCCTCGGCGAGGCCATCCAGACGGTCATCCGCGCCGAGGTCAGCGCCGGCCGCTCCTCGATCGCCGACCCGTACGCCCTACTCAAGGAGCTCACCCGCGGAAAGCGGATCAACCGGGCCGACCTGGTGGCCTTCGTGCAGGACCTCGAGATCGGCGATGCGGCCAAGGCCCGCCTGCTCGAACTCACTCCGGGCGGCTACGTCGGCCTGGCCGACCCGCTGGTGGACTACCTGGGCTGAGCGCCCTCGATCGGGCATCCCGGACTAGCAGCCCCGGGATGCCTGTCGGCTAGTGGCCGGGGGTTTCGCCGGTCTTGTTCTGCTCGTCGAGGTCGCTCTTCTCGGCCGCGTTGGGCTTCATGCCCAGGGCGAGCATCGCGATGACCACCAGGGCGATGATGAAGGTGATGCCCAGGGCGATGGACGAGAGCGCCCAGTTGCGCGTGGCCAGCAGGATGGTGAGCCCGACGAAGAGGCCCATGGCGGCGGAGATGCCGACGAGTTCGATGGGCTTGAGAATCTCAGACCGGCTGGGCTTGTGCGGGGTGTTCTGGGTCACGGGGTGTCCGAATCTGTGGAGGAGGAGGCCAGGTCGCGCGGCGCATCCGCGTGCGCAGAGGAGAGGGAGACGCCGGCGATGACCAGGTAGACACCGATGATCACCAGGTAGGCGCCGAGCAGACCCACCGCCACGACGGCGTGCGGTGGCAGGAGCAGGAAGACCAGGGCGAGCACCGCGGTGAGCGCACCGACGACCAGCCAGTCCCTGGTGACCTGCCCGCGTCCACGCACCCGGATGCCCGCGTACACCTCGAGCACGCCGGTGACCGCCGCCCACACCGAGACGATGTAGAGGAAGAAGCCCAGCCCGCCGGCATTCAGGGCGAGCGCGAGCACGCCCGCGATGACACCGACGACGCCCTGAATCGTGAAGAGGCTTCGGTCCCGGGGGTCGGTGACGGTCCTCCAGCTCAGCACCCCGGTGACCAGGCCGCTGACCAGCGCGAACGCGCCGAACACCAGAAGGCCGAATTCGGCGGAGTGATCGGCGTTGAATGTGATCACCGCGGCCGGCACGAGGGCCACGAGGGCTCGCGCGACGGGCACGGTCCAGTATCGGGCACCGATGACGGCTGCTGCCGGGGCATGCGCCACGCGGGCACCTCTTTCGTCGCAGGGAGTCCTCCCAGTCTACGCGGCGCATCTGGCCGGGTTCGGTGTCGGGCGTAGCGGGCGGCGGGATCAGCGACTACCGTCAGGCGCGATAGGGAGTCCATCGTGGTCGCATCGAACGTTCCGGCAGGCAGTGTGCGGGTCAGTCCCGCCGAAGACGAGGCCGCCTTGGCGGACCTGCTCGCGCGTTCGCCGGGCGAGGTTCCCGCCTTTCTGACCAGCCGCTCGGGTCTGCCCGGGCCGCGCGCCAACCTGCCGCTCGCCGACGTCTTCGCCGCCTCGGCCCCGGCGGGGCTGATCCGGCTCCTGGCGGAGTCCCCGGACGAGTACCTGGCCTTCTGCGCCACCGTAGGGCTCGGCCGGCTGGCACTCACTCCCCCGGACCGGCCCGATGCCCTCCTCACGCTCCGCCGCGCGGCCGCGGACGAGCGCTGGCGCGTGCGGGAGGGCGCCGCCCGCGCGCTGCAGCTGATCGGGGATGCCGATCCGGTTCTGATGCAGGGCATCATCGAAGACTGGTCGGCTGAGCAGAATGCCTGGCTGGCCCGGGCCGCCGTCGCTGCGATCTGCGAGCCCAGGCTGCTGCAATCCGCAGATGCCCAGGCGTTGGCCCTGCGGGTCTGCGACCGGGCCACCGCCCTGCTGCTGCAGGGCGCGCCGCTGGAGGCCGATCCGGTTCGCGCTCGGGAGGCGCACCGGGTGCTGCGGCAGGCCCTCGGCTACGGCTGGAGTGTCGCGATCGCCGCGAGCCCAGAGGCGGGCCTGGCCGCCTTCCGCGGCCTCACCCAAAGCGATCACCCGGACGCCCGCTGGATAGTGCGCTCCAACCACACCAAGGCACGCCTGCGGTCGGTGCTCGCCGACCGCAACCTCTGGGGCACCCTCGGCTGAGCCCGCCTACCGCTCACCCAGCCGCCGCCCCGGCAAACGAGCGCTAGAGGGCGTTGACGGCGCCGAGCACCTTCGTGAGCGAGTCCTTCGCGTCGCCGAACAGCAGCGTGGTCTTCGGGTCGAAGAGCAGCTCGTTCTCGATGCCGGCGAAACCCGGTCGCATCGACCGCTTGAGGAACACGATCTGCCGGCCGTCTTCAACCTCGAGGATGGGCATGCCGTAGATCGGCGAACCGGGCGAGGTCTTGGCGGCCGGGTTGACCACATCGTTCGCGCCGACGACGAGCACCACATCGGTGTTCTTGAACTCGGGGTTGACCTCGGCCATCTCCTTGAGCGACTCGTAGGGCACGTTGGCCTCGGCGAGCAGCACGTTCATGTGGCCGGGCATCCGACCGGCGACGGGGTGGATGGCGAAGGCCACGTCGACGCCCCGCGCCTCGAGGGTCGTGGCGAGCTCGGCGATGGTGTGCTGCCCCTGGGCCACGGCCAGGCCGTAGCCGGGCACGATGACGACCCGCTGCGCGTAGGCGAGCATCACGGCGACATCCTCCGCGTTGGACGAACGCACCGGGCGGTTGCTCTGCACCGTGGAACCGGCCGTCGACCCGCCGCGGAAAGCGCCGAACATGATGCCGCTGACACCACGGCCCATGGCTGAGGCCATCGCCCGGGTGAGGATGGTACCGCTGGCACCCACCAGGGTGCCGGCGACCACCAGCAGCACGTTGTCGAGCACCACACCGGAGGCGGCGACCGCGAGCCCGGTGAAGGCGTTCAGCAGCGAGATGACGATGGGCACATCGGCCCCGCCCACGGGCAGCACGAGCAGCAGGCCGACGGCCAGGCCGATCACCAGCAGCAGGATGGCCCAGCCGGTCGACCCGGTGGCAACGACGAAGCCGCCGATGACCAGCGCGGCCACCACGGCGAGGGTCATGACCCACTTCATGCCGGGGAACACGACGGGCCGGGTGGTGATCAGTTCCTGCAGCTTGGCCACGGTGATCGCCGAGCCGGCGAACGAGACCGCACCGACGAGCATGGTGAAGACCACGGCCACGAGAACCCACGGGCCCTCGCTGTGCCCGAGTTCGAGCATCGCGACCAGGGCCGCGGCACCGCCGCCGACGCCGTTGAACAGGGCCACCAGTTGGGGCATCTGGGTCATCTGCACCCGCCGGGAGATGGGGGCGGCGATCGCGGAGCCCACGGCGATGGCGAGCAGAATGAACGGGATGTTGTCGAGCTTGGCCGACAGGAACACCGTGATCACGGCGAGCGTGGCGCCGCCGGCGCCGATCAGGTTGCCGCGGCGCGCGGTCTTGGGTGAGCTCAGGCCCTTGAGGGCGAGGATGAAGCAGACGGCCGCGACGAGGTAGAGCAGTGCGGTCCACTCGGCGTTCAGGATGCTCATTTGGTGGTGTCCTTCGGGGTGGCGGCGGGCTTACGGCCGCGGAACATGCCCAGCATGCGGTCGGTGACGACGAAGCCGCCGACGAGGTTGGCGGTGGCGAGGGCGACGGCGAGCAGGGCCACGAATATCAGCCACGGGTCGTCCAGCTGGCCGGCGACGATGATTGCGCCGATCAGGATGATGCCGTGGATGGCGTTGGCGCCGCTCATCAGGGGGGTGTGCAGGGTGCTGGACACCTTGGAGACCACCTCGAAGCCGACGAAGACGGTCAAGACGATGACCGTCAGGAGGGTGATCGGATCCATCAGTTTTTTCCTTCCAGCGCGGCAGCGGTCGGTGCGTGACGCACCTCGCCGTCCGCGGTGAGGCAGGCGCCGGCGACGACCTCGTCGGCGAAGTCGGGAACGACCTGGCCGTCGGTGGTCATCAGCGCGAGCAGGTTGGCGACGTTCTTCGCATACAGCCTGGATGCGTCGGACGCCATCGCGGACGCGGCATCGCGCATGCCGACCAGGGTGACGAAACCGTCACCGGCCGTGGTGGCCACGGGCTGGTCGACACCGGGCAGGACGCCCTCCACGTTGCCGCCGGTTTCGGCGGCGAGGTCGATGATCACGGAGCCGGCGGGCATGGCCGCGACCATCTCCTGGGTCACCAGCAGCGGGGCAGGCCGGCCTGGAATCGCCGCGGTGGTGATGAGCACATCCGCCTTGGCCACGTGCGGGGCGAGCAGCTCGCGCTGGCGCACGGCCCGATCCTCGGCGAGTTCGCTGGCGTATCCGCCGGCGCCCTCCACCGCGGCCAGGTCGAGGCTGATGAAGGTGCCGCCCATGGAGGTGACCTCATCGGCCGAGGCCGGGCGCACGTCGTAGGCGGACACCCTGGCACCGAGGCGCTTGGCGGTGCCGATGGCCTGGAGGCCGGCGACGCCGGCACCGAGCACGAGCACGCGGGCCGGCGGGATGGTGCCGGCGGCGGTCATGTAGAGCGGGAAGAACCTGGGGAAGCGGATGGTGGCTTCGAGCACCGCCCGGTAGCCGGCGACGAGGGCCTGTGAGGTGAGCGCGTCCATGGACTGGGCCCGGGAGATGCGCGGCACCAGTTCCAGGGCGAACGAAGTGACCTTCGCGGCCGCGAGGGCCTTGACGGTGGGCAGCTCCGACGCCGGTGAGGCCAGGCCCACCGTGATGGTGCCGGCCGACAGCGACGCGGCCAGCTCGGCCGTGAGCGGGCGCACGTGGCAGAGCACGTCGAATGCGGCGGGATCGAACTCGGTCACCAGCTGCGCGCCGGCCTTTTCATAGGCGGAGTCGGAGTATCCGGAGGCCAGGCCTGCACCGGCCTCGACGGTGACGTCGACCCCGAGCCCGGTGAGTTGGGTCACCGTTTCCGGTGTTGCGGCGACACGTTTTTCGCCGTCTCGGCGTTCTCGCCCAATGCCAACCTTCACGGGTAACCACTCCTTTGACGCATCTGCCACCGGACGAGCGTAAACGGGGTCGTTCGCGCGTCCCAGGGCGATCTCACTTCGTAGCGTACCGTCGGGCTCTGGCGGTCCGAGGCGGTTTTCAGGGCCCAAAGACCCTGCCCGGATGACCGACGGTGGCCCCGACCTTCTAGGTGGAGGGTTGCCCGTGCCGCCTGTCGGCTCGCTGAGGCAAGTCGTGTGGGCCCCAGAGTCGAGGCTCGGTACCTGCGACACGTGAGCACACACCCCCCAAACGCGACAGACTGAGGACGTGACCCGTCTTTCGTTCAATCCGCCGAGACTCGGTCGCGGGCTCGCATTCGCCTCGGCGATCGATGATCTGAGTGCTGCGCTTGATCGGAGCCGCACCGTGGTCGTCAGCGCGCCGCCGGGCACGGGAAAGACCACACTCGTGCCGCCCATCGTCGCCGATCGGGTTCCGGGTCGTGTGATCGTCACTCAGCCACGCCGGGTCGCTGCCCGCGCTGCCGCCCGGCGACTCGCGCAGTTGGACGGATCCGCTCTCGGCTCTCGCGTCGGATACACCGTCCGTGGCGACCGCCAGGTGAGTCCATCCACCCTGATCGAGTTCGTTACCGCCGGCGTGCTTCTGCGCCGACTGCTCGATGACCCTGGTCTCGACGGGATCGATGCGGTTATCATCGACGAAGTGCACGAACGGGCTTTGGAGACGGACCTGCTGATCGGGCTGCTCGGCGAGGTCCGCGAGCTGCGCGACGACCTCATCCTCATCGCGATGTCCGCGACCCTCGACGCCGAGAGGTTCGCGACCATTCTCGGCACGGATGCGTGCCCGGCCCCGATCGTGACCCAGAGCGCACCGGCCCATCCGCTCGAGGTGCGCTGGGCGCCCTCTCCCACACCTCGACTGGATGAGCGGGGGGTCACCTGGGCTTTCCTCGACCACGTCGCGAGCACCGCGGTTGCCGCACACCGCACCCTCGTGCGCACCGATCCGGCCGCCGATGCTCTCGTCTTCGCTCCGGGTGCGCGTGAGGTCTCCGAGATCGCCGGACGCATCCGTTCTCTCGCCGCGGAGTTCGACGTGCGGGAACTGCACGGCCAGATCCCCGCCGCAGAGCAGGATGCGGTGATCAGCGGGCGGAGCCCCGATGCTGCGGCACGGATCATCGTCACGACGTCACTGGCCGAATCCTCTCTGACCGTGCCCGGCGTACGCCTGGTCGTCGACACCTGCCTGTCTCGTGCTCCGCAGCGGGATGCTGCGCGCGGCATGAGCGGTCTCGTCACCGGCCCGACGCCCAAGGCCTCCGCCATCCAGCGCTCGGGGCGCGCCACCCGGCAGGGGCCTGGCGTCGTGGTCCGCTGCGTCGACGAGCGCACCTTCGCCACGGCGCCGTCGCACGCTGCCCCCGAGATCCAGGCGGCAGATCTCACCGATGCAGCCCTGCTCCTCGCCTGCTGGGGCGCCCCCAGTGGCGTGGGCCTGCGGCTGGTCGATCCGCTCCCGTCTGGCAGCCTGGACGAGGCCCTTGCCGCGCTGCGTGGGCTCGGCGCGATCGATGCCGATGGCCGCGCCACCGACGAAGGGCGAGCGCTCGCCCGCGTCCCGACGGCTCCGCGCCTCGCCCGCGCACTGCGCGCCGGGAGTGACCTGGTCGGCGGGCGCACCGCGGCCGAGGTCGTCGCGCTGCTCACAGGTGATCTCCGCGTTCACGACGGAGACGCCCAGGCCACGCTCAACGCGCTGCGCACTGGACGAAGCCCGGATGCCCGCCGATGGGAGCAGGATGTCCGCCGTCTCGAGCGCTTCGCCGGGGCGAGTGACACGGCGCGAGGTGGCGCTGATCAGACCGGACTGATCATCGCGCTCGCCTTTCCCGAGTGGATCGCCCGCCGCGTCGATCAATCGCCCAACGGTGCAACCTTCCTTCTCGCCTCCGGCACCCGTGCCGGGATCACCGGTCAGCTCGCGAGTGCCGACTGGTTGGCGGTGGCGGACGTGACTCGCGCACAGGGGCGAGCGGCCGCGGGAACCGGAGCGCTCATCCGCTCTGCCGCCGTCATCTCCGAGGACCAGGCGGAGCAGGTGGCGCCCCAGCTCTGCACAGACCGGGTCGAAGCCCAGTTCGTGAACGGGCGCGTCGTTGCGCGCCGTGAACGTCGGATCGGTGCGATCATTCGCTCGTCCGTGCCGGTGCGCGTACCGGCGGACGATGGCGGACGGGATGCCGTGCGCCGTGCCGTCGCAGCGCACGGCCTTGGAGTGTTCATCTGGTCAGACGCCGCGGACGCTCTGCGGCGTCGCCTCGCGCTGCTGCATCGCGAGCTCGGATCGCCCTGGCCGGATGTCTCAGACGCGGGTCTGCTCGCTACGCTCGATGCCTGGCTCGGCCCCGAGCTGAGCGACCTGGCCGCCGGCACTCCGGCCGCGCGCATCGACCTTGCCCCTGCTCTCCGCCGTACCCTGCCCTGGCCCGCCGCGGTCGACCTGGACGCTCTGGTTCCGGAGCGCTTCCGGGTTCCCAGCGGTTCGCAGGTCCGTCTCAGCTACCCACCCGTCGATGATGCGTCGGCTCGTCCCGTTGTGGCTGTGAAACTCCAGGAATGCTTCGGATGGGCAGAGACCCCACGAATCTGCAGAGGACGAGTGCCGGTGTTGTTCCACTTGCTTTCCCCCGCCGGGCATCCCCTTGCCGTGACCGACGACCTCGCATCTTTCTGGGCAGGTCCGTACTCGCAGGTGCGAGCGGAGATGCGCGGACGCTACCCGAAGCACCCCTGGCCGGAGGACCCCTGGTCCGCCGTACCCACCCGGCACACCACGCGCCGCGCAGCCCTGGGCTAGGGCAGCGACACACCCAACGGTCAGCCGACAGCTATGCGCCGGGCACCATGTCGGCGAAGCGGGAGTAGTGACCGTGGAAGGCCACCGTCACGGTGCGGGTGGGGCCGTTACGGTGCTTGGCCACGATCAGGTCGGCCTCGCCCGCGCGGGGGTTGTCCTTTTCGTACGCGCTCTCGCGGTGCAACAGGATCACCATGTCGGCGTCCTGCTCGAGCGAGCCCGACTCACGGAGGTCGGAGATGGCGGGCATCTTGTCTGCCCGTTGCTCCGGCCCACGGTTCAGCTGAGAGAGGGCGATCACGGGAACCTGCAGTTCCTTGGCCAGGAGCTTGAGCGCCCGGGAGAACTCGCTGACCTCCTGCTGGCGGGATTCGACCTTCTTGCCCGAGGTCATCAGCTGCAGGTAGTCGATCACGACCAGCTTGAGGCCCACCCGCTGCTTGAGCCGGCGGCACTTGGCGCGGATTTCGACGAGAGTCATGTTGGGGCTGTCGTCGATGTAGAGCGGAGCGTCGTTGATGCGCCCACGGGTCGCCGCGATGGTGGTCCAGTCCCGGGCCTCCACGTTGCCCTTGCGCATGCTCTGCAGGGGCACCGAGGCCTCCGCGGCGAGCAGGCGCATGGCGATCTCACTGCGACCCATTTCGAGCGAGAAGAAGATGCTGGGCATGTCGTGGTGAATGGACGCCGCCCGGGCGAAGTCCAGCGCCAGGGTGGACTTACCCAGGGCGGGGCGCGCGGCGACGATGATGAGCTGGCCGCCGTGGAATCCGTTGGTGAGCTCGTCGAGGTCGGCGAAGCCGGTGGGCACACCGGTGAACTGGCCGTCCTTGAGCTTGGCCGCCTCGATGTCCTCGATGGCGGCGGTGACGGCGTCGGTGAGCGGCACGTAGTCTTCGGTCTCGGTGCTGCCGGTGATGGAGTAGATCTCGGCCTGGGCCGTGTTGACCAGGTCCAGCACCTCGCCCTCCCCCGCGTAGCCCATCTGGGCGATCCGGGTGCCGGCGTCCACGAGCTTTCGCAGCATGGAGCGTTCGGCCACGATGGTGGCGTAGAAGCCGGCGTTGGCGGCGGTGGGGACCAGGCTGGTCAGTGTGTGCAGGTAGTCAGCGCCGCCGGCCCGGGAGATCTCGCCCAGTTTGGTCAACTCGTCGGTGACGGTGATGACGTCGGTGGGTTCACCCTGGGCATAGAGGGACAGGATCGCGTCGAAGATGATCTCGTGCTTGGGAACGTAGAAGTCGGCGGCGCGCACGGTCTCGACAACGTCGGCGACGGCATCCTTGCTCAGCATCATGCCGCCCAGTGCGCTCTGCTCGGCCAGCAGGTCGTGTGGCGGGGTGCGCTCGGAGTGACGTGGTTCGGAGTTACCCCGGTACTCGGAGCCGCGTTGATCTGAGCCGCGTTGATCGGCGTAACCCAGGTGAGCAATCGACACGCCGAGCCTCCTCGTGTTGGTGTGGTTCAGGTGTATCAGGAGCCGCAGACAGCGGTCCTCCGGCACGAAGGCGCACTCTGCGCGACTACCCGCTTGCCCACCCTAGAGAGACTCCCCGCCGCAGCCAAACCACCCTGTGGATAACTCTGTGAGTAATCTGCGCGAAACGCCGTGCGGCTTGTGCACAACCTGTGCACTGTCCTGTGGAGAACTCACGAGTTTCTAACTTTTAACCGGACCTGACCGGGCTTTTAAACTATTCACACCTGTGTGGGGAAACTAGTTTCAACGGTGGATTGAATGTTGATGAAATAGGTGGACACCTGTGCACAAAGGGGTGCAAAACTCGCGACAAATGTGCCAATAACGGGGGTATGGCGCTTGCATTAAAAAGGAGTAGCGGTGGCTCCTGTCGGAACCACCGCTACTCCCGGTGAAACGAGACTACTTGGCAGCAACCACCTGAAGGGTGATCGTCGCGCTGACCTCGTCGCGGAGACGAACCGTCGCCGTGTGCTCACCGGTCGCCTTGATCGGGCTGAGCTCGATCTTGCGCTTGTCGATGGCACCGAGACCGGCAGCGGCAACCGCTTCGGCCACGTCGGTGGTCTTGACGGAGCCGAACAGGCGTCCGCCGGCGCCGGCCTTGACGACCAGCTTGACCTTGGTGTTCTCAAGGGTGACCTTGAGAGCCTGGGCCTCTTCGAGGGTGGCGTGCTCGCGGGCTACGCGGGCGGCCTTGATCTGCTCGATCTGCTTTTCGCCACCGCGGGTCCACGCAACAGCGAAGCCCTGGGGGAGAAGGTAGTTGCGAGCGAACCCGTTCTTGACATCAACGATGTCACCGGGGGTACCGAGGCCAGAGACCTCGTGCGTCAGAATCAGTTTCGACATGTGAGGGCTCCTTACCGGCCTGAGCCGGCGTAGGGCAGCAAGGCCATTTCGCGGGCGTTCTTGACGGCACGCGCGATCAGGCGCTGCTCCTGGACGGAGACGCCGGTGATGCGGCGGGCGCGGATCTTTCCACGCTCTGAGATGAACTTCCGAAGAGTGGGGACATCCTTGTAATCGATGACACCAACCCGGATCGACTTCGCGGGGGCAGCGTTCTTGCCACCCTTAGCACCGCGGAGCGGCTTGCGGCGGTCGCCGCTCGACTTTCCAGCCATGATTTCCTTACTTTCTTAAAACGTGTGAGTGCAGCCGTCAACCGTGAAGGTTCGGCTTAGAAGGGGGTCTCGTCGCTGAAGTTACCCGGGGTGTTCCAGACATCTCCGCCGCCGGTGTTGGCTGCGGGGGCGCTGGGTGCCCAGGGCTCGTCGTTACCCTGCTGCTGCGCGACGGGCGCGCCGCCGCGGGGAGCAGAGGATGACTGCGCGCGAGTGAGAGAGGCGGTGGCGTAGCGCAGCGAAGGACCGATTTCGTCGATCTCGAGCTCCATGCTCGTGCGCTTTTCACCTTCCTTGGTCTCATACGAACGCTGCTTGAGACGCCCGGAAGCGATGACACGGGAACCCTTGGTCAGTGAACCGGCCACGTGTTCGGCGAATTCACGCCAAACGCTCGCGCGCAGGAACAGTGCCTCGCCATCTTTCCACTCACTGGTTGCGCGATCGAAATTGCGCGGAGTGGAGGCAATGGTGAAGTTGGCTACCGCCAGCCCGTTCTGCGTGTAACGCAGTTCCGGATCGCTGGTGAGGTTGCCCACCACGGTGATTACGGTCTCGCCGGCCATGGGCTACTTGTCGCTTGCCTTGTCGGCGTCTGCCTCGGCAGGAGCGTCCACGGCGGCCGGGGCTGCCGGAGCAGCTGCAGGCTTGGCGGATGCGGCGACCTTGGCAGCGGGAGCTGCGGCAGGAGCGTCGGCCTTGACCGGAGCAACAGCAGCCTTCGGGTTGGCTGCCTTGCGGGCGGCCTTCTCGGCGGCAAGCTTGCTTGCAACGGCAACCTGGGCGATGCCCTCTTCTGCGCGAAGCACCTTGGTGCGCATGACGGCTTCCGACAGCTTCAGCTGACGGTCGAGCTCGGCAGTTGCTGCGGCGTTTGCGGTGAAGTCGACGACGGCGTAGATGCCCTCGGCCTTCTTGTTGATCTCGTATGCGAGACGGCGGCGACCCCAAACATCAACCTTGTCAATGGTTCCGCCATCGTTGCGAACAACGTTGAGGAACTTGTCAAGGCTGGGAGCTACGGTGCGCTCATCGATCTCGGGATCGAGGATAACCATCAATTCGTACTGGTGCATGACTAACCCACCTCCTTCGGACTAAAACGGCTGCAGTATTTCTGCAACAGGAGGGTTGTGCATGTGTTGAACGTGGAGGCCGGGACTCCGGCGCACAGACAACCTGCCAAGACTACCGGAACCGTGGCTCTTCCGCCACAATTCCTCCCGATGCCCTCCGCATCAAGGTGCGCCTCGCCAAAAAGCGTCACGCACCGGCCTCCGCGCGACGGTGCCCGCAGCGGTGCCGGTGCACAACCCGTGTGGGCGCGACCTGTGGAGGACGGCCTGGTGGTGCGAACCAGGCGGAGGGGTCAGGCGGAGCGGGTCGCCCACCACGACTGCAGGCGGCGAGTGGCCTCCTCGGTGCCGAGCGGGCCGTCGTCGAGCCGCTGCTCCAGAAGGTACCTGTAGGCCTCACCGACCTCGCGGCCCGGCTTCAGCTCGAGAATCGCCATGATCTCTTCGCCGTCGAGGTCGGGGCGAACCGAGTCCATCTGTTCCTGTGCCTTGAGCTCGCTGATGCGCTGTTCCAGGTCGTCATAGGCGAAGCCCAGGCGATCGGCCTTGCGGCGGTTGCGGGTTGTCACGTCGGCTCTGGTGAGGATGTGCAGCCGCTCGAGCTGGTCGCCGGCGTCTCGCACGTACCGGCGCACAGCGGAGTCGGTCCAGGCGCCCTCGGTGTAGCCGAAGAAGCGCAGGTGCAGTTCGACAAGGGTGCCGACGGCAGAGATCGTGTCGTTGTCGAAACGCAGGGCACGCAAGCGCTTCTTGGCCAGCTTCGCACCCACCACGTCATGGTGGTAGAAACTCACCACCCCGCCGGCCTCGAGCCGTCGGGTGGCCGGCTTGCCGATGTCGTGCAACAGCGCAGCCAGGCGCACCACGAGGTCGGGTTCGGTCAGGTTCCGGCGGGTGCGCTCGTAGCCGATGGCCTGATCGAGCACGGTCAGGGTGTGCTGGTAGACGTCCTTGTGATGGTGGTGCTCGTCGATCTCCAGCCGCAGGGCGGGGATCTCCGGCAGCACGATCGCAGCCAGCCCGGACTCCACGAGCAGTTCAATGCCGGCCCGCGGGTTAGCCGAGCGCAGCAGCTTGCCGAGTTCGTCGCCGATGCGTTCGGCCGAGATGATGTTGATGCTCTCGGCCATGGCGGCCATCGCGATCGCGGTGTCGATCTCCAGGGTGAAGCCCAGCTGCGCGGTGAAGCGCGCGGCCCGCATCATCCGCAGCGGATCGTCGCCGAAGGAGATCTCCGGCGAGGTGGGGGTGCGCAGCACGCCGTTGAGGAGGTCGTCGATGCCGTTGGAGGGGTCGACCAGGGTCACCTGCGGCAGCCGCAGGGCGAGGGCGTTCACTGTGAAGTCGCGCCGGAGCAGGTCATCGTCGAGGCTGCTGCCGAAGACCACATCGGGACGGCGGGTCTGACCGTCGTAGCTGTCGGCGCGGTAGGTGGTGATCTCCACCTTTTCGCCGGCGATCTGCGCGCCGATCGTGCCGAATGCCCGGCCGATGTCCCAGTGCGCCTCGGCGATCGGTTTGACGATGCCCAGGATCTGGTCCGGCGTGGCGTTGGTGGTGAAGTCGAGGTCGTTGGTGACGCGATCCAGGAACGCATCCCGCACCGGACCACCGACCAGGGCGAGTTCGAAACCGGCCTGCGCGAACGAGTTCGCCAGACGGGACACCGTGGGGGAGGCAGCCAGGTCGCCCAGTCTCGCGAGGGCTGCCGTGACGCTCTGCATGCCCCAATGGTAGTTGCTCGCTCGCCGCGCTCGCGCGCCGCCCAGCCTGCGCGGAGGGTTCTCCCCCGGGTACGCCGTAGAATCCCGTACATGCTGGCCGATCCGAATCACGCGCGTCGGCCTGCGCTCCCCAGAAACAAGAGCCGCCTTGTCGCCGCACTGCTCTGCGCTCCCCTGCTGCTCTGGCCGGCCCTCGCCGCGGCGAACCCCGCCACCGCAGCCACGAGCGCGGCCGTCGGTGCCGCCGCCACCGAAGACACGGTCGCCCTGACGGTCACGCCGAGCGGATCCTCGATCCTGCGCCTCGACCAGGACCTTGAACTCTCCGTCACCGTCACCAACGACTCCGCTACCTCTGTTCCCACCGGAACCGTGGACGTCTACCTCGCCGAGCGGGCGCTCACCACCCGGACCGACCTCGACGACTGGCTCGACGTCGACGCGGATGACGAAGACGGCGAGCTGATGACGAGCGTGCCGCTCTCCGTTCCCGTGCAGCCGCACAGCTCGGTCACCGTCGGGATCACTGTTCCGCGCGCCTCGCTTGGCCTGTTCGAGTGGAGCCCGTGGGGACCGCGCGGGATCGCGGCCTCCCTGACGGCCGGTGACTCGGTGCGCGCCACCGACCAGTCCACCTTCGTCTGGTACCCGGACACCTCAACCGTGCAGCCGCCGGCGGTCACTCCGGTCAATCTCGCGGTGGCGATGCCGGTCACCACCCCTTCGAATAGCACCGGCCTCATCAGCGCCGAGGACCTCGCGACGTATACCGCCGAATCCGGGATCCTCACGCGCCAGCTCGACGGCGCCGTCAATCGTTCCGTCGCACTGGCGATCGATCCCATGATCATCGCGTCCATCAGGGTGCTCGGTACCAGCGCACCGCCATCCGCGGTCGACTGGTTGGCCAGGCTCGCGCAGGCGGAGAACAACACATTCCCACTCGGGTATGCAGATGCGGATCCGTCTCTCGCGGTGCAATCCGGGGCGACGGGACCACTCACGCCGACCTCGCTCGCCTTCGCGACCGATCCTGAGTTATTCCTGCCGGCCGAGCCCACCGAGGTGCCGGCGCCGGAAGACGGAAACGTCGATCCGAATATTCCCGAACCGACATCTACTGACGCCACCCCTCAACCCGAGCAGCCCGCCGACGACGCCGTGCCGACCCTCGAGCAGCTCCTGGCCTGGGATTACACCTCCACAACCATCGCCTGGCCTGCCGACAACTCGGTCGCTCAGGCCGACCTGCCTGCCTTCGCCGCCGTCGGCCTGACCACCACGCTTCTCTCGTCGGGCAATGTCTCCGGGGAGGACGCCGAGCTCACACCCGGCACCACCGTCGACCTGGGATCGGGCGAACTCGGCCTGGTCGCCGACACCGGCATTTCTCAGGCGCTGCGTGCGGCCGTCATGGCCACCACCGACGACCACTGGCGCGGAGCCATGGCCGAGCTGTCCTCCCAGATCGCCGTCGTCGCCGCAGCGAGCCCCGACCAGGCCCGCACCCTTCTCGCGAGCCTCGATCGGGGCTGGCCGCCCACTGCGGGTCGGCTCGCCCAGACCCTCGACGCGCTCACCGCCCTGCCGTGGTACGCGCCCACAACCCTGACTGTCGCCGCCGCGACGCCGGTCGCTGCCGACGTCACCTTCAAGGCGCAGTCCGAACCAGAGAGCAGCGTCGACCTCGCACGCCGACTGATCGAACGGGAATCGGAGATCATCGACTTCTCCGGCGCCCTCGCCGACCCGGCGTCCGTTGCGGCACCGTACCGACTGACCCTGCTGGCGCTGCTGGCCACGTCCTGGCAGGCCGACACCGACGAGTGGCGCACTGTCGTCGGTGAGACTCTGGTGTCGTCCCACAACGTCCTGCAATCCGTCACCGTCAGCACCAAGGGTCCGATCAACGTCGTCGGGAGCAAGGTCGACATCCCGGTCACCCTCAACAACTCTCTCGGCCAGGCCGTCAGCGTGCGGGTGCAGGTGGTGCCCTCGAACGGTCGCCTGGTCGTGGGCAACGATGTCGAGGCCGTCCTCGATGCCAGCTCCGCCAAGACCGTCTCCATCCCCGTGACGGCCGCAGTCGGCAACGGCGCGGTGACCCTGCGGGTGACCCTGTACACACCCGCCGGAGCCGAGATGGGCCAGTCCTCCCAGATCTCGGTCAACGTTCGGGCGGACTGGGAAGGCATCGGCTCCCGCATCTTCGCCGCAATGGTCGTGCTGTTCTTCGGCTTCGGCGTGTGGCGCAACATCGTGCACCGTCGTCACGACCGCGCCATGGCGGCCCAGTCGGAATCTGACGCGGCGGCCGCCGACGCTGTTGCCGACGCTGACGCCGACCCGGAGGCCACGCCACCGACCACGGGCGACCGTGCTCCCGGCGAACCTACGCTCACTCCCCCGGCCTCCGACGACCTGCCCCCGGCTCCTCGTGGCTAGTCAGGGCGGCATCGGCCGGGCCAGCGCGATCCTGGCATCCGGCACCATGGTGTCCCGCCTGCTCGGGTTCCTGAAGGTCATCGTCTTCGCGCGGGTGATCGGCCAGTTCGGTCAGAGCGCCGACGCTTTCGCCCTGGCCAATCAGCTGCCGAACACCGTCTATACGATCGTCGCCGGCGGCGTGCTCACCGCGGTGCTCGTTCCCCAGATCGTGCGAGCCAGCCTGCACGACGACGGCGGCACCGCCTACATCAACAAACTCGTCACCCTGGCGCTGGGCATCCTGGCCGTCACCACGCTCGCGGCCAGCCTGCTAGCACCCGTCATCACCCGCGTCATCGGCCTGGGCTATTCGCCGGACCAGATGTCTCTGGCCATCGCGTTCGCGTACTGGTGCCTGCCCCAGATCTTCTTCTACGGCCTGTACACGGTGCTGGGCGAGGTCCTGAACGCCCGCAAATCGTTCGGTCCCTTCACCTGGGTGCCCGTGCTCAACAATGTCATCGCCATCGCCGGGCTGCTCGTCTTCATGGCGTTGTTCGGTGCCGATCCCCTCGGTCACAGACTGGCCACCGAGTTCACACCACCGATGATCGCGTTGCTGGCCGGCAGCGCCACCCTCGGCGTCGTGCTGCAGGCCTTGGTCCTCTATTACTTCTGGCGGCGCATCGGCCTGCGCTATCGTCCCGACTTCAAGTTCCGGGGCGTCGGGCTCGGCACCGCGGGCAAGATGGCCGGCTGGACCTTCGGCATGCTGCTGCTCACCACCGGCGCCGGCATCATCGAGACGCAGGTCGTTTCGGGAGCCTCCGGCAAGGATGCGTCGACCGCCGTGCTCGGTACGGCCTGGCTGATCTTCATGCTGCCGCACTCGATCATCACGGTGTCGGTGGCCACGGCCTACTTCACCCGCATGAGCGAACACGCCTCACGGCACGACACCGCACGCCTCCGAACGGATGCGTCGTCTGCCATCCGCGGCACCACCCTTCTGATCGTGCTCGCGAGCGCCGTCATCATGGTGTGCGCCTACCCGTTCGCCGCGGTCTTCGTGCACGAGAGTTTCGAACAGACCCAGGCCATCGGCAACGTCATCATCGCCTACCTGCTGGGTCTCGTCGCATTCTGTGTGCTTTTCGTCGTGCAGCGCACCTTCTATGCCCTCGGCGACACCCGCACCCCCTTCTTCTTCACCCTCTTCCAGGTTGTGCTGGTCGTCATCGGCGTGCTTGCCTGCACGCTGCTCCCCCGCGAATGGACCGCCTTCGGCATTGCATTGGTCGTCACGATCTCGGGCATTCTGCAGGCGATCCTGGCGGCCTGGCTGCTGCGCACCCGGCTGGGTGGCATCGACGGTCGGCGAATTCTGCGCAGCCTCGTGAAGTACTTCGTGGCGGTTATCCTGCCCGTCGCCGCCGGGCTCGGCCTCCTGGTCACGCTGGGCGGCAACCGCGACGGCGGTTTCGCCGTGTCGGGCATCGTCCCGGCGATCCTGTCCATGGTTGTGATCGGCCTGGTCATGTCCGGCCTGTACTTCGGCCTACTGCTGCTCATGCGCAGCAGTGAACTGCACGGTTTCCTGGCGCCGCTGAAGGCCCGTTTCCGGCGCTGACCCGGCCCCGTCGCGGTCCACCCACGGAGGACCGGTTGCTGAACGGCGGCTGTGCACCCGGTCCGGGCGCCGGACAGAGCGGAATAGCATCCGATTAGGATGTGTTGTACCCGAATGTGAGGCGCCGAAGGGCGTCTCTCCCACTGATTTCAAGGAGTCTACGCGTGCGTCAGATCATCATCATCGGTTCGGGCCCTGCCGGGTACACGGCCGCCATCTATGCCGCGCGCGCCAACATGAAGCCGCTGCTGATCGCCAGTTCGGTCGAGGCCGGCGGCGAACTGATGAACACCACCGATGTGGAGAACTTCCCCGGTTTCGCCGAGGGCATTCAGGGCCCGGAGCTGATGGCCAAGATGCAGGAGCAGGCCGAGAGGTTCGGCACCGAGGTCGTGTACGACGACGTCACCAAGCTGGAGTTCGGCGACACCGTCAAGACAGTGACCCTCGGCAACGGAGAGACGCACGAGGCCCTCTCGGTGATTTTTGCCACCGGATCCGCGTACCGCAAGCTGGGCATCCACGACGAGGAGCGCCTGAGCGGCCGGGGCGTGTCCTGGTGTGCCACCTGCGACGGCTTCTTCTTCAAGGAGAAGGTCATCGCCGTTGTCGGCGGCGGCGACTCGGCCATGGAAGAAGCAACCTTCCTCACCCGCTTCGCAAGCAAGGTGTACATCATCCACCGCAAGGACACCCTGCGTGCCTCCAAGATCATGCAGGAGCGCGCCTTCGCGCACCCGAAGATCGAATTCGTCTGGAACACCGAGGTCGTCGGCATCGACGGCGAAGAGGCCGTTGAGGGCCTGCGCCTGCGCGACACCGTCACCGGCGCCGAGAGTAGCCTCCCGATCGGCGGGCTGTTCGTGGCGATCGGCAACGATCCCCGCACGCACCTGGTGCACAACCTGCTCGACCTCACCAGCGAGGGCACCATCGCCGTCGCCGGACGGTCCTCCAAGACCAGCCAGGCGGGCGTGTTCGCCGCCGGAGACGTCATTGACCCCACCTACCGCCAGGCCGTCACCGCGGCCGCCAGCGGCACCGTGGCGGCCCTGGACGCCGAACACTACCTGGCCACCCTCCCCGAGGATCTCCTGGCCCAGGCCGGCGACCCCGAATTTGCAAGCGTCACCAACTAAGGAGCACTACATGTCAGCACGCGCCGTCACCGACGCCACCTTCGACCAGGAAGTCATCAACAACGAGAAGACCGTCCTGGTGGACTTCTGGGCCGAGTGGTGTGGTCCGTGTCGCGCCGTCAGCCCGATCCTCGACCAGATCGCCGCGGAGAACTCCGACAAGATCGACATCGTCAAGCTGAACGTAGACGACCACCCGGCCCTGGCCGCGAAGTACATGATCACCTCCATCCCCGCGATGAAGGTCTTCCAGAAGGGTGAGGTCGTCAAGACCGTCATCGGCGCCAAGCCGAAGCCCGCCCTCGAAGCCGACCTGGCCGCCTACCTCAAGTAGCCGCCGGCCGGTTCTTCGCGAACCCCACACCCGCCCGGCACCCGCCGGGCGGGTGTTTTCGTATATTCGGTATCGATGCGGCCACCGCGAGGCACACCCCATACGATTAAGGCCTCACCAGAACGGATTATGACGTGACAGCGATAGGCACCCCCCAGGCCGGCAACAACCTCGACCCGTGGTACCACCACTACGCCGAGCGAGCCGCCGCCCTGCGGGCCTCCGAGGTGCGGGCCCTGTTCGCCGTCGCCTCGCGCCCCGAGGTCGTCTCCCTCGCCGGGGGCATGCCCTACGTCGCCGCCCTGCCCCAGGACCTGGTCATCAACGCCATGGACACCGTCATGCGCAAGCAGGGCCCCGTAGCCTTGCAATATGGCTCTGGTCAGGGAGTTCCCCTGTTTCGGGAGCAGATTCTCGAGGTCATGGCGCTGGAAGGCATCCGGGCCAACGCCGATGACGTCGTCGTCACCACCGGCTCCCAGCACGCCCTGGAACTGGTCAGCAAGCTTTTCCTCGATCCGGGCGACGTCGTGATCTCCGAGGGCCCCAGCTACGTCACCGCCATGGTCATCTTCAAGTCCTATCAAGCGGATGTCGACCATGTGCCGATGGACGAGCACGGCATGATTCCCGAGGCCCTCCGCGAGCACATCGCCCGGCTCACCGCCGCCGGCCGCAAGATCAAGTTCCTCTACACGATCCCCAGCTTCCACAACCCGGCCGGGGTCACCCTCAGCTGGGAGCGCCGCCTGGAGATTCTCGAGATCGCCAAGGCCAACCACATCCTGGTTCTCGAAGACAATCCCTACGGGCTGCTCTACTTCGACCAGAAGGCACCAGACGCCATGCGTTCGATCGAACGCGACGGCGTGGTCTACCTCGGCACCTTCTCCAAGACCCTGGCCCCCGGCTTCCGGGTGGGCTGGGCCCTGGCGCCCCACGCCATTCGCGAGAAACTCGTGCTGGCCAACGAAGCGGCCGTGCTCTCGCCAAGTTCTTTCAGCCAGCTGGTGATCTCCGAATACCTCTCGACCGCGGATTGGAAGGGCCAGATCAACACCTTCCGGGGCGTCTACCGCGAACGCAAAACCGCGATGCTCTCCGCCCTCACGGAGTACCTGCCCGAGCTCACCTGGACCAACCCCAACGGTGGCTTCTACGTCTGGCTCACCCTGCCGGAGACGCTGGACTCCAAGGCGATGCTGCCCCGTGCCGTGAAAGAACTCGTGGCATACACGCCCGGCACCGCCTTCTTCGCGGATGGTCAGGGCCGGCAGAATATCCGGCTCTCGTTCTGCTATCCCACCCCAGACCACATCCGTCTCGGCATCCGTCGACTCGCCACCGTGATCCGCGACGAGCTCGAGCTGCTCGACACCTTCGCCGGCACCGGATCCCTGTTTCCCGCGCATGACGGCCGTCGCTTCGGCGCCCCGCCGCCCGACATCAACTAACCTCCGCGTACCTCCGGCTCGAGCTAAGGAAAATCCCAGATCATGAGCGAATCCGAGTTTCTTGACATTGTGGTGCTCGCGGGCGGAATCTCGCACGAGCGAGACGTCTCCATGCGCAGCGGACGCCGGGTGGCCGACGAACTCACCGGCCTCGGCCACACCGTGACGGTGCTCGACCCCCAGGCCGGGCTGCTCACCGAGCTGGCCGAGCGCCGCCCCGACGTGATCTGGCCGGTGTTGCACGGCGCCACCGGCGAGGACGGCGCACTGCTGTCCCTCCTGGAGACGACCGGCATCCCCCACGTCGGGCCGCGTGGCACCGCGGCCGGTCTGGCCTGGTCCAAGCCCACGGCCAAGGAGCTCGTGCGGCGCGCGGGCTATGCCACCCCCACCTGGATCGCCCTCTCCCGGGAGACCTTCCGCGACCTCGGCGCCGCCAGTGTTCTGGAGCACCTCACCCTTGCCCTCGGCACTCCTCTCGTCGTCAAGCCCGCCCAAGGCGGGTCAGCTCAGGGCGTCACCATCGTCGAGTCCCCCGCGGGTCTCCCCCGCGCCATGGTGGATGCGTACACCTACGACGAGACCGCGCTGGTGGAGACCAAGATCGAGGGCACCGAGCTGGCGGTGACCGTGATTGATACCGGCGACGGTCCCGTGGCGCTGCCCGCGGTCGAAATCGTGCCCGTCAGCGGCGTCTTCAGCTTCGAAGCACGCTACAACGCTGGTGAGACCCTGTTCTTCACCCCCGCGCGCATCGCACCGGATGTCGCACAGCGAGTGGCGGAGACCGCCGTCGCGATCCACAGCCTGCTCGGGCTCGCGCAGCTCTCCCGCATCGACCTCATGGTGGATGCCGACGGCGTCGCCTGGTTCCTCGAGGCGAATGTGCTGCCGGGCTTGACCGAGACCTCGCTCGCCCCGCAGTCCATTGAGGCGTCTGGCCAGAGCCTCGGTACGGTCTACGCTGCGCTCGCTCGCGCGGCCTCAACCAGCTTGCGTTAGCGCGGATGTTTCACGTGAAACTCGCACTGATTCTGCGGGCTGTTTCACGTGAAACATAGGCAGCCAGTTGCTTCTGCCTCCCGTCCCTGCAGCGCATCTCGGAACCGTTTCAAGTGAAACACGTGTCGCCTCTCGCTTCTGTTTCCGGATCACACGCCGCGTATTGGGAGTGTTTCACGTGAAACCCTCAATCGAGTCGCGGGCAACACCCCTCCCCCGCGCTTTGTGAGGCCGTCCCAAATGCCGACATCTCGTTTCCGGCACTTCCGAACCAGTCGCAACGACCGTGCAACCCTCGCTGCCGGCAACAGAACTTCTCGTGGCCGCCGGCTTCGGCTGTCCAATCCGACTCAATCTGACCGAAATCCGGCACTAGAACGCCTGTATTTCGCAATTTTGACGTCGCTGTGCGCCATCCTGCGCCCTCTCCCCCGTCGCGCCGCACCGAGAAAGCGCACAGAAACTCGCTCAGCCCGTCCCAATCCAGGAGATTTGTCGCCATATTCGACTATTTGGCCGGTCCAATCGGCTGGCGCAAGCAACAACATGCTCGCTGGAGGGCTTCCGCGGGACCCGCTACTCCGCTTAGATCCCAGCGCCGAGGTGGTTTGAAGTCCGATTCCGACAAGCTCAATCAGCGGGCTGGGCGCGCCGGCCATTTATCAGACACAGCCACACCGCTGGTCGAGCTTGTCGAGACCCGGGCCATCCGGTTCGTAAGCCGCAAGGCCCCTGGCGGCACTGATTTCGACAGGCTCAGTCAGCGGAATGTGAGATGCGCGATGGGCGCGATGACCAGCAAGCTCACCCAGCCACGCCGCTGGTCGAGCCTGTCGAGACCCCGGGCGTGCTTTCGTCGAATTGTGCTGCGGGATTCCCTCTTCTGGTGAGACTGTAAAGACTCAGCAGACGGCATGTTTCACGTGAAACATGCTGGCGCTAGTTGGCTCCGAAGCCGGGTTCTCCGAGCACACCGAGAATGCGGTTTAGGTCGCCAATCGTTGCGAAATCGACCGTGATCTGACCTTTTCTTGCGCCGAGACTGATCTTCACGCGGGTATCCAGGCGATCTCCGAGGTGATCGGCGATCTCGTTGAGATGACCCTGACGCTTGCCGGGGGCAGGCTTCACGGTGACGGGCTTGGGTCCGGCGGCCGCGGCGGCTTCTGCTGCACGAACGGACAGGTCCTCGTTCACGATCTTGTCCGCCAGGCGCAACATGCCCTCGGGCTCCCCCACTGACAGCACGGCGCGCGCGTGGCCGGCGGACAGCACTCCGGCTGCCACCCGAAGCTGAACCGCTTCGGGCAGTTTCAGCAGACGCAGGGTGTTCGTGATCTGGGGTCGCGACCGGCCGATTCGGCTGGCCAGCTCTTCCTGGGTGATGCCGAAGTCGGAGAGCAGCTGCTGGTAGGCCGATGCCTCTTCGAGCGGGTTGAGCTGAGCGCGGTGCAGGTTCTCCAGCAGCGCGTCGCGCAGCATGTCGATGTCAGCGGTATCGCGCACAATGGCGGGAATGCTGTCGAGTCCGACTTCCTTGGTGGCGCGCAGACGGCGCTCACCCATCACAAGTTCGTACTTGCCCGGTTGCTCGGCCAGCGGACGAACCACGATGGGCTGCAGCACGCCCACTTCGCGGATGCTGTGCACCAGTTCGGCCAGGTCGTCCTCGTTGAACACTCTTCGCGGCTGAACCGCGTTCGGAACGATGTCGGCAGGGTCCAGGTGCGCCAGCCGTGCGCCGGGAACCGGCAGCAGGTCGAGCGCGCCGTCGGTGTCGTCAGTCACGGCGGCCTCGGTCGCCAGGGCCGTCGCCGAACCGGCTACCGGAGAGGCGCCTGCGGTGCCCTCCGCGTGCGGCACCTCGTTGTACGGGAAGAATACGTCGACCGGGCGCGCCTGCGACGGGTTGTCCTGCACCGGAATCAACGATCCGATTCCGCGGCCCAGACCTGTTCGTTTCGCCATTACTGCGCATCTCCTGTTCGTGGAACGCCCCGATGGGCTATTTCGGCCGCTGCCTCGAGGTAGGAGAGCGATCCAGCCGAGTTGAGGTCGTAGCTGATCACACTCTGCCCGTAACTCGGGGCCTCAGAAACCCGCACAGAGCGCGGAATCAGGGTATCCAGGACCTGTTTCGGGAAGTGATCGCGCACATCCTGCGCCACCTGGTTCGCGAGATTGGTTCGGCTGTCGTACATGGTGAGCAGAATCGTGGACACCTGGAGCTGCGGGTTCAGGTGCTTCTCGATCAGTTCGATGTTCTTCAACAGCTGGCTCAGGCCTTCCAGCGCGTAGTACTCGCACTGGATCGGAATGAGCACTTCGCGCGCGGCGACAAAGGCGTTGATGGTGAGAAGACCAAGCGACGGCGGGCAGTCGATGAACACGTAGTCGTACGGGTCCGCCATCTCCTTGATGTGCAGATCGAGCGCCCGGCGCAGCCGCTGTTCGCGGGCCACGAGGGAGACGAGCTCGATTTCGGCGCCAGCCAGGTGGATGGTGGCCGGCACGCAGTAGAGCGCCCCGAATTCCGGGCTCTTCTGCACCACATCGACCATGGGCAGGTCATTGATGATCACGTCGTACACGCTGGACGTCTCTGCGCGATGCTCGACACCGAGCGCGGTGGAGGCGTTGCCCTGGGGGTCAAGATCAATCACGAGCACCCGGGCGCCCTGTCGGGCCAGCGCCGCTGCCAGGTTGACGGCGGTGGTGGTCTTGCCGACCCCGCCCTTCTGGTTGGAGATGGTGATGACCCGCGTGGTCTCCGGCTTGGGCAGCCGTTCCGCGGCGATCACCTGCCGGCGACGAGTGAGGTCCGAAATCTCGCGGGCCAAGGGTGTGCTGTTGTCGACACCTGAGCCGGCGGTGCCGGCCTGCTGGTCTTCACCAGGATGTTTCACGTGAAACCTTTGCATTCGACGGTTGATGAGCCACCCGAAAGTGCGCCCCGGTGCGGTCCGCTCACGGGAAGCGGATGTTGCCGGGGACTAGTCCACTGTAGCCTTAATGACCCGGGTAACGTCCTGCAGCACGCCCTCGCCGAGGGTGAGAACTTCGACATTTCGCAGGTGGAACCGCGCGATCGCCTTGGCAGCGTTAGAGATCTCGCCGGCAGCGCCCGCGCCCTTCATGAGAACGAGCTCTCCGCCGGGACGCAGCAGCGGTGCCGTCAACGGGATGAGGGTCTTGAACGCACTCACCGCGCGAGCGGTCACCTGATCGAGCGGGGCATCGAGACGGATGTCTTCGGCGCGGGCGCGCAGCACCCGGGTGTTGGTCAATCCCAAGGCGGCGACCTGTCCGGTCAGCCAGGCAACCCGGCGTTCCATCGGCTCGATGAGCACAAAGGAGACGTCCGGCCGCGCGATCGCCAGGACCAATCCGGGCAGACCCGCACCGGATCCGACGTCTCCGACCACACCCGGGTGAAGGAGCGGGGCGACGACCACACAATTGAGGATATGTCGGCTCCAGAGCCGCGGGAGTTCGAGCGGGCCGATCAGGCCCAGCTCCTCCCCCTGCTCGGCCAGGTGCCGGGTGAACTCCCGAGCCACCTCGATACGGTCACCGAACAGCGCGGCGACGACGGCGGGTTCCGCCTCGAGGGTCTCTGTCATGCTCGGCGCGATTACGCTGCGGTGATGACGGTGTGGCGGTCGCGGCCCTCGCCAAGCGACTCCGACACGAAGCCGCGCTCCGAGACGATGTCGTGAACAAGCTTGCGCTCATAGGAGGACATCGGGGGGAGGGAAGCCTCCGTTGCGCCGCCGTTGATGCGCTCGATGGCATGGCTGACAAGGTCCGTCAGCTCGGCCTGACGGGCTTCGCGCGACCCGCCGATGTCGAGGATCAGCCTGGAGAATGACCCGGTCTTGTTCTGAACGGCCAGGCGCGTGAGCTCCTGCAGCGCGTTCACGGTGTCGGGCTTAGACAACAGCCGCAGGTTGTTCGCCTCGGCCGAGTTCACCGACAAGTAGGCGCGGCCGTTGCGGGCATCGATGTCGATGTCGCCGTCAAGGTCGCAGATGTCGAGGAATTCCTCGATGTAATCCGCGGCGATGTCGCCTTCCTGCTCGAGCTGCCCGATGGTGGGCGCCTCGTCGGACGTGGCATCCGCATTGATCACGTCGGTGTTCTCAGTCACGTTGTCCATCCCTCTTACTTCTTGGGCCCGGTCTGCTTCTTGGCGCGGTTCTTGCCGACCGGCTGCTGACGCTGGGCCGGCTTCTTGGGTTCCTCGACAACGATGATGTCACCGTCGGTAGCGATGAGCTTGCCCTTGCGGGCCAGACGCTCTTCACGGGCCTTGGCGGCCTCGCTGCCCGGCGTGGGCATGTTGCGGATGACCAGGAACTGCTGGGCCATGGTCCAGATGTTCGAGGTGAGCCAGTAAAACATCACGCCGAGCGGGAAGGCCACACCGGAGAAGGCGAAGACGAGGGGCAACAGGTACAGCATGATCTTCTGCTGGCGGAACATGGGGCTGGCCTTGGTCTCCGGCGACATGTTCTTGGAAACGATCTGCAGCTGGGTGATGAACTGCGAGGCCGTCATCAGGATGACCATGGTGGCCGCGATGATCATGACCGAGAGGTTGAATTCCTGCCCGCCGGTCCAGAGCGTCCACTGCTGGGCGAACGTGTCGTGCAGCGGGGCAACGCCGAACAGGGTGGCGTTGCCGAAGCTTGTGGCCAGTTCCTGGTTGAGCGGGCCGACGCCTGCGTTGGAGCGCTGGGCGTCGTTGAGCACTGAGAAGAGGGCGAAGAAGATCGGCATCTGCAGCAGCAGGGGCAAACACGACGCGAGCGGGTTGGTGCCGGTGCGCTTGTAGAGCTCCATCGTCTCGCGGGACATCGCCTCGCGGGAGAACTGGTCTTTCTTGCCCTTGTACTTGTCCTGGATCTTCTTGAGCTGCGGGGCAACCTCGAGCATCTTGCGCTGGCTCTTGATCTGCCGAACGAAGATGGGGATCAGCGCTGCACGCACCACCAACACGAGGCCGACGATGGAGAGCACCCAGGTGATGCCGTCGTTGTAGTCAAGCCCGATGTTGGAGAACAACCAGTGGAAGGCGACGAGCAACAGCTCGACGGCCCATTTCAGTGGCCAGAGGATAGTACCTAAGAGGTCCATACGTGCGGGTCAGCCCTTTCCGTGGCTAAAGGAACTACAAATCCAAACGACGTCACGGTGTAGCGACGGTGTCGTTTCAGGGGAACATCATCGATTCCGCCCTCAGCCCAAGGATGACAACGCAAGACCCGGCGTGCGGCGAAAAAAGAGCCGACGATCAGGCCATATTCCTGAACGGCGCCGAGGGCGTACGCCGAGCAAGACGGGTAATACCGGCAAACATCGCCGTACAGCGGTGAGATTACTGCGCGATACACGCGGAGCAGCAGCACCCCGAGATTCCGGGGCAGCAACCACAGCGTGAGTATCGCCGAATTCATCGTGCGCGCTGCCCTTTGTTCAGGGCGTTCGACAGCTCGGCCACGAGAACGGGCCAACTGACATCCACCGAGGCGGGCAATGCGCGAAAAACGATCTCCGTCCCGGCGGGAACGCCAGGAAGGAGATCGAAGCTTGCGGCTTTCATTCGACGTCGCACGCGGTTGCGTACCACCGCGCCGCCGACGTTCTTGGCGACGATGAAACCAAACCGCACCGGAGTGGGGTCAGGGTTCTGGCGCAGATACGCAACCGTGTGCGGGCCAACGACCCGCACACCCCGTCGAACGACAGCTTTGTAGTCGCTCCCGCTCGTGATGCGATTGGCGTGAGCGAGCACGGGAGTGCTTACGCGGAGAGTTCGGTGCGACCCTTGCGACGACGAGCACCGAGGATGGCGCGTCCGGCGCGGGTGCGCATACGAAGACGGAAACCGTGCACCTTCGCGCGACGACGGTTGTTCGGCTGGAACGTTCTCTTGCTCATTGTTCAATCTCCACGTATTGGATCTCCGCAGGCCAAAACGAGCGGCCGGGAAAGAGTGAGGTAGCCCACGGGCTGGGGTCAACTGATTAAAACTACGGCTTCGCTCGCCCGCGGTCAAACTGACGAGGCCCAAACGTACGATTCTGCCCATTGAATTCCCATTTCCGGCACAGACACGCTGGCATTCTTCAAGCTAATTTGGCCTGACCGCCGGTCATTGACTACCGTGAGGACAAGTTATCCACAGGTTGTGGGTAAACCCTGGGAATCCAGTCGTTATTTGCCCACAGGCGGTGGATAACGTTGTGGATGAATCGCTCGGTGGGACATCCTGTGTGAACAAAAACGGATGATCGCGCCGCGTCGACCGGTGGACAGAAAAAGAATGTGGGGAACCATGGCAGACGGGGAACAGCCCATCAGCGAAACATGGCGGTCAGTCCTGACCCTGTTGGAGTCTGACGACACCGTCACTCCCATGCTGTACGGCTTCCTGAACCTGGTCGAGCCCAAGGGCATCGCCGCCGGCACCTTCTACCTCGAGGTGCCGAACGAGTTCACCGCGAGCATGCTCAACGTGCGCATGCGAGTCCCGCTGCTCACCGCGATGGGCCAGCTCAGCGAGTCCACTGCCGTCACCACCTTCTACGTCGTGGTCAATCCCGAGCTCGAGCAGGAATCCCTGCGCCCGGTGCAGGAACCCATCGAGCGTCAGCCCGACATCGAAACGCCGGCCACCCCGCAGTCCGTTTTTGAGAGCGCCTCCCCCGAACGCCCGCACGACACCCGGCTGAATTCCAAGTACAGCTTCGACAACTTCGTCATCGGCCAGTCCAACCGGTTCGCGCACGCCGCGGCTGTCGCCGTCGCCGAGGCGCCGGCCAAGGCCTACAACCCGCTGTTCATCTACGGTTCGTCCGGACTGGGCAAGACCCACCTGCTGCACGCCATCGGCCACTACGCGATGAGCCTGTACCCGGGCATCCGGGTTCGTTATGTCAGCTCGGAAGAATTCACCAACGACTTCATCAACTCGATCGCCAACAACCGGGGTTCCGCGTTCCAGAACCGGTATCGCAACATCGACATCCTGATGATCGACGACATCCAGTTCCTGCAGGGCAAGGCGGAGACGCAGGAAGCGTTCTTCCACACCTTCAACACCCTGCATGACCACAACAAGCAGGTGGTGATCACCAGCGACCTGCCGCCCAAGGCCCTCACCGGCTTTGAAGACCGGATGCGCTCCCGCTTCGAGTGGGGCCTGATCACGGATGTGCAGGCGCCCGACCTTGAAACCCGGATCGCCATCCTGCGCAAGAAGGCGCAGAGCGAGAAATTGCAGGTGCCGCACGACATCCTCGAGTTCATGGCGTCGAAGGTGTCCTCCAACATCCGCGAACTCGAGGGCACCCTGATCCGGGTGACCGCGTTCGCGAGCCTGAACCGCACCCCCGTGGACATGAACCTGGTGCAGACGGTACTCAAAGACGTCATCACCCTCGACGAGGACAACGTCATCGCCCCGGTGGACATCATCACCAACACCGCGGACTACTTCAAACTGACCGTGGACGACCTCTACGGGTCCTCCAGGTCGCAGGCCGTGGCGACCGCCCGCCAGATCGCCATGTACCTCTGCCGCGAGCTCACCAATCTGTCGCTGCCCAAGATCGGGCAGTTGTTCGGCAACCGGGATCACACGACGGTGATGTACGCGAACAAGAAGATCAGCGAACTCATGAAGGAGCGTCGATCCATCTACAACCAGGTGACGGAACTGACAAACCGCATCAAACAGGATCACCGCTACAAGTAAGAGAAAATTTTTTTGTGTTTCGTACCTGTGGATAACCCTGTGGAAACTGCACGGAAAACCGGGGCCGCCCTGTAGAAACAAACGCTCCGCTTGTGAAAACTCCGAATTACCCAGACCGGTTCGTGTGATTCATTGGCATTAACGCTCACAGGCCGTCCACAAGTTACAAGTCTGTAGTTCCCAGTCGCCGAGCGCTATCCACCGAGTTATCCACAGTTTCCACAGCGGTTAAGAAGATTAACGATTAACTTCATTAGCTCCAGGTCCAACAACCTTTACTCGCCGAAGCTCACAAGAAATGGGCGGGCGACAAACCCGACTAGCATTGAGGCCGTATCCAGGTCTCCACCGACAGGAGTGACTTCGTGAGATTTCAGGCCAATCGGGATGTCTTCAGCGAAGCCGTATCTTTCGCTGTCAAGCTCCTTCCGCAACGCATCACCCTGCCCATTCTGAGCGGCGTCTTGATCGAAGCGACAGAGACCGGCCTGATCCTGTCCTCGTTCGACTACGAGGTCTCGGCACAGACCGAGATCGCGGCCGACGTCGAAGAGACCGGCAAGGTTCTCGTCTCCGGGCGGCTCCTGGCCGAGATTGCCAGCCGGATGCCCAACGCACCGGTACGGTTCTCCACCAACGACTCCCGCATCACCGTGAGCTGCGGCACCGCAAACTTCACCTTGCTGTCTATGCCGGTAGAGGAATATCCAAGCATTCCCCAGGTCAGCGCCCAATCCGGGCTCGTCCCCGCCGAGGAATTCGCCGCAGCCGTCTCCCAGGTCGCCGTCGCAGCATCCCGCGACGACGTCACCCCGGTGATCACCGGCGTGCAGCTGCAGATCACCGAGAACAGCATCAGCCTGGTCGCCACCGACCGGTACCGCGTTGCGGTTCGCGAGATCGACTGGGACCCGGGAACCAATCAGGCGCAGGAACCGATCACCGCCCTGGTGCCCGCCCGCACCCTGCAGGAGGTCGGCAAGACCTTCGGCCACAGCGGCACGATCTCCGTGGCCATCACCAACACCGACGACCGGGAACTGATCGCGTTCACCGCAGATAAGAAGACCGTGACGTCGTTGCTCATCAAGGGCAACTACCCGCCGGTCCGGCGCCTGTTCCCCGACAACGTCGACAACTATGCCGTGATGAACACGGCGGAGCTCATCGAGGCCACCCGCCGGGTGCAGCTCGTTCTCGAGCGCGAAGCGGCCTTGCGGTTCAGCTTCACGGCCGACGGCCTTACCCTCGAGGCGATCGGCTCCGAGCAGGCCCAGGCGTCGGAGACCATCGACGCGATCCTCGCCGGCGGCGACACCGTCGTGTCGTTGAAGCCGCAGTTCCTGCTGGACGGCCTCGGCGCCGTGCACTCCGAATTCGTGCGCATTTCATTCACCAAGACCGAGAACCCCAACAAGCCGGGACCTGTGCTCATCACCAGCCAGACCTCCCGCGAGCAGCCGGGGGCCGACAGCTACCGGTACCTGCTGCAGCCGAACCTGCTGCTGCGCTAACTGCGCCTGCCCCACCAGCACGACTCGAACCACGAAGGACAGCCATGCACATCGGAATCGTCGGCCTCGGCAAAATGGGTGCCAACATGCGCGACCGTCTTCGTGCGGCCGGGCTGACGGTCACCGGCTATGACCGCAACCCCGAGGTGTCCGACGTCGCGACAACCGCAGAGCTCGTCGCCGCACTGCCGGCGCCCCGCCTGGTCTGGGTCATGGTTCCCGCCGGTGCCATCACCACCTCGGTGATCGCCGACCTGGCCACCCAGCTCTCCCCCGGCGACCTGGTCATCGACGGTGGAAATTCCAGGTTCACCGACGACTTCACCCACGAGGCGTTGCTCGCCGAACAGGGCATCCACTACGTGGACGCCGGGGTTTCGGGCGGAGTCTGGGGCCTCACCAACGGTTTCGGGCTGATGGTCGGCGGCTCCGCGGCCGACGTGGAACGGGCGATGCCCGTGTTCGACGCGTTGCGTCCGGAGGGTCCGCGCGAAGAGGGCTTCGTGCACGCGGGCAAGGTCGGCGCCGGCCACTACGCCAAGATGGTGCACAACGGCATCGAATACGCCCTGATGCAGGCCTATGCCGAGGGTTACGAACTGCTCGAGAAGCGCGACGACCTCATCCACGACGTCCCCGGCGTCTTCACCGCGTGGCAGCGCGGCACCGTGGTGCGGTCCTGGCTTCTCGAATTGCTGGTGCGCGCCCTCAAGGACGACCCGCAGCTGGCCGACATCGAAGGCTACGTCGAGGATTCCGGCGAGGGACGCTGGACCATTGAAGAGGCCATCAACAACGCCGTCCCCGTACCCGCGATCAGCGCGTCGATCTTCGCGCGCTTCGCCTCCCGGCAAGATGATTCCCCGGCCATGAAGGCCGTGGCCGCGCTGCGCAACCAGTTCGGCGGCCATGCCATAAAGAAGGCAGACTGATCCCGCGTGCGGGTCACACACCTCTCCCTCACTGACTTCCGCAACTATGCCCAGGCGGAGGTCCCGTTCGGCGCCGGACCCAATCTGATCGTCGGCCGGAACGGCCAGGGCAAGACCAACCTGGTCGAGGCGCTGGGCTTTCTCAGCACCCTGAGCTCGCACCGGGTGTCCCAGACCGGCGCCATGGTGCGATCCGGTGAAGACTCCGCGATCATCCGCGCCCGGCTCGAGTACAACGGCCGGGACATCCTCGCCGAGGTGCAGATCAACCGCTCCGGCCTCAACCGGGCCCAGATCAACCGGTCGGTCATCAAAACCCGCGAACTCCCCCGCTACTTCTCCAGCGTGCTCTTCGCTCCCGAAGACCTCGCTCTCGTGCGCGGCGACCCGTCCGGCCGGCGCCGGTTCCTCGACCAACTGCTGGTGTTGCAGAGCCCCCGCCTCTCCGGCGTGCTCACCGACTACGACCGGGTGCTCAAACAACGCAACACCCTGCTGAAATCGGCCCGGGCATCCGGGTTGAAGACCACCCAGCTCGGCACGCTCGATATCTGGGATGAGCGGCTGGTGGCCCTCGGTTCCGAAATCATCGACGCGCGCGCCAACCTGGTCGCCCAACTCTTGCCGCCCCTGAGCGCGGCGTACAGGTCGGTGGCCGGAGCTGACCACGGACCGAACCTGGTGGCGTCGCTGAGCATTCTCGGCGCCGACGAAGATGAGACCGCCTCCCCCGCCGCCGCCGCCCAGCCCGTAGGCCCCGGCTCGGAAACCGCCGACACCTTCCGCACCGCACTCGTGGGTCTGCGACGCAAAGAACTGGACCGCGGGATGACCCTGGCCGGGCCGCACCGCGACGACCTCGTCTTCGAACTGAACAACCTGCCGGCCAAGGGCTACGCCAGCCACGGCGAATCCTGGTCGTTCGCCCTGGCTCTCAAACTGGCGTCGGCCGAGCTGCTCCGGCGCGACTCGTCCAGCGGCGACCCGGTCTTGATCCTCGACGACGTGTTCGCCGAACTCGACCAATCCCGTCGCCGGCGCCTGGCCGAAGCCGTCACCGGGTACGAACAGGTGCTCATCACGGCCGCCGTCTTCGAGGACGTTCCCGCGGTGCTCGCCGCCCACGCCATCCACATCCACGCCGGCGCCGTGGTCGACGCACCCGGCCCCGAGAGCGGCACCGACCATGGCTGAACACAGCGAGGCCGCGAAGGTGTACCTGCGGTTCAAGGACGTCTTCGGCGACCCGAACGCGAAGCGGATCCGCGCCAGGCGCAAGGCCAGCCCGCAGATCGGATCGAGCGTGCCGTTCGGCGCCGGCCGGGACCCGCGCGGCCTCGGTGAGACGATCAGTTCGCTGACCGCGCAGCTGGGCTGGAACTCCCCGATGGCCCAGTCCGACCTGCTCGCGTCGTGGATCGAGCTGGCCGGGGAAGAAACCGCGAAACACTCCACCCCTGCCGGCATCGACGAAGGCATCCTGACCGTGCACTGCGAGTCCACCGCCTGGGCGACGCAGCTGCGAATGATGCGGGTCGAAATCATGACGCAGATCATGAAAAAGTTCCCGGACGCCGGCATCGCCGCAATTCGTTTTCAGGGGCCCAACGCCCCCTCCTGGAAAAAGGGTCCCAGATCAATCCCAGGGCGTGGTCCACGCGATACCTACGGCTAGGTAGCCAAAACAGGTCAACCCCACGAATAAAACGCGTCAAACGGCGGTTTTGGCGGTTCGGGCTTGGGGTGTTTGGTAGGCTGAGGGGTCGCCTGTGCGACGGTCAGGAGCCCAATTTCACATGACAATTGAACCGAAAACTGAGCCGGAGCAGCACGCTTACGGCGCAGAAGACATCCAGGTTCTCGAAGGCCTCGAAGCTGTTCGCAAACGACCCGGAATGTACATCGGTTCAACCGGTCCACGCGGTCTGCACCACCTGGTCTACGAGATCGTCGACAACTCCGTCGACGAGGCCCTCGCCGGCTACTGCGACACCATTGACATCCGCATCCTGCCCGATGGCGCCGTGCGCGTGCAGGACAACGGCCGCGGCATCCCCGTGGACATCCACAAGGCAGAGGGCAAGTCGACCGTCGAGGTCGTTCTCACCGTGCTGCACGCCGGTGGAAAGTTCGGCGGCGGCGGATACGCGGTTTCCGGTGGCCTGCACGGCGTCGGCAGCTCCGTCGTCAACGCGCTCTCCAGCCGCCTCGAGGTCGAGGTACGCCGCCAGGGCAACGCATGGCGGCAGAGTTTCCACAACGGCGTGCCGAACGAGTCCCTGCACAAGGACGAGGTTTCCGACGAGACCGGAACCACCATCACCTTCTGGCCGAGCGCCGAAACCTTCGAGACCGTCGTGTTCGACTACGAGACGCTCCGTGCCCGATTCCAGCAGATGGCCTTCCTCAACAAGGGCCTGCGCCTTACGCTCACCGATGAGCGCGCGGACAGCCTGGACGCCGAGGACAAGCCGCTCAGCAACAGCTTCATGTACGAGCAGGGCCTGATGGACTACGTGGCCTACCTCAACCGGGCCAAGAAGGCCGAGCTGGTCAACGAAGAGATCATCTCCTTCGAGTTCGAGGACACCGAGAAGAAGATCGCCCTCGAAGTGGCCATGCAGTGGACGACCGCGTACACCGAGAGCGTGCACACCTACGCGAACACCATCAACACCCACGAGGGTGGCACCCACGAAGAGGGCTTCCGAGCGGCGCTGACCACCCTGGTGAACAAGTACGCCAGGGAAAAGGGCATCCTCAAGGACAAGGATGACAACCTCTCCGGCGACGACGTGCGCGAAGGACTGACCGCGGTCGTCTCGATCAAGCTCGCCGAACCGCAGTTCGAGGGCCAGACCAAGACCAAGCTGGGCAACACCGAGGCCAAGGCCTTCGTGCAGCGGGTCGTCGGAGACCAGCTTTCCGACTGGTTCAACCGCAACCCGGTTCAGGCCAGGGAGATCATCCGGAAGTCACTGCAGGCCGCCACCGCGCGGATGGCCGCTCGCAAGGCGCGCGAGACCGCCCGCCGCAAGGGCCTGCTCGAGGGCGGCGGCATGCCAGGCAAGCTCAAGGACTGCCAGAGCAAGGACCCCGCCGCGTCCGAGATCTTCATCGTCGAGGGCGACTCGGCCGGCGGTTCCGCCGTGCAGGGCCGCAATCCAGAGACCCAGGCGATCCTGCCGCTGCGCGGCAAGATCCTCAACGTGGAGAAGGCCCGTCTGGACCGTGCCCTCGGCAACGCCGAAGTACAGGCGATGATCACGGCGTTCGGCGCCGGCATCGGTGAGGACTTCAACCAGGACAAGGTGCGATACCACAAGATCGTGCTGATGGCCGATGCCGATGTGGACGGCCAGCACATCACCACGCTGCTGCTCACCCTGCTGTTCCGCTACATGCGGCCGCTGATCGACCTCGGCTACGTGTACCTCGCCCAGCCGCCGCTGTACAGGTTGAAGTGGGCCAACTCGGCGCACGAATACGTGTACTCCGACGCCGAGCGGGATGCCCTGCTCGCCGACGGCGCCGCCGCCGGCAAGCGGATCCCGAAGGACAACGGCATCCAGCGCTACAAGGGCCTGGGCGAGATGGACTACAAGGAGCTGTGGGAAACCACCATGGCCCCCGAGTCCCGCACCCTGCTCCAGGTGACCCTGGACGACGCGGCAGCCGCCGACGAAATTTTCTCCACCCTGATGGGCGAAGACGTCGAATCCCGACGCAACTTCATCCAGAAGAACGCGAAGGACGTGCGTTTCCTTGACATCTGACGACACCACCGGCACCACGCCGGACGCTCCGGACGCTGCCGGTATCGCGGCAGCAGCCGCGCACCTCACGCAGCACGGCAGGATCGACCAGGTCGACCTGCAGCTGGAAATGCAGCGCTCCTACCTCGACTACGCCATGAGCGTCATCGTGGGCCGTGCGTTGCCCGACGTGCGTGACGGCATGAAGCCCGTGCACCGCCGCGTGATCTACGCCATGTACGACGGCGGTTACCGCCCGGACAAGGCGTTCTCCAAGTGCGCCCGCGTGGTCGGCGACGTCATGGGCCAGTTCCACCCGCACGGTGACTCCTCCATCTACGACGCCCTGGTGCGTCTGGTGCAGCCGTGGAGCCTCCGCTACCCGCTGGCCCTCGGCCAGGGCAACTTCGGCTCCCCCGGCAATGACGGCGCCGCCGCCCCGCGATACACCGAAACCAAGATGGCCCCGTTGGCCCTCGAGATGGTGCGCGACATCGACGAAGACACCGTCGACTTCCAGGACAACTACGACGGCCGCACCCTCGAGCCCACGGTGCTGCCCAGCCGGTTCCCCAACCTGCTGGTCAACGGTTCCGTCGGCATCGCCGTGGGTATGGCCACCAACATCCCGCCGCACAACCTGCGCGAGGTGGCCGCCGGCGCCCTCTGGTACCTCGAGAACCCCGACGCCAACCGCGAAGAGCTCCTCGAAGCGCTGATTCAGCGCATCAAGGGCCCGGACTTCCCCACCGGCGCGCAGATCCTCGGCATCAAGGGCATCCAGGATGCCTACCGCACCGGCCGCGGCTCCATCACGATGCGCGCCGTGGTGAGCATCGAGGAGCTGCAGGGTCGCACCTGCCTGGTGATCACCGAACTGCCGTACCAGGTGAACCCCGACAACCTGGCGATCAAGATCGCCGACCTGGTCAAGGACGCCAAGATCACCGGCATCGCCGACATCCGCGACGAGACCAGCGGCCGCACCGGCCAGCGCCTGGTGATCGTGCTCAAGCGCGACGCCGTGGCCAAGGTCGTGCTGAACAACCTCTACAAGCACACTCCGTTGCAGGAGAACTTCGGCGCGAACATGCTCGCGATCGTCGACGGGATCCCGCGCACCCTCGCCCTGGACGGCTTCATCAGCGCCTGGGTCGCCCACCAGATCGACGTCATCGTGCGCCGCACCCAGTTCCGGTTGAACAAGGCCGAGGCGGATGCCCACATCCTGCGCGGTTACCTCAAGGCGCTCGACGCGCTCGACGAGGTCATCGCCCTGATCCGCCGCTCCCCCACCGTGGACGATGCCCGTGAGGGCCTGATGGACCTGCTCACGGTCGACAAGCTGCAGGCCGACGCCATCCTCACCATGCAGCTGCGCCGCCTGGCGGCCCTGGAACGCCAGAAGATCATCGACCAGGCCGCCGAACTGGAACTGCAGATCGTCGAGTTCAAGTCGATCCTGGCCAGCCCGGAGCGCCAGCGCACCATCGTGAGTGAAGAGCTCACGGAGATCACCGCGAAGTTCGGCGACGACCGCCGCACCGAGATCATGTTCGGCTTCGACGGCGACATGTCGGTCGAGGACCTCATCCCCGAAGAGGAGATGGTGGTCACCGTCACCCGCGGCGGTTACATCAAGCGCACCCGCAGCGACAACTACCGCAACCAGCACCGCGGCGGCAAGGGCGTCAAGGGCGCCCAGCTGCGCGCGGACGACGTCGTCGAGCACTTCTTCGTCACCACCACCCACCACTGGCTGTTGTTCTTCACCAACACCGGCCGGGTCTACCGGGCCAAGGCGTACGAAGCCGTCGAAGCCGGCCGCGACGCCAAGGGCCAGCACGTGGCGAACCTGTTGGCGCTGCAGCCCGGCGAGGAGATCGCCCAGATTCTGGACATCCGTGACTACGGCGTGGCCCAGTACCTCACCCTGGCCACCCGTGAGGGCCTGATCAAGAAGACCGCGCTCAGCGAGTACGACACCAACCGCACCGGCGGCATCATCGCGATCAAGCTGCGCGAGGGTGACGAACTCGTCTCCGCACTGCTCGTCGACGAGGACTCCGACCTGCTCCTGGTGTCCAAGAAGGGCATGTCGATCCGGTTCACCGCCTCCGACGAGGCCCTCCGCCCGATGGGCCGCAGCACCTCCGGCGTGATCGGCATGCACTTCCGTGGCGAGGACACCCTGCTGGACGCCTCCGTGGTTTCCGACGACGGTTTTGTCTTCGTGGTGACCGAGGGCGGCTACGCCAAGCGCACCTCGGCCGATCAGTACCGCCTGCAGAACCGCGGCGGCCTGGGCATCAAGGTGGCCAAGTTGAACGACGACCGCGGCGACCTGGTCGGTTCGCTGATCGTCGACGAGGAAGACGAAGTCCTTGTGGTTCTTGCCAGCGGCAAGGTGGTACGCTCTGACGTCGCCGAAGTGCCGGCCAAGGGCCGGGACACCATGGGCGTCGTTTTTGCAAAGTTCGCGACCGAAGACAGGATCATTGCGATCGCGAAAAACACCGAGCGCAATCTGGTAGTCGAACTTGAGGCTGCAACCGAGATCGAGCCGGGGAAAGTAGAATCAGCAAATGAGTAGTGTCGCCGAGAAACTGGCCAAGAAGTCGAGCCGGGGTGCAACGTCCTCGAAACAGGTGCGCCTCAAGCTGGTGTACATCGACTTCTGGTCGAGCGTCAAGCTGTCCTTCCTGATCGCCGTGTGCATGGCCGTGGTGACCATCGTCGCCACGTTCCTCACCTTCACGGTGCTGAACGGAACCGGGATCTTCACCAAGATCGACGCGCTGTACACCGATATTGCCGGTAGCGCCTCTGAACTCACGACGATTCTGTCCATCGGCAACGTGATGGGCTTCGCCGTGGTCGTAGCGGTCATCAACACCGTCGTGATCACCGCCCTGGGCGCGATCTTCGCCGTTCTGTACAACCTGAGCGTCAAGGTCACCGGAGGCCTGCTCGTCGGTTTCACCAACAACTGACCGTCGGATGCCCGATCGGGGCCGAGTGTCGGCCTCGATTGGGACTTTCCGTCGGTTTCCGTTAGTCTGAAACCTGCCCAATGGGGGGATATAGCTCAGTTGGTTAGAGCGCTTCGCTGATAACGAAGAGGTCCCAGGTTCAAATCCCGGTATCCCCACGTAGTACTTGAAAAGCCTTACATCTCCGCCAGATCCTCGCCTCGCGAGGAACCGGTTCGGGGCCATAGCTCAATTGGTAGAGCGCCTGCTTTGCAAGCAGGAGGTCCGGGGTTCGATTCCCCGTGGCTCCACAGAATTCCCGCAGTACCCGCCCTCATCCGGTTCACCGGCTGGGGGTTTTGTGTTTAACGGTCAGAGGCCCCCAGTGCCGCTGTCACCGCGTTGGAGCCGGTCTGGGCACGTGGACGCACGGACGAGCGGTGCATCCGCCCACACCGCCCCACAGCGCCGCTGAGGCCACGGCGGACCCAGGTGGCGTGCGTGAGGTCGTCGCGCGGGCCTTGACAGTCGACCGGCGGCGGGGGAGCAGCTCAAGGGTGGAGGGGGACGCAACAAGGCCCCCGTCAGAGACGAGGGCCTTGGCTGTTAGTGCTGCGAACTTAGATGTCCGTGGACTTCTCGATCGGCGAGTCCAACAGCGACTCGTCCTCTGAGACCCACAGCTCGTCATCGGCTCGGAAGGTCTGCCAGATGGCGTACGCCACTCCGGCGGCGGCAGCGATGCCCACGCCGATGGCAATGTACGTTCCGGCGCCGAGACCCTGCTTCTGAACGACGACCGGCTTCTGGAACCGAACGCGGTTGAGCGCGGCGATGCGGGCGTCCTTGGCGATGTCGCCAACTGACATAACGGTGCCCAGTGCGGTTCCGATCCCCGGCAGAACCTTGTCAGTGACCTGGTGGCGAACGCCACCGGCAAAATCTTGGGTGGCGTGCACTCCGGGGAGCAGGTAGTGCTCGTATCCCTGGCGAACGCGCGGTACTACTTCTTCACGAGTGAGCACACCAGCCTGACGGCCGGCCTCACGTGCAATCTCGTTGGCGCGGTCGAGAACTTCCTGCTGATTACTCCACAGTTCGTCCGCGCTCTTGCGCAGACGAGTGAGTTCCTTTCGGCGCTTGCGTGACAGGCTCATCTGGACCCTCCATCGTTTCTTGTGGTGAACACAGCCCATCTTGCCACTGAATAGCCTGTGAGCGCTCTGAATGCCTGACAAGCAGACGGATTCGGCGAATCCTGCTGTGCAAGAATTATCCGTATGTCTAAGCACACTGCAGTCGCAACGCTCAATACAACCCTCGGACCGATCAAGGTCAACCTCTTCGGCAACCACGCGCCGAAGACCGTCAAGAACTTCGTCGGTCTCGCGACCGGCGAAATCGAGTGGAAGCACCCGGCCACGGGCAAGACCTCCACCGATCCCCTGTACAACGGCACCGTCTTCCACCGCATCATCAAGGACTTCATGATCCAGGCCGGCGACCCGCTGGGCCAGGGCACCGGCGGACCCGGCTTCCAGTTCGACGACGAAATCAGCCCCGAGCTCGACTTCACCCAGCCGTACGTGCTCGCCATGGCGAACGCCGGCATCCAGGGCGGCCGCGGCACCAACGGTTCGCAGTTCTTCATCACCGTCGTTCCGACCACCTGGCTGCAGGGCAAGCACAGCATCTTCGGCGCCGTCGAGGACGAGGCTTCCCGCAAGATCGTCGACCAGCTCGCCGTTGTGCCCACCGACGGCCGCGACCGTCCGCTGACCGACGTTGTCATCGAGAGCATCACCGTCGAGCAGGTCTAGGACCACTCGCACATGAGCAGCCTGCCCGGAACCGCCGCCAACTTCTGCTATCGGCATCCGGGCAGGCAGAGCTTCATCCTCTGCCAGCGCTGCGGGCGCACCATCTGCCCCGAGTGCCAGACCCAGGCCGCCGTTGGCGTCGTCTGCCCCGAGTGCATGCGTGAGCAGCGCCAGAACGCGCCCCGCACCAAGTCGGCCGCCCGAACCGGGTTCGGCCGCATGACCGCGGCCGGCCAGCCGGTGGTCACCTACTCGATCATGGCCCTGACGGTGGTCATCTTCCTTCTGCAGCTCGTTCCCGGGCTGGGCGTGACCGACCGGCTGCTCTACGCCGGCATCTACTCCTACCCCATCGCCTTCGAACCGTGGCGCATGCTGACCAGCGTCTTCGTGCACTCCACGGGGTTCATCTTCCACGTGCTGCTGAACATGTACACACTGTGGATCTTCGGCCAGATCCTCGAGCGGATGCTCGGACGCGGCCGGTTCCTCTCGCTCTACCTCCTCAGCGGCCTGGCCGGCTCGCTCGGGGTGCTCTTCCTGGCCGACCCGCGTGTCGCCGTGGTCGGTGCCTCCGGCGCCATCTTCGGCCTGATGGGCGCGTTCCTCGTCATCCAGCGAAAGCTCGGCGGCAACGCCACCCAGCTGCTGATCCTGGTCGGTATCAACCTGGTGATCGGGTTCTTACCCAATCTCAACGTCGCCTGGCAGGCGCATGTGGGCGGGCTCATCGGGGGAGCGGTCATCGGCCTGATTTTCGTGCAGACCAGGGAGCGCAGCAAGCGCACCCAACAGTTCGTTCTGCTCGGCGCCTTCGCCGCCCTGCTCGTGGCGCTCAGTCTGAGCAAGCTGTTCATCTGAGCCGGGCCCGCCGGTGCGGCGGGCGCCGATCGCTCGTTTCCCCAGGGTTGTACACAGCCGGTGGAAAGTTATCCACAGGAGTTTCCACATTGGGGATAATTACACGGGTGTAATTGACTACCCGAACGGGTGGTTAAACCGGGAGGAACAGGTGGTGAACGACGTCTCAGCGCCAGCGGGTGGTCATCAGGAAGCCGATGAAGGCAATTCCGAACCCGACCAGGATGTTCCATGACCCGAAGGACGCCACCGGCAGTGCACCCTGACTCACGTAGAAGACGATGATCCAGGCCAGCCCGATGAGCATGAAGCCGAACATCACCGGCTTGAACCAGACGGCGTTCGGGGCCTCTTCGCCCGCGCGGGCCTCGGGACGGGCGGGCTTGGTTCGGGGATTTGTGCGTGCCATGCCTGCGATTCTAGCGTCACTGCCTGCGCGGGCCCGCCGGGGACCGTCGGCGGATCACCAGCGTCGGCCCGATTAGAATCGACTGCATGACCGAGCCGGCCAAGACCGAAGTTCCGGCCCTGCGCGGGCGGAGAGCCCTGCGGGGGGCGCAGAAGCGGGCGCGCTCCCGGGTGAGTGTGTTCGGTGTGCTCGGCGAACTGCTGATCACCGGGGGCGTCCTCGTGCTCCTGTTTCTCGGTTGGCAGCTCTGGTGGAACGACGCCGTGATGGCCGCCTCCCAGTCTCGCGCCGCAGAGTCGATCAGTCAGGGCTGGCTCGACGAGGTGAAGCCGGACCCGGCTCCCGCCCCCGCGGCGGACGAGGGTTACGGCGATCCCGTCGTAGCGACAGCCCCTGGGGACTCCGCGGCCTTCGCGGTGCTGTACGTGCCGCGTTTCGGAGACACCTACAAGCGCACCATCGCCGAGGGTGTCGGCACCAACGTGCTGAACAGCCCGGATCTCGGCATCGGACACTACCCGGGCACGCAGATGCCCGGCGAAGTGGGCAACTTCGCCATCGCGTCACACCGCAGCGCCAACGGTGGCGGGATGCACCTCATCAACGAGCTTCAGCTGGGGGATGCGATCTACGTGCAGACCGCCGACGGCTATTACACCTACAGGTTCCGGGACTTCGAATACGTGCCGCCGACCGCTGTCGAAGCCATCGCACCGGTTCCACACGCCCCGGATACCGCAGCCGTGGACCGGCTGATCGCCCTCACCACCTGCAACCCGCTGTTCTCCACAGCGGAACGGATCATCGCCTACGGGGTCTTCGAGTCGTGGCAGCCGACCTCGGCCGGTCCTCCGGCCGAGCTGGCCGCCCTGCTCCCTGCCGCGTAGCGGCTCATCAATTCACCAGCGACACGACAAGGACTGAGGCTCAACCACATGTACGCAGCAATCTGGCGACTGATGCCCGGACCGGTCTGGGTGCGCATCCTGCTCGTGCTGGTGCTGTTGGCCGCCGTGCTCTACTCGCTCGCCACCTGGGTGTTTCCCTGGGTGGACACCATGGTCAACCAACAGGAAGTGACGGTGGGTGCACCATGACGCGCATTCTGGTCATCGACAACTACGACAGCTTTGTCTATACCCTCAACGGCTACCTGCGTGAGCTGGGTGCCGAGACCGAGGTGGTGCGCAACGACGCCTTCCCCGAGACGGATGTCGCCGCGCGGATAGCCGAGTTCGATGGCGTGCTCGTGTCGCCGGGACCCGGCAAGCCGTCGGACGCCGGTGTCTCCATCGCGGCCGTCGAGGCTGCGCTCGACAGCAACCTGCCGCTGTTCGGAGTCTGCCTGGGGCATCAGGCCATCGCCGAGGCCTTCGGCGCGACCGTGACCAACGCCGAAGAGCTCATGCACGGCAAGACGTCACAGATCACCCACGATGACAGTGAGTTCTACGCCGGGGTTCCCCAACCTTTCACCGCCACTCGCTATCACTCCCTGGCCGTGGTCAATGGCACCGTGCCCAGCGACCTGATCGTGACGTCACGCACCCAGGGCGGCGTGATCATGGGTCTGCGGCACGCATCGGCGCCGATCCTCGGCGTGCAATTCCACCCTGAATCTGTGCTCACCGAGGGCGGTTACCTGATGGTGGCCAACTGGCTGGCGTTGGCCGGCCTGCCGGAGGCCCGGGAGAGGGCAAAACACCTCACCCCCATGCTCAAGCTCAGCTAGGTCTCGACAAGCTCGACCAGCGGTTGAACTGTCGGCTCAGCCGGCGCAGTAGGTGAGTTCGACCGCGGACTTCTGCGGCACATCACCGGGTGGCAGAGATTGTTTGCTCACGGGTGACCCCGACTCGCTCTCGCAGGTGTAGTCGGGTACCAGACTCGGCACGAGCTGAAGGTCGTCTGCCTGCAGCAGGGCGTTGGCGGCGGTCAGCGCCTGCCCCACGACGTCTGGCATGCTCACCTGCCCGCTGGACACCGTGAAGTCGACAATCGACCCTACGGGCGTCTGGTCGCCTCCTAACGGGGTGGTGGCCAGCACGATGCCCTCGGCCGCACTGGCGGAGTTCTCGGTGGTGACCGCGCCGGAGACGAAGCCTTGCTCGACCAGCGCCGGTTCCGCCTCGGCGAACGGCTGACCGACGACGTCGGGCATCGCCACGAGTTCGGCGCCCGTCGAGACGAACACCTTGATCACGGTGGCCGGCGGGGCGATGGTGCCCGAGGGCGGATCGGTGCGGATGACCTCGTCCTTGGCGACCGTGGGGCTGCTCTCTTCGGCCTTGGTGGCCGCGAGATCCAGCTCGAGCAGGGCATCCTGGGCGGCGTCGTAGCTGAAGCCCACCAGAACAGGCACCCGCCGTGACGAATCGGGCAGGTTGTCGCTGGGCGTGAGGCTCAGCGCCCAGAACATCACGGCGATCACGATGACGACCACGCTGACGATGCCGGCCCAGATCCAGATCACCGGTGGGCGGCGCTGGGTACGGTCCATGGTTTGGTCTTCGGCGAGCTGCTTGAGGGCGAGCTCAGAAGTGGATGCCACTTCCGGCGGCGCACCGAACAAACCGCCGACCAGGTCGTCGGCCGGCCGTTTCACCGGGATGTGCCCGGCCCCGGCCGTCTCGACGTCGTTGCGGAATTCCACGGCGCTCTGGTACCTGCTGAAGCGGTCCTTGGCCAGGGCGCGCACGACCACGGCGTCGAGAGCCGGCGAGACCTTGGGGTTGATCGAGCTGGGCTTGACCGGCGCTTCACTCACGTGCTGATAGGCCACAGCAACCGGGGTGTCGCCCCGGAACGGCGGGCGCCCGGTGAGCATCTCGAAAAGCACCACGCCGCTGGAGTACAGGTCGGTGCGCGCATCCACGGATTCGCCCTTGGCCTGCTCGGGGGAGAAGTACGAGGCCGTGCCGAGGATGGCGGTGGTCTGGGCGACCGTCGTGGCCGAATCGGAGATCGCCCTGGCGATACCGAAGTCCATCACCTTCACCTGGCCGGCCTTGGTGATCATGATGTTGCCCGGCTTGATGTCGCGGTGCACCACACCGGCGCGGTGCGAGTACTCGAGGGCGGTCAGGACGCCGTCGATGATGCGGACGGCCTCGATCGCGTCGATCGGGCCCTCCTTGATGATGTCCTTGAGCAGGCGGCCGTCGACGAACTCCATGATGATGAACGGAATCTGCGACTCGGAGCCGTCGTCCTCGGTGATGGTCTCCTCACCGGCGTCGAAGACCCGCACAATGGTGGGGTGCGCCATCCGTGCGGCGGCCTGAGCCTCCTGGCGGAACCGGGTGCGGAACGCGGGGTCGGCGGCGAGAGACGATTTGAGCAGCTTGATGGCCACGGTGCGGCCGAGTCTGGAGTCGGTACCGATGTGCACATCGGACATGCCGCCATGACCGATCGACGACCCGACGCGGTATCGACCAGCAAGCAGACGGCCCTCATCAGTCAATGCAAAACTCCCTGCTCGCGGACACTGTTGGTCATTTTAGTCAAGATCTGAAGGCGGGCAGCCGCTGGGGCGGCCCGCCTTCGGAAGGAACGCCTAACCGGCAGGCGGGGTGGTTGGCGGGGTGGTGGGCGGGGTGGCGACCGCCGCGACGTCCACAGTGGTCGTGCCCGAGTACTCCGAGTCCACGTCACCGCAGAAGTAGCGGAACTTGACCGTGAAGTCATCGGTTCCCGCGGTCACCGTGGCGGTGGTGGTATCCGCTCCGATGGGCCCAGGCGACGTTGCGCCGTTGCCCTCGGCGAGTACCTCGTAACCGGCCAGTTCCTGGCCGGCCGGGCAGGACTGTGCCGGCCAGCTGATGGTGACGGCGCTGGCGGGCGGGGACGGCTTCGCCGACGTGACCGTTGGCGTACCTGTCGGCGCCTCGGGCAGGGCGATCGGGCCGTAGACGCGAACCTCGATCTGGGTGCCCTTGGCGACCGACCCGGTGGGGTTGATGCCGTAGACCGTGTCGACCTGGTCGGCTGACTCGGCCGCCTGATCGGCCACCACGTTCGCGCTGAGACCCAGCTCGCTGAGCTTGTCCCGGGCCGCGGAGCTCGTGAGCCCGAGGAAGTCGCCCTCGTTGATCGACACCGTGTTGGAGGTGGGCGTGGGGGTCGGCGTGGGGGTCTTCGACGGAACCGGAGCGGCCGAGGTCTTGGTGGGAGCAGGTTCGGGCGTGGCGGCGGGCTGCATGAAGAGCGTCACCAGGGTGCCGACAAGCACCAGGCCCAGGATGGAAATGAGCGCGATCAGCGGCCAGGTCCAGGGACTGCGTTTCTTCTTCTTCTTGGAGTCGGCTGCCGCGGCGGCGGCCTCGGCGCGGGTGCCCGGCTGCGTTCCACCAGCGGCGGCCGGCATCAGCTGGGTGGCGTCGTCGGAGCCCGCTCCCGGCATCAGCATGGTCGCTGCAGTGGGGGTGAGGCCGGTCATCACGGCAGGAACGGATGCTGCCGCGGCCGCGACGTCGCCGCGCCGCAGGGCGATGGCGGCGCGCGCCAGGTGCGCGGCGGAGGCGGGACGCTCGGCAGGGTTCTTGGCCAGGCAGGAGATCACCAGGTTGCGTACCGGTTCCGACACGGTGTCCGGCAGGTCCGGCGGCTGCTCGTTGATCTGAGCCATGGCGATCGCCACCTGAGATTCGCCCGTGAACGGGCGGCGGCCGGCGAGGCTCTCGTAGGCAACGATGCCCAGCGAGTAGATATCCGTGGTCGGCGACGCCGAACGACCGCTGGCCTGCTCGGGCGACAGGTACTGCACCGTGCCCATGACCTGGCCGGTCGCGGTGAGCGGCACCTGGTCGGCGATGCGTGCGATGCCGAAGTCGGTGATCTTGACGCGGCCCTCGGGCGTGATCAGCAGGTTGCCCGGCTTGATGTCGCGGTGCACCAGACCGGCGGCGTGCGCGGCGTGCAGCGCTGCGGCCGTCTGGGCGACGATGTCGAGAACCTTGTCGGCGGGCAGAGTGTGCTCGCGTTCGAGGATGGTGGACAGTGCCTCACCGGGCACCAACTCCATCACCAGGAAGGCGCTGCCGTCTTCTTCGCCGTAGTCGAAGACGTTGGCGATGCCCTCGTGGTTCACCAGAGCGGCGTGCCGGGCTTCGGCACGGAAGCGCTCCAGGAAGCCGGGGTCGCCGAGGTATTCGTCTTTAAGGATCTTGATGGCGACGGTGCGCCCGATCACCAGGTCGACGGACTGCCAAACCTCGCCCATACCGCCGATGGCGATGCGGGATTGCAGTTCGTATCGTCCCCCGAAGGTGAGCCCTGCTGTGGGTCTCATTTATTCAGCACCGCCTCTAGTACCTGTTTCGCTATCGGTGCGGCAAGCAAGTTGCCGTACCCCGTCTGACCGAGTCCCCCGCCATCTTCGATGAGAACGGTGATCGCGTATTGCGGATCTGCTGCGGGCGCGAATCCGGTGAACCACAGGGTGTATGGATCGTCGGCGCCGTTCTCCGCAGTCCCCGTTTTTCCCGCCACGTCGACTCCGTCTATTCTTGCATTGCTCGCGGCCCCGTCCTGGACCCCGTTGACCATCATTTGGGTCATGGTGGCCGCTGTTTCGGCACTGATCACACGGTCAGCGGCGACGGGTTCGAATTTTTGCAGTGGGCTGAGGTCAGGGGCCAGAATCTGGTCGACGACGTTGGGTTGCATTTCGATGCCTCCGTTGGCGATCGTGGCCGACACCAGCGCCATCTGCAGCGGGGTGGCCCGCACGCTGGTCTGGCCGAACGCCGACAGCGCGGTCTGGGCCTCATCGGGGTCTTCGGGGTAAACACTGGCCGTGACCGGCAGCGGGATGCTGAATTCGGAGTTGAATCCGAACTTTTCAGCCATCTCCCGAATTGCGTCGTCACCCAGCTGCAGACCCAGTTCGGCCATCGGGATGTTGCAGGACAGTCGCAAGGCGGTGGCGATGGTGACGGTGTCTCCGGATCCGCAGGTGCCGCCGCCGGAGTTGATCACGACGGAGCTGGAATTGGGCAGCGTGTACGTGGCCGGGTTCGGGAAGGTGCTCTCGGGGGTGAACTGGCCCGACTCCAGGGCCGCGGCCACCACCACCAGCTTGAACACCGAGCCGGGCGGGTTGAGTGAGTTGATGGCGCGGTTGATCAACGGGTCGCCGGGAGCGTCGACGAGGGCGTCGTAGGTGTCGTTGACCGCTGCGCTGTCGTGCACGGCCAGGGTATTCGGGTCGTAGCTCGGCTTGGAGACCATCGCGAGGACGCGGCCGGTCTTGGGCTCGGTGACGACCACGGAGCCCGTGTTCTCGCCCAAGGCATCCCAGGCGGCCTGCTGGGCGACCGGGTCGATGCTGGTCTCCACGGCGGCGCCCTTCGGGTCCTGCCCCGTGACGACACTGGAGATCTGGTCGAAGAACTGCGCGTTGGACGTGCCGCTGAGCTCGCCGTTCAGGGCCTGCTCCAACCCGGTGGGTGCGCCGTTGACCGGGATGAAACCGGTGATCGGGGCGTAGAGCGGGCCGTTGCTGTACGTGCGCTGGAACTTGTAGTTGTCGTCGACCGGCAGCGACTGGGCGATGGGCTCGCCGCCGGCGAGGATCGCGCCACGCTCGACCGAGTAGCTGTCGAGCAGGGTGCGGGTGTTGCGGTCATCCGCTGACAGGTTGTCGGACTGGAAGACCTGAACGACCGAGGTGGACGCCAGCAGGGCCACGAACATCAGCATCACCACGATGCTCACGCGCTTGAGTTCACGATTCATCTAGACCACCAGCCGAGGTTGGTTGCGCACTGTGTCACTCAATCGCAGCAGCAGGGCCACGATGATCCAGTTGGCGACGAGGGAAGAGCCACCGGCGGCCAGGAACGGGGTGGTGAGGCCGGTGAGCGGGATGACCCGGGTGACACCGCCGATGACGATGAAGCACTGCAGGGCGATGACGAACGAGAGGCCGACCCCGAGCAGCTTGCCGAAGTCGTCCTGCCCGGCGAAGCCGATGCGGAAGCCGCGGGCGACCAGGAGCAGGTAGAGGGCCAGGATCGCGAAGATACCGGCCAGGCCGAGCTCCTCACCGAGACTGGCGATGATGTAGTCGCTCTGCGGAACCGGGGTGAGCTCAGGGCGGCCCTGGCCGAGGCCGGTGCCGAGTAGGCCGCCCTTGGCCAGGCCGAAGAGTCCCTGCACCAGCTGGTAGCTGCCGCCGTCGGCGCCGTACACGGCCGGATTGAGCGCATCCAGCCAGTTCGTGAACCGGCCGTTGACGTATTCGAGGGTCTGGCTGGCGATCAGGGCTCCGCCGAGGAACAGGGCCATGCCCAGCAGGACCCAGCTCAGTCGTCCGGTGGCGAGGTAGAGCATGACCAGGAACAGGCCGAAGTACAGCAGTGCGGTGCCCAGGTCGCGCTGGAAGATGATGACCGACATCGACAGGGCCCAGACCACGAGGATCGGGCCGAGGTCGCGCAGACGCGGGAACCGCATGCCCAAGAACTTCTTGCCCACCATCGACAGGCTGTCGCGGTTGCGCACGAGGTAACCGGCGAAGAACACGGCCAGGGCGATCTTGGCGATCTCACCGGGCTGGAAGGTGGCGAACGAGCCGAAGCCGATCCAGACCCTGGCGCCGCTCACTTCGCGGCCGAGACCGGGAACCAGCGGCAGCAACAGTAGAGCGACACCGACGAAGCCGGCCACGTAGGTGTACCGAAACAGCACGCGGTGGTTGCGGATGATGAGGATCACGGCGAGGGCGCAGGCGATGGCCAGGCCGCTCCACACGGTTTGGCGCACGGCGGCGCTGGCCCAACCGGACTCCTCGTTGGCGATGTCGATGCGGTAGATCATGGCGATGCCGATGCCGTTGAGCAGCGTGGCGATCGGCAGGATGAACGGGTCGGCCTCCCGCGCGACGAACCGCAGAACGACGTGCATCGCGAAGACCAGGCCGGACAGGCTGGCGCCCAGAAGCACCAGGGTAGTGTCGATGCGGCCGAGCGCGCCGAGTTGCACGAGCACGACGGCACCGAGGTTGATGCCGCAGGCGATGATCAGCAGGAACAGCTCGAGATTGCGCAGCTTCTGCGGCAGGTGCAGCCGGCGGATCTTGCCGGTCTGGGGAGCGGCCTCGCGGGCATCCGTGGACGGATTACTCTGCCGGGGCATTGCTCAACCTTTCCACGATCAGTTTGGCGTCTTCCAGCGACGACGCGCTGATGGTGCGTTCCACCTGCTGGCGGTCGTAGACGCGCAGCTGGTTCAGTTCCAGGTTGGTGTCTTCGTAGACGCTGGACAGTTTGATGGGACCCAGGTCTTGCTGGATGCCCTGGTAGATGGCCACGGTGCTGCCTTCGACGCCGACGAAGTAGCGGCTCTGCGACCACTGGTAGCCGAGGAGGGCGGCGCCGACGATCGCAACGACGAGCAGCACGATGGCGGCCAGCCAGGTGACCTTGCGGCGGAGGGCCCGGCGCGCATCCTCTTCGATCAGTTCGGACAGGTAATCCTGCGAGTCGGGCTCGAAGTGGGTCTCGCGCACCGGGTGCAGACGCAGCGACGGGATGCGCGGGGCGCGGGTGCGGGTGGGCTCTTCACCGAAGGCCAGCGGCGCGGCGGCCGAGCCGACCACGATGGGTTCGCCGCGGCGTTCCTCGCCCAAACCGATGTCGACCACGACGATGGTGACGTTGTCGGGGGCGCCGCCGTCCAGGCTCTCTTTGACCAGGCGGTCGGCGACGGCCTGGGCATCGAGGGAGGATTTCAGCGCGTTGGCGATGCCCGTGTTCGACACCACGCCGCTGAGCCCGTCGGAGCAGATCAGCCAGCGGTCGCCCGCGCGGGTGGCGAGGATCGACGTGTCGATTTCGGGGGAGGACTCGACGTCACCGAGCACCCGCATCAGAACGGAGCGCCTAGGGTGCACCATCGCCTCGGCCTCGGTGATGCGGCCGCTGTCGACGAGGCGCTGCACGAAGGTGTGGTCCGTGGTGATCTGGGACAACTCGCCTTCGCGGAACAGGTAGATGCGGGAGTCGCCGATGTGCGCGATGGCGACCTGGTCGCCGAGCACCACGAGGGCGCTGACGGTGGTGCCCATGCCGGTGAGCTCAGCGTGCTCGAACACGGTTTCGGCCAACTGGGAGTTGGCGGCGATCAGGGCGGCCTGCAGCGCGAACTCGGCGTCTTGGGCCGACAGATACGTCTTGTCGGCCTCCATGATGCGCTTGGTGGCGATGGCGGAGGCCACGTCGCCGCCGGCGTGCCCACCCATGCCGTCGGCCACGACGAACAGGGAGTGTCCCGCGTACCCGGAGTCCTGGTTGTTGGACCGAATCTTGCCAACGTTGGACGCGGCTGCGCTGTGACTAACCGATGCCATGCACTACCGCCGAAGCTCGAAGCTGGTCGCACCGATCTTGACGGTGGTCTCCAACGGCACCGAGGTGGGTACCGTCACGCGTTTGCCGCTCAGGAAGGTGCCGTTAGTGGAGTCGAGGTCCTGCAGCATCCAGTCGTCGTGCCAGAGCATCAGACGCGCGTGGTGGGTGGAGGTGTAGTCGTCACGGATGACCAGGCTCGAATCGCTCGAGCGGCCGATGGTGATGGGCTCCGAACCGAGCGGGAACTCGGTGCCTGCCTTGGGCCCTGAGGTGATGACCAGGCGGGTGGCGGTCTGCGTGGTGGCCTTCTGCGGGCCGGCCGGAGCGGGCGCCTGCTGGCGGGAGAGCTGCTCGGTGGGCGCGGACGCCGAGGCCGAGGGGGCCTGCGCGAACGCTCCGGCGGGAACGGGCGCGGGCGGCGGGGTGGCGAACGGCACGGCGGCCGCTGCGGGCGCATCCGTGGACATCTTGCGCACCCGTTGACCGAACAGGTCACTGCGGAGGGCGTAGACGATGCCGAAGATGAACAGCCAGAGCACCAGCAGGAAGGCCAGGCGCAGCACAAGCAGGGTCAGTTCACTGGGATTCATGTGTTCGGCCCCCAGAAACCGCCCATGTCGTGCCGCTGGGTGGACTCGTCGACGCGGCGGGCCTCGGCACGGTCGGTGCCGGCCTGGGCGACGACCCTGAAGACAATCCGGGTGCGGCCGATCGTGATGATCGAGTCGGGTTCGAGGATGGCCTGTTTCACCGAGGCGCCGTTGAGCTGGGAACCATTGGTGGAGCCGAGGTCGCGCACCTGGGCGCGGGCACCGTCCCAGATGATCTCGACGTGACGCCGAGAGGTGCCGGTGTCGTCGATCGTGATGTCGGCATCCGAACCGCGGCCGATGACGGTGCGGGACTTGATCAGCGGGTGCCGGTGACCGTTGATGTCCACGACCGGAGTCCAGGCGACGGTGCCCTTGACCGAGGTGGAGTCGACCTGCACCATGCCCTCGCTGAGGCCGGGGTCGTTGGCGAAGGCGATCGATACGGCGCCGGTGAACTGGTAGCCCTGTGAAGCGGCGTGCTGTTGCACGAGCTGGCTGAGTTCGTCGATGAGGGCGGTGCCCAGATCGGTCATGCGGCGGTAGTCGGCTTCGGCCAGGCGAACGGTGAACCGATTGGGCGCGAGGATGCGGTCACGCGAGACGACCGCGGCTTTGGTGTCAAGCTCGCGGCGCAGCGCCGAGGTGATTTCCACCGGCTGCACGCCCGACTTGAAGGTCTTGGCGAATGCGCCGTTTACGGCGCGCTCAAGACCTTTCTCAAAGTTATCCAGTATGCCCACAGGTCTCCCGATCCGGTCCGTTTGGCTATGTGCATGTTACTTGGCCCACGTGTTAACTCGCCCAATGGGCAAGGTCGGGGCACGGGAAGTCATCCTACGGGGGTACTGGTGCCAGGCCACTAATGGGGTGGGTTGCGGTCGGCTTCGACGGGCAAGAGGCAACCCATCTGCGTCGAATGGCGTTGGAGGCCTGGGGAATGCTAGGATTTCCAAGTTCGCGCGAGTGGCGGAATTGGCAGACGCGCTGGCTTCAGGTGCCAGTATTCGAAAGGATGTGGGGGTTCAAGTCCCCCCTCGCGCACAGTACGTAAGTGCACGATGGATACATAATCTGCGCGAACAGGAAAGGCCCCCGGGAAACCGGGGGCCTTTCGTCTTTCTCGGCGCATCCGCAGGCGGACCCGCGGCCCGAAATGAGGAAGAAGTGACTTAAAAAGGACGGGATCGGGCGCAGCGTCCGTATTTCCGGCCTTTGTCCTCTTAAGCGTGCGTCGGCGCATTGACCCTCCCGGGTTCTCAATGGCATCGACGCATGTTGTTGTACTTCTGGCGCACGCCTCAATACGGTGGAATGACACCGCAGCGGCGCGAGCTCGATCGTGCAGCACCCGCCTCGGTGCATCACCTGAGAGGACCACTGTGAAGCGTTTCACCATGCCCGGTACCGAGATCGTCGCCCCGAATGTTGTGCTCGGCCTGATGCGGATCCAGGAGAAGACCGACGACGAGGTGCGCGAACTGGTGCGCACCGCCCGTGACGCCGGCATCGACTTCCTCGACCACGCGGATGTCTACGGCAGCGACCTGCACGGCTGCGAACGCCGGTTCGCCGAGGCGATGCGGCTGACGCCGTCGCAGCGGGACGAGCTGACCATCCAGACCAAGACCGGGATTGTGGGGGAGGGGCCGTACTTCGACTTCTCCTATGAGCACATCATCGAGTCCGTGGATGGCTCGCTGGCCGCGCTTGACACCGACCACATCGACATCCTGTTGCTGCACCGCCCCGACGCCCTGGTGGAACCCGAAGAGGTCGCCCGGGCGTTCGACGAGCTGGAGGCGGCCGGCAAGGTTCGTGCCTTCGGCGTCTCCAACCACACCCCGCGCCAGATCGACCTGCTGAAGAAGCACGTGCGCCAGCCACTCGTGGCCAATCAGCTGCAGCTGTCGATCACCCACGCGCCGATCATCGCGCAGGGCGTGGCGGCGAACATGGCCGGCGAGGAGCAGTCCCTCACCCTCGACGGCGGCGGGATCCTGGACTACTGCCGACTGAACGACATCACCGTGCAGGCCTGGTCGCCGTTCCAGGCGGGCTTCTTCACCGGGGTGTTCCTGGGCTCGACGGAATACCCCGAGCTCAACGCGGTCATCGACCGCCTCGCCGCGGCCTACGACGTTCCCGCGATCGCGATCGCCACGGCGTGGATCACCCGGCACCCGGCCCGGATGCAGGTTGTGCTCGGTACCACCAGCCCCGAGCGGGTGGCCGGGGCCGCGCTGGGCTCGGAGATTCCGCTCACCCGCGCCGAGTGGTACGAGATGTTCCGCGCCGCGGGCTACCGGGTGCCCTGAGCCGGCTAGTCCTCGACCGTGAAGCCGAGGAGGGCGCCGGGGGAGGCGACGATCAGGTGTCCGCCGCCGGCGTCGACTCCGACCATCCGCACCGCCCCGATCGAGAACGTGTCGCTGAGCTCGCCGGCCTCGTCGCAGCCCTGGAGGTCGAAGCCGCCGGGGAAAGGCCGGGTCTCGCCGAGACCCGGATACAGGACGACGAGCGGCTCCCGCTTGACGTTGCAGGCGTAGACGGCCTCCGCCGAAGGCTGGGTGCGGTCCCCGGTGATGACGTTCACGATTGTCGACTCGCCGTCGATGAGAATGACCCTGTCGGCGGAGGACGAGGCGAAGGTCACCTTCTTGTCTTCGCTGGTGCCGTTGTAGTCATCGCCGCCCAGCGGCAGGGTCCAGTCGATCTCACCCGTCGCCACGTCGACGCCGACGAGATCGACGTCGAAGTCGGTGCTGGCGGAGTCGTAACCCGATCCATCCGACTTCTTGACCACAGACGTGGTGCCGGAGTTGAAGACGCAGAGGGTGCGCTTGCCGTCGGCCCGGGCTTCTGCGTCAACGTACAGGTCACAGAAATCGGCACCGTCGATGCTCCACACGGTTGCACCGGTTTCTGGATCCAACGCGACGACGCTCCGCTGGGTGGCGTCGGTGGTGAACTCGGTGGCCTCCGCACGGGAGGCCTCGAACGCACCTCCGCTGCCGATCAACAGGCCGGTGGTCGTCTCCTCTACCCAGGCCCAACCGCCGTCGGAGGAGGTGCCCGCACCGAAGACGTCCTGGTAGGGGCGTTCCCAGAGAATTTCGCCGTCGGCGCTGCTGCCGAGCATCTCGGTGCCTTCCGGGGGTCGGCTGTCGGTGGAGTAGACCCGGTTGCCGAGCAGGCGCGCCGAGTCCGGCAGTACCAGGTCGGTGTCCGGGGCGATCTCGCCACCGGCGGTGCTGAAGCGGTAGTTCAGCCGGCCGGCGTCGTAGGCGGTCTGCTTCCAGCCCGTGAGGCAGATGTCGGTCTCGTCGGCGCAGGCTGACGGTCGGCTGGTGGCCCAGACCCGGTTGTCGGTCAGCGGAACGACGGTTCCCGTGGTGAGGTCCGCCAGCACCAGGTCCTGCCAGTCCCTGTCGTCGCCAGGGCGCAGGTAGGCGGCGTAGTGCTTGTCGCCGTCGCTGATGATGGTGGCCGAGGCTTGCACACCGACAGTCACCGCACCGGTCACGGCACTGTCGGCCCAGAGCGGTTCGCCGGTAGCGGCGTCCCAGGCCTCGACCTGCAGTGAGCCGGAGGACGCCTTCGTGTAGGCGAGAACCACCCCGTCCGCCACGACGGGGTCGCCGACCAGGGACGCGTCGACGGTCCAGTCCGGTGTGGCCACCTCGTCGAGCTCCCGAGCGGTGACATCGGCGGCGCTTTCCGGGATCAGGCTGGTGCCTGGCGTGCAGCCGGTGAGAGCCACCAGCAGCACCAGGGCCGCGATCGGCAGCGTGGACGTGGCTCTGAACATGGTTTCCCCCGAATCCCCCCTGGCGCGATCACCAAGGCTGCAAGTATGGCGCATCCGCCCAGGCTGGGTGACTGACCTATCGAGAGCGCACGCAGGGCGCCGTGGCGTTGATGGCGATGCCGGCGGCGGTGCCGCGGATCGACAGGGTCTCCAGGCTGCCGTCCGGCACGGAGTAGAAGTCGGTTCCCATCGCGCGGTCGGAGCGGGAGAAACCACCGATCTCCCAGGCCGTTGTGATCGCGTCGAACGCCTCGTCGGCGTTGTCGGCGATCTCGAAGATCGGGATCACGACCGAGCCCGCAACCTGCTCGTCGGAGCCGTCGGAGCCGTCGGTGCAGGGAGCGGTGGCGACCGCGGCCGGCCCGCGGATGCCCGCGGTGTCGCCGGCGGCATCCAGCAGTGCCGTCACCAGGGTGAGGTCGTCCGCAATCCGGGTGGCCGCATCCGCCGGGTCGACGACGGCCGGGGGAGTGGCGCCGGGCAGCCCGGCCAGCCGGTCGTCGGGCTCGGCCGAACCGAGCGGCAGACCCAGGTAGCCGCTGACGGTCTCGGTTGAGCCGGTGGCCGCAGAGACGTCGAAGGAGGCCAGCGGGAGGCCGTCGACCTGGGTCTGAGAACCATCGAGCGTGGTGAGGAGTCCGGCCACATCGTCGATGTCTCCGGGCGCGGCCACCCGCACGCTCAGGTTCGGCCGCCACGCTGCGGAGTCCATGAGACTGTCGCCACCGTTGAAGCGCACCGACGTGACCGACCGGTCGGTGCTGAGCTCGGTGAGAAACCGGACGAGGCCGGTTCCGGGCGAGGTGGGGTCGATCGTCAGCGAGGAATTCTCGCCCGAGCCCGCCGCCGGCGCGGTGAGGGTGACCGCCGGCAGGGCTCCGCTGCCGAAGTCGGGCAGCGCCCGGATGGTTGTCGTCAGCTCGGCCCAGACCGCGGCCGATTCGACGTTGATGGCGACGGGCTCGCCGTGCTGGAACACCGATACCGACAGGGTTCCGGGCAGGTCGCGCAGGGCGAGTGCAGCATTGGCCATCGGCTCGGGATCGAGGCTGGTGATCACGCCGATGCCGGGCGGCGAGAAGCTCAGCGACACATCGGCGGCGCCCTTCTCGCCCGGAATCCGCACGACGGAACTCATCGAGACGGTGCCGTTCCGCGTGGCCGAGGCGACCGAAACGGCCAGGGCCGGCACGTCCACGCCCTCGTTGTCGGCCTGCACCGTGAATTGGGCGTCCCATAGGTCCGGGTCGGTGGCCAGTGCGCCATCCTGGGCGTCGCTGCGGCTGACCCGGAGCTCCGCGGTCGCATTGGCGACGCCGGGGGTGGCCCGGATCTCGGTCAGAGCCTCGTCGACCACGGCCCTGATCTCCGCGGGCGCCCCGGTGGCCAGCCCGGCCCAGGGCGCACACCCCGTCAGCGCCAGCGTGAGCGCGAGGACCGTAGCGCCGGCCGTCATCCTGATGAACCCCCGTGTTGTCATCGGGCCAGTATCCCGCACCCGCCCGGGCGGCTGTGCCTCGACGCCGGCTGTGCGGGAAACACTCCCGGCCGGCTCAAGGCCTGCCTGTTACTGTCGATTGGTCACCTCGAACCGAGCTGACACCACCGTCTTGAGGAGATCCCGTGAACCAGCCACGCATGAACGTCGAGTCGTTCAACCTCGATCACCGCACCGTCGTCGCGCCATACGTGCGCCTGGCCGACACCAAGGTTCTGCCGCTGGGCGACGTCATCGTGAAGTACGACGTGCGGTTCACCCAGCCCAACGTGGCCCACCTGGAGATGCCGGCGGTGCACTCGATCGAGCACCTGTTCGCCGAGCACTCCCGCAACCACTCTGCGCGCGTCATCGACTTCTCGCCGATGGGCTGCCAGACCGGTTTTTACCTGATTCTGCAGGGCCAGCCGGAGTACACCGAGGTGCTCGAGCTGATCGAGGCCACCATGACCGACATCCTCGGCGCCACCGAGGTGCCCGCGGCCAACGAGGTGCAGTGCGGCTGGGGCGCGAACCACTCGCTCAGTGCCGCCCAGGACGCCGTGACGGTGTTCCTGGACGGCCGCGCGGGCTGGGCCAACGTCACCGCATGAGCACCGACGACTCCAGCCTTGAGCCCGGCCCGACTGACGCCGGCAGCGTTGACGCGATCATCCTGGTCGCGATGGCGGAGGAGGCGGCGCCGTTCCTCGCGGCCGCCGCTGCCGCCGCTGCCGCCGCGCCACCGGTCAGCGTGGGCAGGGCCCTGCAATACCGGCTGACGCTGGCCGGGCGAAACGTGCTGCTGGTGCAGGGCGGCATCGGGCTGGTCAACGCGGCCGGAGCGGCGACATCCGCGATTCTCACCGCCCGCGCGGGGCATCCCGGGGCCACGCCGCTGGTGATCAGCGCCGGGTCGGCCGGCGGGGTGGGCGTGCAGGTGCAGGTGGGTGAGGTCGTGATCGGCCACGAATACCTGAGCAGCGACGCGGATGCCCGGGCGTTCGGCTACGTGCTCGGCCAGGTGCCCGGCATGCCGGCCCGATACGCCGGCGATGCGGCGGCACTCACCGCCGCCGAGAGCCCGACCCGGATGCCCGACGGCTCGGCCCTGGTCGTGCAGCGCGGGCTCATGGTCTCCAACGACAAGTTCGTCGGCGCGGAGCTGGCCGAGAGCCTGCGCGAGGAGTTCCCCGGGGTGCTCTGCACCGATATGGAGTCCGAGGGCATCGCGCAGACCTGCTTCGCGCACGGTGTGCCGTTCGTGGCCATCCGGGGCATCTCGGACCTGTGCGGTCCGGTGGGCGATCACCTCACCCACGTGGACGACGCGGCCGAACGCTCCGCCGTGGTGGTCCTGGAGACCCTCCGCCACCTCTAGGCGGCTCCGGCGCGGGCTTCGGTCGCGGCTAACTGTTGCCCGTGCGGACATGTGCACCCGGTGTGCCGGGTGCAGTTGTCCGCACCGGCACCAGTTGCGGCAGGGCGGCTGACCCGGGAGCCGGGCGCGTGGCTCAGTCGAAGAGGATGATCTGGCGCACGGCGTTGCCGTCGGCCAGGGTGTCCATGCCCTCGTTGATGTCGTCGAGCCGGATGTGGCTGGAGATCAGGCTCTCCACGGGCAGTTTGCCCTCCCGCCAGAGCTGGGCGTAGAACGGGATGTCCCGCGCGGGAACTGCGGACCCGAGATAGCTGCCGATGATCGTGCGCGCCTCGGCGGTGATCGTGAGCGGGGACACCGACGCGAGTTGATCGGCCGCGGGGAGCCCGACCGTGACGGTGGTTCCGCCCGCGGCGGTGATACGCACGGCCGTTTCGAAGGCCCGGGGATGCCCGGCCGCCTCGATGACGACGTTCGCCCGGATGCCCTGCTCGAGCGCCTCCGCGGGGGTGTAGACCGCCCCGGCACCGAGCGTGCGGGCCTGATCGAGTTTTGCGGGCACCGAGTCGACGCCGATCACGCCCGCAACGTCGAGGGAGAGCGCGGTGATCAGGGCGGCCATGCCGACGCCGCCGAGCCCGACGACGGCGACGGTGTCGGTGGGGCCGGGCCGGCCCGCGTTGATGACCGCGCCGCCGCCGGTGAGCACGGCGCAGCCGAGGACGGCGGCGATGTCCGGTGGCACGTCGTCATCGACGGGCACCACCGAGAAACGGTTGACCACGGCGTGATCGGCGAAGGCCGAGACGCCGAGGTGGTGGTTCACCAGGCTGCCGTCGTGGGTGAGCCTGCGGCCGCCGCCGAGCAGAGTGCCCGCATTGTTCGCCTCACTGCCGGGGATGCAGGGCAGTTTGCCGTCGGTCTGACAGCCGGCGCAGGCGCCGCAACGGGGCAGGAACGCCATCACCACGCGTTGGCCCACCCGAAGGTCACCGACCCCGGCGCCCAGCGCCACCACCCGGCCGGCCGCCTCGTGGCCGAGCAGCATCGGGGTGGGACGCACCCGGCTGCCGTTGACCACCGAGAGGTCGGAGTGGCAGAGGCCCGCGGCCTCGATCTTGACGAGGATCTCGCCGGGGCCTGGACCCTCGAGCTGCAGGTCGAGGATCTCCAGCGGCCTCGACGACCGGTAGGGCCTGGCGGCACCGGTGGCCGTCAGGACGGCCCCGCGGATGGCCAGCGGCGGCCGGGCGCGGTCGGCGGGAAGGACGGGTGCGACGACGGTGTCGGAATCCACGATGATCTCCTTGCTGAGGGGTGCTCATCCAGTATCGCTGGTGCGCCTGCGCCTCCGCGAAAGCGGGGCTGTGGTCACCTCGAGCGACCTGAAGCAGCCACGAGGCCGCTCTCGCGGGCTCGGCGGGCTACGCGGCGGGCTACGCGGCGGCTACGCGGCGGTTTCGTAGGCGCGGCGCAGCCAGTCGAACACCTCGGCGGTGAGGTCGGCCGGGTCGGCCAGGCGCAGGCGGTGGGTGACCATGCTGTTCCAGCTGCCGGATGCCTCCAGCGCCTCGGTGCCGGGCACGCCGGGCAGCTTGAGGCCCAGGTCGAGGCGACTTGCGGTGACCTGCACGATCGCGAACTTGCCGCCACCCTTCCGCAGGCTGATGTAGGTGTTGGTGGGTGCCAGGTTCACCTCACCGAACTGGCGGGCGTGAGCCAGCAGGGCGTCGTAGGTGCCGCGCCAGTGCGCCCTGGCGCCGGTGAACTGGGCGTCGACCTTGTCGTTTACCGACAGCCGCTGGCCGGGCACCTGGCCCAGCGCCGAGACGAGGGCCATGGCGTGACCGGAGCCGAGGCCGTAGTCGGCCTTCAGCCAGGCGACGATGTCGGCGGTCTTAACATCGGGACCGAGCAGCCCTCGCTCGGCGGCGAGCCGGTGGAAGTCCTCGGGGCCGAGGCCGGTCTTGGCCTTGATCGAGTCGAAATACGCCTGAATCGTCATGCGGATCCTTGCAACGGGTGGCCTCGGCCACGGGCTAACTTCGTGGCCACACCGTATCAGGATCGCGGATCGCGGGCACGTCGCGAGGGGTTTTACTGAGCGGGAGCTTCCCGTTGGTCGAGCTTGTCGAGACCTGGTGACCCACCGGTTGTCGAGTGGTTCGGACAGAGAAAGGGCCGCGCATCCGCTCGCTGGTGCGAAACGGAGGCACGGCCCTCTGGCGCGAACGCTAGTCGAGCGTGGGCATCTGCTCGGTGATGTGCGCGATCGTGGGGATCGACGACGTGATGACGGTGCCGTCAGCGCGCCGGCTGCTCTCGATGAGCGCCGCCGTGGGAGCACCCGGGTCGCGAGCGCCCTGGTGCGACAACGGAACCGTTTCCGGCTGACCGGCCGTCACGACGACCTGCAGGCCGCGCACGGTGAGGCGCGCTTCGGTGCCTTCTTCGAGGCTGAGGTGCACGCTGGTCTGCGTGATGGCCACGCGCAGTCGGCTGCCCTTCAGCGTGACCCGGAAGATCAGCTCATCCCAGTCCTCGGGCAGGCGCGGGTCGAGCGTGATGCGCCCGCTGTGGTCGCGCAGACCGCCGAACCCGAAGACCAGTGCGCTCCACACCCCACCGGCGGACGCGACGTGCACGCCGTCCTGCGCGTTGTGGTGCAGGTCGGCGAGGTCCACGAACAGCCCGGAGGTGAAGTAGTTCAGCGCGAGCTCGTGGTAACCCACCTCGGCGGCGATGATCGACTGCACCACATCCGACAGCGTGGAGTCGCCGGTGGTCAGCGGGTCGTAGTAGTCGAAGTCGGCGCGTTTCTCTTCCGGGGTGAACTGGTCGCCCTGCAAGAGCAGCGCCAGCACCACGTCGGCCTGCTTGAGCACCTGGAAGCGGTAGATCACCAGCGGGTGGTAGTGCAACAGCAACGGCCGGTTCTCCGGCGGCGTCGCGGCCAGGTCCCAGCGTTCCTTCTCGAGGAACTGGGCGTCCTGCGGGTGGATGCCGAGGGTGCGGTCGAAGGGAATGTGCATCGCCTCGGCGGCGAATGACCATTCCATCACCTCGGCCTCGTCGAGCTTGAGCCTGGCGCACATGGAGTCGAACGACGCCCGGTCCACCGAGTACAGCCGGCGCACGCTCTTCACGGCGGCGCGCAGATTGGAGCGGGCCATGATGTTCGTGTACAGGTTGTCGTTGACGACTGTGGTGTACTCGTCGGGCCCGGTGACGCCGTGGATGTGGAACACGTCGTTGCCGTTGCCACGCCAGAACCCCAGGTCGGCCCACATTCGAGCGGTCTCCACCAGGATGTCGATGGCCTCGCGGGCGAGGAAGTCCTCGTCACCGGTGGCCGCGACGTACTGGCTGAGCGCATAGGAGATGTCGGCGTCGATGTGGTACTGCGCAGTGCCGGCCGCGTAATAGGCGCTGGATTCGAGGCCGTTGATGGTGCGCCACGGGAACAGCGCACCCAGCTGGTTGAGCTCGGTGGCGCGGGCGCGGGCGTGGTCGAGCAGGCCGTGCCTGAACCGCAGCGCGTTCCTGGCCGCGTTCGGTGAGGTGTAGGTGAGGAACGGCAGCACGTAGATCTCGGTGTCCCAGAAGTAGTGCCCGCCGTAGCCGGAACCGGACACCCCCTTGGCCGAGACGCCCTGGCCGTCGGCGCGCATGGACGCCTGGGCGAGCTGGAAGAAGTTCCACCTGGTGGCCTGCTGCAGGGCAGGCTGGCCGGTCAGTTCGACATCCGTGCGGGCCCAGAACGCGTCGAGCCAGTCGCGCTGCTCCTGGATGATGGCGGCGACGCCGGTCTCCTTGGCGCGGTCGAGGGTGCGGTCGCAGCGGTCGGCGAGCTCGTGCGTGGGCACCCCGGCGGAGGTGTGGTAGCTGAGCAGCTTGGTGATGCGGATGGGGTTGCCCATCTTGGCCTTCACCTTGTAGACGTGCTTGGCGAGGTCGTCGCCGAGCTGCGACGACTCGTCGAAGTCGTTGATGGTGTCGATCGAGTGGTCAGACGCCGTGGCGATGGTCATGCCCGAGTTCGTGCACCGGAAGCCGAGGATGTAGCGGCCGTTGTTGGCGCGCTTGAACCGCGGCTGCAGCACCCGGTCGGTGAACGACTCCGCGCGGCGAGGATCCCAGTCGTTGGCAGAGCCGGACTTGGGCCGGTCGTACTCGCCGATGCCGTCCTGCCGGTTGAGGGTCTGGCTGGAGATGACGACTGATGCGTCGGAGTCGAGCATCGTGACCTCGTACTCGAGCACGGCGAGGTGGCGTTCGGTGAACGAGACCAGGCGGCGCGAGCGGATGAGCACCTGCTTGCCCGACGGGGTGCGCCAGACCAGCGAGCGGGACAGGATGCCGTCGGCGAAGTCGAGCCGGCGCTCGTAGCTGAGTAGTTCGGCCAGGGTGAGCACGAGGGGCTCGTCGTCGACGTAGATGCGGATGATCTTCGCATCCGGGGCGTTGACGATGGTCTGGCCGACCCTGGCGAAACCGAACGCCTCTTCGGCGTGCCGGATGGGCCAGGTCTCGTGGAACCCGTTGATGAAGGTGCCGTGCACGTGGCCGTCGCGGCCCTCGTCGACGTTGCCGCGGAGGCCCAGGTAGCCGTTGCCGACGGCGAACAGGGTCTCGGTGCGGCCCATGTCGTCGCCGGAGAAGTCGGTCTCCACCAGGGCCCATTCGTCGAGCGGGAACCGGCTGCGGTCGAGCGGATCGGCGAGGTTCTGGACTGTCGCGTCGAGGGTCATGCGTGGACTCCGCTCGGGGTGAGGACGGTGCTGCCGATCAGCGGCAGGAGCTCGTCGAGGTCGGTGACGACGGTGTCGGCCCCGGCTTCGAACAGCACGTGCGAGCCGACTCCGCGGTCGACGCCGAGCACCAGGCCGAAGTCGCCGGCGCGGCCGGACTGGATGCCGGACTCGGCGTCTTCGACGACAACGCACTGGGCGGCGGTGAGGCCGAGCAGTTCGGCGGCGAACGCGTAGGTGTCTGGCGCGGGCTTGCCGGCGAGCTTCTCGGCGCGGGCGCGCACGCCGTCGACGACGATCTCGAACCTGTCACGCAGGCCCGCGGCGGTGAGCACCATCTCCCCGTTGAGGGAGCTGGTGACCACGGCGACCTTGAGGCCGGCCGCGACGACGGCGTCGAGGAACCGGAGGGAACCCGGATACGGGCTCACGCCGTCTTCGGCGAGGGTCTCGTTGAAGGCCTTGTTCTTGCGGTTGCCGAGCCCGCAGACGGTTTCGAGCTCAGGCGCATCCGTGGGCTCGCCATCGGGAAGGGTGAGGCCGCGGGAGGCGAGGAGGGAGCGCACACCGTCGTAGCGGGGTTTGCCGTCGATGTAGGCGAAGTAGTCGGCGTCGGTGTACGACTTGACGTCGTGAGATGCAAGGAACGGCGTGAACAGTCGCGACCAGGCGCTCATGTGCACCTCGGCGGTGGGGGTGAGAACCCCGTCAAGGTCGAAAAGCACGCCGCGCGCGCCCAAGACCCGGTCTCGGGTCTCAGCGGGCGTAAGGGGGGAGTGGGGGGAAGTCAATGTGGAGCCCTGCTTGGTAGGTGCGTGAAGAAATGGCTAAAACCGGGTAGTCGAGCTTGTCACTTGCACTGTGGATCACGAAATGCTTGGGGGTGTCAGCGCGGGTCAGGGAGACGCAGCTCGTGCATGTCGATCCTAGGTCGCGGACCTGTCCAACGTGGTGCCGAAGTGTTAACGTTCTGTTGCAAATCTCCCCGCTTCGAGCGAATCAGCCGGTCCCGTGCCGTTGTTGACTTCGGGTGTCACCCCGAATATGTTCACACGACGGTCCAGAACCAGGTCAGGAAGCGCACCAGCGATGCTGCGACACCGGGAGAAGACGACGATGCAGTGGACAACCCGTGCCGATATATGAGTTCAGATGCGACGTCTGCGCCCGTTTCGAGCAGACGCACCCGATGGGTTCGGCCCCGGAGAGCGTCGCCTGTCCCACCTGCCGAGCGCCCGCCCGCCGGCTGATGAGTGCCCCCCACCTGTCTGCGGCGGGGTCCGCCGCGTTCGGCCTGATCGACTCGTCTGCGCGCAGTGCCTCCGAACCGGAGGTGGTCGAGTCCGCGCTCCCGGGGCGACGGCCAGGCTCCGGTGCGCAATTCACGGCCAATCCGCTCCACAGGAAACTGCCGCGCCCGTAGTTCGCCTACGCCCGGCACCGAAAAAGAGGGGTTCCACATGCCAGAGCAACTGTTCCCGTTGGATTCGAGCAGGAAATTCGAAGACCAGGAGAAGGTGGGGCACAACCGGTGGCATCCGGAGGTCCCGCCGGTCGCAACCGTCAAGCCAGGCAGCTCCTTCAGGGTCGACTGCCGGGAGTGGTTTGACGGCGCGATCGTCAATGACGACTCGGCCGAGGACATCCTCAACGCCCCGCTGCTCACCGTGCACAAGCTCAGCGGACCGTTCGCGGTGGAGGGAGCGAAGCCGGGCGACCTCCTGATCGTGGACATCCTGGACGTCGGCGCCATCCCGCAGGAGGATTCCGGCCCCCTCGCCGGTCAGGGCTGGGGATACACCGGCATTTTTTCCCGGAACAACGGCGGTGGCTTCCTTACCGAGCAGTTCCCGGATGCCTACAAGGCCATCTGGGACTTCACCGGGCAGGTGGCCTCGTCGCGGCACATCCCGGGAGTCTCGTTCACCGGACTGATCCATCCCGGCCTGATGGGCACGGCCCCCTCGGCGAAGCTGCTCGCCACCTGGAATAAGCGCGAAGGTGCCCTCATCGCCACGGACCCGCACCGGGTGCCGCCGCTGGCGTTGCCGCCGGAGGCGGAACATGCGGTGCTGGGCAGCCTGCCCGAGGCCGAGTTCGCCAGGGTGGCCGGTGAAGCGGCCCGCACGGCCCCGCCGAGGGAGAACGGCGGGAACCAGGACATCAAGAACCTGTCGAAGGGGAGCCGGATCTTCTACCCGGTGTTCGTCGACGGCGCGAACCTGTCCCTGGGCGACCTGCACTTCTCCCAGGGCGACGGTGAAATCACCTTCTGCGGTGCGATCGAGATGGGCGGCTTCATCGACCTGCGCGTCGACATCATCCGCGGCGGCATGGAGACCTACGGGGTGGGGGAGAACGCGATCTTCCTGCCGGGCACCGTCGACCCGCGGTTCAGCCAGTGGCTGGCCTTCTCCGGCACCTCGGTGACCCTGGACGGGGAGCAGAAGTACCTGGACTCGCACCTGTCCTACCAGCGGGCCTGCCTGCACGCGATCGACTACCTGACGAAGTTCGGCTACAGCCCGGAGCAGGCCTACCTGCTGCTCGGGGCCGCGCCCATCGAAGGCCGCCTTTCGGGTGTCGTGGACATCCCCAACTCCTGTTCGACGGTGTACATCCCCACGGCCATCTTCGACTTCGACGTGCGGCCGTCGGCGGCCGGGCCGTTCCAGATCGAGCGGGGAATCGGAGCACCTCGGGCTGCCAACCGGTGACCCGGGCTCGGCGGGCTTTCGGTCAGTGCGCCATCATCGGCGCATCGTGCCCGTCGCTGACCGACGGGGCCGGCCGGCGGATGAAGAACGCAAGCGGGATCGCGAAGAGCGAGATGATCGCACCGTAGAGGAACGCGTTCTGGGTGCCGGCCGCGGTTGCGGCGACCTCGCCGGCGCCGTTGGCCACCTGCGTCGCCGCCGTGGAGGACATCACCGTGACGAACAACGCCGTGCCCGCCGCCCCGGCCAGCTGCTGTGCGGTGCCGACGATGGCGCTGCCGTGGGAGTACAGCCGCGGCCGCAGGGCGCCGAGCGCGGAGGTGAACAGCGGGGTGAAGAGAAAAGCCAGGCCGAAGCTGAGCGCCACGTGGGCGACGAGCACCCACCAGAACGGCGTCGTGGCGGTGAGCATGGTGAGGAACCAGAACGCGCCGCTGACGATGATCGAACCGGGCACGAGAAGCACCGTGGGACCGAACCGGTCGTAGAACCGGCCGACGAACGGGGAGAGCAGGCCCATCGTGAGGCCTCCCGGCAGCAGCAGCAGACCGGTGGTGAGGGCATCCAGGCCCAGCACGGTCTGCATGTAGATGGGCAGCAGGATCAGGGTGCCGAACAGGGCCATCATGCTCACGGCGAGCATCACGATGGCGACGCTGAAGGTGCGTGAGACGAAGGTGCGCAGGTCGAGCAGGGCCCGGTCGGTGCGCTGCAGCGCGATCTGACGCCAGACGAACAGGGCGATCGCCACGACGCCGATACCCAGCGGCACCAGGCCGGCGGCGGCGCTGCCCGTGGCCGACTCGCCGAGGTTGCTCAGGCCGTAGACCAGGCCACCGAAGCCGAACGCCGACAGGATCACCGAGACGATGTCGAGGGGCACCCGGGTGGGCGTGGTCACATTCTTGATGCGCGCGGCGCCCAGCGCGAGGGAGCCCAGCGCGATCGGCAGCACCAGGATGAACATCCAGCGCCAGTCGAGCACACTGAGGATCAGGCCGGAGATGGTGGGGCCGATCGCCGGGGCGACCGAGATGACGATAGAGATGTTGCCCATGGTCTTGCCGCGGGCGGCCGGGGCCACCAGGGTCATCACGGTGGTCATCAGCAGCGGCATCATGATGGCGGTGCCGGAAGCCTGCACCACCCGGCCCACGATCAGCACGGCGAAGCCCGGTGCGATCGCGGCGATGAGGGTGCCGATGCTGAACAGGGTCATCGCGGCCAGGAACACCGGGCGGGTGTTGAACCGCTGCAGCAGGAAGCCGGTGATGGGGATCACCACGGCCATGGTGAGCATGAACGCGGTGGTCAACCACTGCGCGGCGCCGGCCGTGATGTTCAGGTCCTTCATCAGGTGCGGCAAGGCCACACCCATGATGGTTTCGTTGAGGATCACGACGAACGCCGAGACCAGCAGCAGCGAGATGACGAGTTTGGTGCCCGCGGCATCCGGGGTGTTGCCGGTCGGGGCGGCGCTGTGGGGGGCGGCGCTGGATGCTGCGGGGCCGGCTGCGGGGCCGGGAGCGGTGCTGGTGGCGGTGGTGGAGTCGGTCATCGGGGTCCTAACGAACGGGCACTGGTGCGACCCCACTATGAGGTACCCATGCTTCAACCAGAATGCGCCGGTTATGTTCCCGAATCGGACAATTGCATCCGGTACACCGGGTGCACTTGTCCGCACGGGCAACAGTTGTGGGTCTTTTAGGATGGGGAGCATGGGGGAATGGCTGATCGACAACTGGACCGAGGTTTTGGGATTCGGAACCGGGGCCGCGTGCGTGTTCCTGGCCGCTCGCCGCAACATCTGGAACTTCCCGCTCGGCATCGCGAACAACCTGGTCTTCATCGTGCTGTTCTTCGGTGCCGCCCTCTACGCCGACCTGGGCCTGCAGATCGTCTACCTCGTGCTCGGGGTGATGGGCTGGTACGGCTGGTCGCGGCACCGGGCCGCCGACTCCCGCGCCCTGATCACCCGGATGCCGCGGCGCGCGATCGGCCCGCTGGCCCTGGCCGCGGTGGCCGGCACCGCGATCATCGCCTACGCCCTGCACAGCTACACCGACTCCACCACCGAGATCGCCGATGCCGCCACCACGGCGGTGAGCCTGGTCGCGCAGTACATGCTCAACCGGCGCTGGCTGGAGAACTGGTTCGTCTGGATCGCCGTCGACGTGGCCTACGTGGGACTGTTCCTCTACAAGGGGCTGAACATCACCGCGGCGCTCTACCTGCTCTTCATCGGGCTCTGCGTCTTCGGGCTGCGCGGCTGGATGCGGGCCAGGGCGCGGCAGGGCAGCGACACCGAAGCCGTCGCGCCCCGCGAGCCGGTGCCGGCCGGCCCGGCCGGCGGTTGACCCGTGCCGACTCCCGCGCCTGCTGCGGTGCCTGCCGCGGTGCCTAATGCCGCCGCGTCGCCGGCCCGCTTTCGGCACGGCCTGGTGCTCGGCAAGTTCTACCCGCTGCACGCCGGGCACTCGGCCCTGATCCGCACGGCACTGGCCCGTTGCGACGCTGTCACCGTGCAGTTGCTCGGCGCCAGCCAGGAGTCCATTCCCCTGAGCGTGCGCGAACAGTGGCTCCGCGAGGAGCACCCCACCGCCCGCATCAGGTGCGCCATCGACGACGCCCCGGTGGACTTCGACTCCGCCGACGCCTGGGAGGAGCACATGGTGCCGATCCGGGCCCTGCTCGACGCCCCGGTTGACGCCGTCTTCTCCAGCGACGGCTACGGCGCCGAACTCGCCCTGCGCCTGGGCGCCGAATGGGTGCAGGTCGACCCCCATCGTCGGCACACCCCGGTGTCGGGCACCGCGATCCGGGCGGATGTGCCGGGGCACTGGTGGGCGCTGGCCCCCGCCGTGCGCGCCTGGCTGACCCCCCGCGTGGTGGTGCTCGGCGCCGAATCGACCGGCTCCACCACCCTCGCCGAGGCCCTCGCCGAGCACTACGACACCCTGTGGGTGCCCGAATACGGCCGGGAACACAGCGAAACCCGGGCGGGCGGGCTGGAGACCCCGTGGCGAAGCGACGAGTTCGACCTCATCGTGGACCGGCAGATCGGCTGGGAGAACGAGTACCGGCGCCGGGTGCCGCGGCCGCTGCTGATCTGCGACACCGACGTGCTCGCCACCACCCTGTGGCACGAACGCTACGTGGCGCCCACCCCGGCCGCGCTGCGGGCGCGCGCCGCGGCGCATCCGCCCGCCCTCTACCTGCTCACCGGCGACGAGATCCCGTTCGTGCAAGACGGCATGCGCGACGGGGAGCACATCCGGCACGCCATGCAGCGGCGCTTCCGCGAGACCCTGGCCGGCCAGGCGGTGCCGTGGCTGGAGGTGACCGGGTCGGTGCCCGAGCGGGTCGCCCAGTCGGCCGCGGCCATCGACCGGATGCTCGCCGACGCCTTCCACTTTGCGCTGCCGCTGGAGCAGCAGGCGGCACTGGCGCTCGCCGATCCGGCCGGGCCCGCCCGATAGGCTGAAAACCATGGGGCTGGGGAATCGTTGGAACAAGGTATCCGAATCACCGACGCGCGCTAACGCCGCCACACTGGCCGAGGAGCTGACCGCGGAGGACCTCTTCACCGAGGCCCCGGCGGTGGCCGACACGGCGCTGGACGAGAAGCTCCGCCAGGCCTACTTCTGGCTGGTGAACCGGGCCGTGATCTCGCCGTTCTACGACGTCGAGTTCTCCACCGGGTCACCGGTCACGTTCACCCTCGGCGACGCCGGCGCCGAACTGCACCTGCCCACCGACCAGTCCTACTCGTCGAACGTGCTGCTGCCGCTGCTCACCTTCGCGGTGGGCGGCAAGTGCCTGCTCGTCGGCGGGCCCGGCCGCGGCAAGACCACCCTGGCGATCCTGATGGGCGTGCTCGCCGGGTCGAGCGCCCGCGAGGTGCGCCGCAACGTGCAGCAGGGCCAACCGCAGGTCACCGTCAGCGACCTGGTCGGGATGCCGCTGCCCCGCGACCTAGTGACCGCCGGCAGCCTGGCCGAGATCGAGATCGCCTGGCGCAGCTGGCTCACCCGGCCGGTGAAGATCATCGACGAGTACAACCGCATCCCCACCAAAACCCAGTCGGCGCTGCTCACCATGGTGGCCGAGGGGTACGTGGAAAGCCACGACCAGATGCACTCGACCGCGCCAGAATCGGGCGTGGAGAGCTGGTTCTTCACCGCCAACGACGACGCCGGCGGCGGCACCTTCCCGGTGATCCAGGCGCTCCGCGACCGGATGGACGTGACCGTCGCGGCGCAGGGCTTCAACAACCGGTTCTTCGACGAACTCGTGGCCAGGGTCGAGGCCGGCGAACGGCCCGAGGACCACCTGCCCGCCGAGCTCGTCTTCGACGCCGACGAACAGCGGCTGCTCGAGGCGGCCATCCGCGCCGTGCCGCTGCCCGGTGCCGTGCGCCGCCAGCTGGAGTTCTTCGCCAGCCACTTCGAGTTCGTGCAGCAGGGCGGCCGCCGGTTCGAGTACCGCACCAAAGACACCGTGCGCACCGGTGGCGGCGAGGCGGCCGAGGTGATCGAGGCCAATTCCGGTGCCGACCTGCAGGTCGACCTCGGCTCCCAGACCAGCAACAGCCTCTCGGTGCGGTCGCTGCAGACCCTGATCCGCTACGCCAAGGCGATGGCCTACTTCCGGGGTCGGCCCGTGGTGGGCCTCGACGACCTGGCCGCGGTGCTGCCGTTTGCGCTGCGCGGCAAGCTGCTGCCCAACGAACTGCACCCCCGCTTCGACGTGGGCGCCGACCGGGAGCTGGCCACCGACTCGATCAGCTGGCTGGCCGACCTCTTCGCCGAGTCCCGCCGGCAGTTCACCGCCCTCGGCCTGGACAACCACGACCCGATCAGCGCCGCCCTCGACCTGTTCAACCAGGGCCTGGATGGCGTCACCTCGGCGCAGGCCGCCCAGCGGCTCACCGCCATCGAATCGCTCATCTCGACGATCGCCAAGCAGGGCAAGCTGTACGGCCGGCACTTCGACGACCTGCTCGCCCTGAAGTACCTGCACCAGCGCTACACCAACTACGTCAGCTGGTTGGGGTTCAGCGGGTGACCCAGCACCCCCGGCACCTGGTGAACGAGTCACTGGTGCTCACCGACGAGCCGCTGCCCGAGACTTCGGTGAACCTCGCCCTCTCGGCGACCCGCATTCAGGAGCGGCACGGCGCAGCGGCCGGCGCCCGCTACCGGCACTTCATCGGCCGGGCCCTCGCGGCCCAGCCCCGCGCCGGCCGGGACGACCTGCTCACCCTCGCGGCCCTGGCCGCCTGGCGGGCCGGGGCCCTGGCATTTCGCACGGATGCGCTGCGTCGCCTCGACCTGGCCCTGGCCGGCGGCAGCACCCCGCTCAGCGCCGTCGCCGCCGCGTTGGGGCTGGGCGAGGGCGGTGTCGCCCCGTTCACCCAGCTGCAGCGGACCTCGCGCTTCGGGTGGCCGGGCCTGCACGCCCCCGGCGAGCTCCTGGCCGTGATCGGCGGTTTCCGGGGCCTGTACGGCCCGTGGCTGGCACCCCCGGCGGCGGCTCTGGCCGGTGACCGACCCGGCACGTTCCTCATCCGCACCGGCACGGCGGGCGCTGGGGCCGAGGAATGGCAGCTCACCGCGGATGTCTTCGGGCACACCCTCGTGCGGCTCCCGGCAGACGAGGCCGAGACCGAGACCGCCGGCGCCGAGGCGCGCTGGCTGGCGGCCGGCGACACGGCCCACGGGCTGGCCGAGGCCGGTGCGGGTGGCGCGGTGCTGACCGTGCGCGCCTACACCGCGCAGCTGTGGATGCCGGAGGACGGCCGGTGACCCCGGTGGCGGCCGGCCCGCGGCTGACCCCTGAGCAGCGCGCGGCCTGGCGGGGCGCCCAGGCGCTCTGGGGCGTCGAGCTGCACGACCCCGAGCTCGTGCCGCACGCCAAGGCGCCGTCGTTCGCCTGGTTCACCTTCCCGCCCCAGGTGAGCTTCGACCTTCCATTGGCCGACCGGCTGGGCGTCGGCGACTTTCTGGAGAGCATCTTCGCGCACGAGATCGGCCACCACGCCCTCTCGCCGTCGACCCGGCTGACGAGCCTGAAAATCCAGCACCAGATCGCGCGGGCGCTGGCGGCCACCGACGCCACCCGCATCCCGAACGTGCAGGACGAGGTGCACAGGCTCTCGAACCTGTGGTCGGACATGCTCATCAACGTGCGGGTGGCCGAGGCGCAGCGCCGCAGGGACGGCCCCGCCGCGCCGCCCGAAATGGTGCGGATGTGGACGGTACTGGGCGGCAACGGCATCGGCGACACCCTCTGGTGGGTGGTTCTGCGCGCCTACGAGGTGCTCTGGGGGCTCCCGGCCGGCGCACTCTGCCCGGCCGAGCCGCCCGCCGCGCCGGTGGACCCGACCGAGGAGAAGCGCCGCCGTCGGGAGGCGCAGTCGACGGCGCAGTACCGCAAGTCCGTGCTCGAGAATATGCGGGCCACCAAGCCCAAGCAGAAGGTCGCCGAGCGGGAAGCGGACTTCCTCGCGCAGGACGCGGCCGCCGAGGTGCAGCGCGAGTTCGACGCCCTGGCGCTGACCAACCCCCGCCTGGACGCCGGACTGCTGGCCGAAACGGTGCGCACCTTCGGCGACGACCCGGTCAGCGGCGCGCTGCGGTTCGGGATGCTGCTGGCGCCGTACCTGGTGGGGCAACAGGATGCGAACAAGCGGGGGGCACCCGCCGGACTCTGCGACGGGGAGACCGGGGCGGGCCCGGCGACCGCCGGTGAGCTCGTGGCCGTGCTCGGGGACGCCCGCCTACAGGAAAGCCCGGAGCATCCGGCGGTGGCCAAGGCCCGCGGCCTGGTGGCACCGGCGACCACCCACGGGATGTCGGATACCTCGGACACCTCGATGGGGTCGCCCACGACGTCGACCGGGCAGGGGTACGGCCTGGCCAAAACCCTCGAGCTGTACCGCGCCAGCGCCGCCAACGATGTGATCGCCGCCTGGTACCAGACCCGGGCGCGACACTTCGTGCGCCCGCTGCTGCAGCGGTCCACGACAGCGCCGCCGACCGACACCGAGATCCCGGGACCGCTGGAATCGTGGGAGCTGGGCGACGACCTGGCCGACATCGACTGGGCGGCGTCGATGGCGCGGAGCCCCACCATCGTGCCCGGGGTGACGACCCGCCGCCGCGAGTACCTGCCCGATGTGCCGCCGGTGGCCTCGGTGAGCCTCGACCTCGACCTCTACATCGACTCCTCGGGGTCCATGGTGAGCCCGGCACGCGAGTCCCCGGCCGTGCTGGCCGGCACCATCCTCATCCTCTCGGTGCTGCGGGGTGGCGGCCGGGTGCGGGTGACCTCGTTCGCGGCGGCCGGGCAGGTCGCCGGCGGCCACAGGTTCACCCGCGACCGCCTCGAGGCGCTGCGCGACCTCACCTACTACTTCGGCGGCGGCACCGTCTTTCCCCTCGACCTGTACGGCACCCGCTATGCCGGGCTCGGGCGCACCAGCGCGAGCGTGCGCCGGCACGTGGTGGTGCTCTCCGACGAGGGCCTGCTGTCGATGTTCGGCGCGGGTCAGCCGCAATATGCCGACGTTGCGGCGCGGGTGCGCCGGGGTCTCGACACGGCCACCCTGATCCTGCAGGATCCGCGCCGCTCCATCACGGAGCCCGCCGCCGCGGCCGGCTATGACGTGGAGTACATCCAACGGATGGACGACGCCCCGGCCGCCTGCGCCCGGCTCGCCCGGCGACTGACGCAGAGCGAGCCGAGCGGCGTCAGGCGAACATCAGGAGGTTTCCGTGGCTGAGGGACCCGTGCCGTTCTGGCGCCGGCTGACCAACTCGGCCGGGCTCAGGGAACCGGACCGCAACGAAACCGCGACGAACACCACGCCGTTCTCCCCGCCCGCCGACCGCGTGCCCCGGCCCGCGGCCGCGCCGGAACCGGCCGCCACGAACATCGTCGACTCCGAGGCCCTTCTTGATATCTGGTTCGCCCGCGAGCAAGACGACGTCATCGTCTGGCGCACGTGCCTGCCCGGTGCGAGTACCGCCGAAATCGCCACCCGGCTGTCCCTGGTTCCGGCCGCATTTCTCGCCGACGACGTGGACGTTCTGCAGCTCGCCGAGAATATTCTCGAAACAGAATACGGCGCATCTGGAACGACGCCACCGGACCGACGACGGCAGGAGGTCCTCCTGATTGTGGACCAGGTGCGGGGCACCGGGTCCCGTGCCGCCCGCCGAGGCGCCGCCCTGGTGCTGTGGCTCTGGGCCAGCGACGACCTGAACGGGCCGCTGTCGGTGCCCCTGAGCCCGGTCTGGTACGGCCGAGCCATCGCCGCGCTCTCGTTCAGGTTGGCTGCGGTCGTCGACCCGGCCGAGTGGGTGCGGGATGCCGACCGGCGAGACGAAGCGGCCCGCACCTTCCTGCTCTGGTCGGGTCACCTGCCGGCCGGCGAAGACGAGGCCACCGCCAGGTCGATCCTGGCCATGCGCGATTCCCTGCAGCAGAACACGGCTCTGGCCCAGACCATGGCCGATCACGAACACCGGTTGCAGGTGACCAAGCGGCTGCAGGAGGCCCGGGCCCGCGAGGCGGCCGCCCGGTACTCGAATGAGTGACCCGTGTGCACCGGCCGCCCCGTCGCCCGACCCGGATGACCCACTGGCCCTGGCCGAGTACGCCGCGGGCGGTGCGGTGGCGCTGACCGACGCGGAGCGCTGGCCCACCCTCGACGAGGCCGGCGCCGCGCGGCTGGGTGCCGTGGCCCGGCATCCGCTCGCCCCGGCCTGGGTGCACCGCACCGGGGACCGGCTCACCGCCGACGGCGTGGCCAGGGCCCGGACCCCGCTGCCCGTGGACGACTGGCTGGCCGGGCACCTCGCCACCGCGCGCAAGCTGCCCGCGTACCGCCGGGTCGCCGACACGCTCGGCGACCTGCCCAGCTGGCCCACCGTGACCCGCGACGACCTGCTCGACGACGTCTCGGCCTTCGTACCGCTGGATGCCGACCTCGACCGCATGATCGAGGGCTCCAGCTCCGGCACCACCGGGCGGGCGCTGCAGATTCCCGACGACATCGAGGAGGTCGCCCGCAGCTTCCACCTGCTCGTGCGCCTGGTGGCCGAGCAGGGCATCCACTGGCGGCCCGACCCCGGGCGGATGGCGCTGGCCTACGTGGTGCACCAGCGCCAGGCGTTCACCTACACCTCGGTGATCAGCAGCTTTGGTCAGGCCGTGATGGCCAGGCTGAACCTGCACCCGTCGCAGTGGCCCGCCGCCGGGCAGCGCACCGGATTTCTGCTTCACCAGCAGCCGCAGGTGATCACCGGCAACCCCACCAGCCTGGCCGAGCTGCTGCAGCCCGAGCTGGTGGCGGGCCTGCGGCCGCTCGCCCTGTTCAGCGGGGCCATGGCGCTCAGCCTGGGCCTCCGCCGCGACCTCGAGCGGGCCTACGGCTGCCCGGTGATCGACGTCTACGGGTTGCACGAGACCCGGCCCATCGCCGTGAGCGCCGACGGGGGACCGTTCGTGATCCTGGACCGCCGGGTGCACGTCGAGGTGCTCGATGCGTCCGGCCGCCCGGTGCCGGCGGGGCAGCGCGGGGAGATCGTGGTGACCGCGGGGGAGAACCCGCTGCTGCCGCTGGTGCGCTACCGCACCGGCGACTTCGGCCGGCTCGTCGATGTGGCCGGCCGGCCCGCGCTGGCCGATCTGGAGGGCCGCGAGGCCACCCGGTTCCTGGCCCTGGACGGCAGCCTGGTGCCCAGCGTCGACCTCACCCAGCAGCTGCAGGCCGGCGGTGCCAGGGGCTGGGCCGTGCACCAGGCCGCCGACGGCAGCGTGACCGCCGCGGTGGTCGGTGGCGATGCCGCGCAGATCGGTGCGGCGCTCGGGCGGTTGCTGGCGCGGCCGGTGACGGTGACCACGGTGCCGACCCTGCTCGACCTCGGCGAGGGCAAGCCGCGCCGCTACGAGTCCCTGGCGCCCGGCACCTAGCCCGTCCGCCCGGCCCGCCGCCCGCCCGGCCCTCCGCGAGGCCATCTGTGCCCGCTGCGGACAACTGGTCCCGGTACGCCGGGACCAATTGTCCGCATCGGGACCAGTTGCCGGTGGTGGGGCGCCGGGAGTGGCAGGAGTTGCCCGAGGATTGGCAGTCGCCACGGCGCCAGGGCCGGCGGGCATCCCTACGCTGGGGGGATGCCGATCACCCCCGACACCAAAGACTGGACCTGGGTGCTCGAGCGCCCGTGCGCCGAGTGCGGATTCTCCGCCGCCGACCTCGACTACGACGACGTGCCCGCGCTCGTGCGGGCGAACGCGGCCGCCTGGGCGCCCGTGCTCGCGCGGGCGGATGTGGCGGTGCGGCCCGACGAGAACACCTGGTCGGCCCTGGAGTACGCCGCCCACGTGCGCGACGTGTTCCGCATCTTCGACACCAGGCTCGGCCTGATCCTCAGCGAGGACGATCCCCTCTTCGCGAACTGGGACCAGGACGCCACGGCGGTCGCCGAGCGCTACAACGAGCAGGACCCGCGCGTTGTGGCTGCGGAGCTGGCCGCGGCCGCGGCATCCGTCGCCGACAATTTCGCCGCGGTGCCGCCCGCCGACCGGCAGCGCACCGGCCGCCGCAGCGACGGCGCCCGCTTCACGGTGACCACCCTGGCCCAGTACTTCAGCCACGACCCCAGCCACCACCTGCACGACGTCGCCGGCTGAGCCCCCCGCCTCAACTGTTGCCGCTGCGGACAATTGCACCCGGCGCACCGGGACCACATGTCCGCATTGGCAACAGTTTCGCCAAATCCGTAGCTGTAAACTGCGGCCATGACGACGGACCGCAGCGTGGCGCGCACCACGGGAGCGCGCACCCCCGCGGTGGTGGCGCACAAGGTGCTCAACAACAACGTGGTCATCTCCGTCGACGCGAGCGGCCAGGAACGGGTCCTGATGGGTCGCGGGCTGGGTTTCCAGCTGCAGCCCACCGACCGCATCGATCCCGCCAAGGTGGAGAAGACCTTCATCCTCGAGCAGGGCAGCGGCGCCGACCATGCCCGCCAGCTGCTCGCCTCCGTGCCGTACCCGGTCATCGAGGCCGTCACCTCCGCGGTCGAGGAGGCGGAGCGCACCCTGGGCCGCAGCCTCGGGCGACGCCTGCCGTTGGCCATCATCGACCACGTGCAGTACGTGCTCGAGCGGATGCAGAAGGGCATCCGCATCCCGGGTGCCGCGATGCCCGAACTGCGCGTGCTGCACCCGCAGGAGTTCGACGCGGCGACGGCCATGGCCCGATCGGTCAGCGCCAGCCTGGAGGCCGAGCTCCCGGAAGAGGAGGCCGTATTCCTCACGATGCATATTCTGAATGCCACCCGGGATGAGCCCAACGGCACCGCGGCGCTGCTGTTCCGGCGGGTTCAGCACGTCGTCACGACGGTCGAGAGAGGCCTGGGCGTGCAGCTGGACGCGGCGAGCCCGGACTACGCGCGGTTCATCCTGCACATCCAGTTCCTCCTGCAACGGCTCGTGGCGCAGTCGATGCTGCGCGGCTCCGACACGTCGTTCTTCGAGTTCGCCAAGCGCAGTTACCCGCGTTCCTACGCCATCGCCGCCGACGTCAAGCTCTACGTCAGCGAAGCCACCGGCTCCGACCTCACCGACGAAGAACTGCTCTACGTGATCGTGCACGTCGAGCGTCTGGCCAACCAGGTTGTTGATGGCGGAACGTCCTGATGGTGTGATAGCGTGAGCGACGCAGGGCGAAGACGACCTGTGGTAGCTTTTCGGATTGTTACTGCGCAAGCAGGCAAAACCTGAACTCGAACCGCCAATGAGCGGTGACGGAGTTCAGGTCTTTTTTTTGCCCAAAACCCGAAAACGGCTGCCATTTGCGAAAGAGAAGCCGCGATGTCGCGGCGGAAGGTGAACCAGAACGATGGATTACTCCAAAACCGCTGCTGCGGTTCTCAAGGGCGTAGGCGGCGAGGAGAATGTCTCCTCGCTCGTGCACTGCGCGACCAGGCTGCGTTTTGTGATCAAGGATGACGCCAAGGTCGACAAGGCCGCAGTGAAGGCCACCGCCGGCGTCATCGCCACGGCAGAAGCCGGCGGCCAGTACCAGGTCGTCATCGGCAACGAGGTTCCCGAGGTGTTCGCCGAGATCGCCAAGATCTCCAAGCTCGCCGGTCCGTCCGCGAACGAGAAGGCGTCGGATGCCCCGAAGGGCAACCTGCTGAACCGCTTCATCGCGATGATCTCGGCGATCTTCACCCCGCTGCTCTGGGCCCTGGCCGGCACCGGCCTGCTCAAGGCGTTCCTCGCCGCTGCGGTCACCTTCGGCTGGCTCGACAACACCACGACCACCTACGTGATCCTCAATGCGCTCTCCGACGCGTTCATCAACTTCCTGCCGCTCGCGCTCGCGATCACCGCCGCGAAGTACTTCAAGGCCGACCAGTTCACCTCACTCGCCATCGCGGGTGCCTTCGTGTATCCGTCGATCGTGGCACTCAACGGCGTACCGGACATCACCTTCTTCGGCATCCCGGTCACGATGGTCAGCTACGTCTCCAGCGTCATCCCGATCATCGTCATCGTCTGGATGCAGAGCCACGCCGAGCGGGTGCTCTACGCCAAGCTGCCCTCCGCCATCCGCCGCTTCGTCACCCCGATGCTCCTGGTACTCATCCTCGTTCCGCTGACCTTCCTCGTCATCGGCCCGCTGTCCAACCTGATCAGCGGCGGCCTCGCCGGCGGCATCAGCTGGGTCTTCGACGTCGTGCCGTGGCTCGGCGGCGCCATCATGGGTGGCCTGTGGCAGGTCTTCGTGATCTTCGGCCTGCACTGGGGCTTCGTGCCGCTGATGACCGCTGAACTTCAGACCAGCGGCTTCATCTTCCTCACCGCGCCGCTGTTCGCGGCCGTCCTGGCGCAGGCCGCTGCCGTCACCGGCGTCTGGGTGCGCACCAAGGACAAGAACCTCAAGTCCCTCGCCGCCCCCGCCGCGTTGTCCGGCTTCCTCGCCGGTGTCACCGAACCCGCCATCTACGGTGTCAACCTGCCGCTGAAGCGCCCGTTCGTCTACGGCGTCATCGGTGGTGTCATCGGTGGTGGCCTCATCTCAGCCGGCGGCATCGCCGCCAACGCCTTTGTCCTTCCGTCCGGCCTGGGCATCCCCGCGCTGCTCGGCACCGGAAACCTGGTCATGCTGTGGCTCGGACTCGCCGTCGCCGTGCTCGTGCCGTTCCTCCTGACCGTCATCGTCGGCTTCAAGGACCCGGTCGCCGAGACCGCAGCCCCGATCGAGAGCACCGACCTCCAGGTCCTCAGCCCGCTGGACGGCACCGCCGTTCCGCTGACCGAGGTTCCCGACGCCGTGTTCGCCGGTGGCGCGCTGGGCAAGGGCGTCGCGATCGTTCCCCGCGTCGGCGCCCTGTACGCCCCGTTCGACGCCCTCGTCGTCGCGGCGTTCCCCACCGGGCACGCCGTGGGCCTGCAGCACGCCGATGGCGCGGAGGCTCTGATCCACATCGGCATCGATACCGTCAAACTCGGTGGCAAGCACTTCTCCCTCAAGGTCGAGAAGGGCCAGCAGGTCAAGGCCGGTGACCTCCTGGTGGAGTTCGACATCGCCGCGATCACCGCGGCCGGCTACGACGTGACCACCCCGGTGATCATCACCAACCCCAAGAAGTACCCCACCATCGGCTCGCCCGCATCGGGCCCAGTGGCGCACGGCGATTCCCTCTTCCTCGCCATTGCCGAAGAAGAAGAATTGTCCCTCGCTTAAAGCACACCCAGCACGCCCCGGTGGAGGGGCGGCCCGCCCGCTCCTCCACCCCGTGCACTGCGTCACACACGCGGTGCGTAATAAAGGAGTACACGAATGACCAACTCATCAATTTTCCCCGCTGACTTCCTCTGGGGCGGCGCCACTGCCGCGAACCAGATCGAGGGCGCGTACAACGAGGGCGGCAAGGGCCTGTCGATCCAGGACGTCATGCCCCAGGGCATCACCACGCCGCGTGCCGACGGCCCGACCGATGACAACCTCAAGCAGGTGGCCATCGATTTCTACCACCGCTACGCCGAAGACATCGCCCTGTTCGCCGAGATGGGCTTCAAGACCTTCCGCTTCTCCATCGCCTGGAGCCGGATCTTCCCGCTCGGCGACGAGACCGAACCCAACGAGGAGGGCCTCGCGTTCTACGACCGCGTGATCGACGAGTGCGAGAAGCACGGCATCGAGCCGCTCGTCACGATCTCGCACTACGAGACGCCGCTGCACCTCGCCGACACCTACGACGGCTGGGTCAACCGCGACCTGATCGGCTTCTACGAGCGTTACGCCCGGGTGCTGTTCGCCCGCTACGGCGCCCGGGTCACGTACTGGCTCACCTTCAACGAGATCAACTCCGTGCTGCACGCCCCGCTGATGTCCGGCGGCATCAACACGCCCAAGGAGGAGCTCTCCAAGACCGACCTCTACCAGGCGGTGCACAACGAGCTGGTTGCCAGCGCCCTGGCGACCAAGGCCGCTCGTGAGCTTGCCCCGAACGCCCAGGTCGGCTGCATGATCCTGGCGATGCCGACCTACCCGCTGACGCCAGACCCCGACGACGTGATGGCATCGCTCACCACCGAGCGCACCAACCTCGCCTTCGGCGACATCCACGTGCGCGGCGAATACCCCGGCTACTACCTGCGGAGCCTGCGCGACCAGGGTGTCGACCTGGTCATCACCGCCGAGGACCGGGCGCTGCTGAAGGAAAACACCGTCGACTTCGTCTCGTTCAGCTACTACGTGAGCGTGGCCGACACCGCCGACGAGTCCAAGCGCGTCACCGGCCCGGGCAACCTGTTCCCCGGTGTGCGTAACCCGACCCTGAAGGCATCCGAATGGGGCTGGCAGATCGACCCCGTTGGCCTCCGCATCGTGCTCAACCAGTTCTGGGACCGCTGGCAGAAGCCGCTCTTCATCGTGGAGAACGGCCTCGGCGCCAAGGACGAGCTCGTCGAGGTCGACGGCCGCAAGACCGTCATCGACGACTACCGGATCGCGTACCTGAACGACCACCTCGTGCAGGTCGGCGAAGCCGTTGCCGACGGCGTCGACGTCATGGGCTTCACCCCCTGGGGCTGCATCGACCTGGTCAGCGCCAGCACCGCGCAGATGAGCAAGCGGTACGGCTTCATCTACGTGGACCGCAACGACGACGGCACCGGCAGCCTGGACCGCTTCAAGAAGAAGTCGTTCGACTGGTACGCCGAAGTCATCCGGTCCAACGGGGCCAGCCTCACGCGCTAGCGTCGAGAGATACGTTTACACCCCTTAGGTGGTCTCCGGGATGCGTTTCGATCCCGGAGACAACCTCGTTTGGAGCTCCACATGATTTCGCCCCGCATCGCCTTCCTCGACGTCGACGGCACCCTGATCGACTCGGGCGAGGTGATCGCCCCGTCCACCATCGAGGCGGTGCAGACCGCCCGGGCGAACGGGCACCTGGTGTACCTGAGCACCGGCCGGGCGAGTGTGGAGATTTACGCGGCGATCCGCGACATCGGCTTCGACGGGGCCATCAGCGCCGGCGGGGGATTCGCCGAGATCGGCGACGAGCTGGTCATCTCCCGCACGATGCCGGAGGACGCCGTGGCCCGCATGGTCGGCTTCTACGAGGAGTCCGGGTACGACTTCTACCTGCAGGCGTTCGCCGAGCTGTACCCGAGTCCCGGCGTTAGGGGGCGTTTCGCCAGTTACCTCCAGGATGACCAGGAGCGCAGGGGTGAGACCCGCACCGATCTGGAGTCCGTGACCGACTCCGACGAGCACCCCGCCCTGAAGGCGTTCGCCAATGTGCGACCGCTCAGCTACACCGGCATCGCGAAGTCAGTCTTCCTGGCCGGCGACCTCCGGGCCTTCGACCGGGTGTCCGAGGCGCTCAGCGACGACTTCCACGTGATCACCGGCACCATCCCGCACATGGGCAAGGGCAGCGGCGAGGTGACCCTGGGCGGCGTGAACAAGGGCTCCACGATTCTGCAGCTGCTCGACCGGCTGGGCATCGACGCGGCATCCGCCATCGGCATCGGCGACAGCAACAACGACATCGAGATGCTGCAGGTCTGCGGCGTCGGCATCGCCATGGGCAACGCCACCGATCTGGTCAAGGCGCACGCCGACGAGGTCACCACCAGCGTGCTCGACGACGGCGTCTGGAACGCGTTCCGCCGCCACGGCCTGATCTGACCCGCCCTCCGACGGTGTAACTGTTACCCGTGCGGACAAATGCACCCAGCACACCGGGACCATTTGTCCGCATCGGGAACAGTTGGGGCTAGGCGACGGCCTCGAGGATGCTGACGTAGTTGGCCACGCCCACGCCGCCCATGTTCTGCACCAGGGCGCGGCGGGCGCCGGGCAGCTGCATGTCGCCGGCGGTGCCGGTGAGCTGCATGGCCGCGATCACGTGCTGCGACACCCCGGTCGCACCCACCGGATGCCCCTTGGCCTTGAGCCCGCCGGACAGGTTGACCGGGAGCCTGCCACCGGGCTGCACCCAGCCCTCCTCGACGGCCCGGCGGCCCTCACCCGCCGGGGTGAGGCCCATGGCCTCGTAGAGCACCAGTTCCGCGATGGTGAAGCAGTCGTGCAGCTCGGCGAAGTCCAGGTCGGCCAGGCCCACGCCGGCCATGGTCAACGCGCGTTCGAACGAGACCCGGGTGGCCGCGAACGCGGTGGGGTCACGCCGCGCGGCGGGCAGGAAGTCGTTGGCCTGGCCGAACCCGGCCAGGCGCACCGGGTCGGTGGCCGCGCCGGACCCGCGGCGGGCATCCGTGCTGAGGATCACCGCGGCGGCGCCGTCGGAGACGGGGGAGCAGTCGGTGCGGCGCAGTTGCCCGGCCACGATCGGGTTTTTCTCCGACACCGTCCGGCAGAACTCCTCGCCGAGGTCCCGGCGCAACTGCGCGTATGGGTTGGCGACGCCGTTCCGGTGGTTCTTGGCCGCGATCGAGCCGAGCACGTCGCCGATGGCGCCGTAGCGGTCGGCGTACGCGTCGGCGACAACCGCGAACAGGCCGGCGAACCCGGTGCTGGATGGCGTGCCGGCCAGGTCGTAGTCCGCGCCGAGCAGGGCCGCACCGACCCGGTCGGCCGGGGCGTGGGTCATCTTCTCCGCGCCGATCACCAGCACGGTCTTCGCGGTACCGGCCAGCAGCGACTTCACACCCTGCTGGAAGGCGGCGGAGCCCGACGCGCAGGCGTTCTCGACCCGGGTGGCCGGCACGTTCGCCAGCACCGGGTCGGCCTGCAACACCAGCGACGACGGAAAGGCCAACGGCACCAGGGCCGAGTTGAACTGGCCCAGGTAGATCTCGTCGATCTGGGCCGCGTCGATGCCGGCGCCCGCGATGGCCTCGCGGGTGACCTGCACGATGAGGGACTCGAGGGTGTCGTCGGTGAGCTTGCCGAACCGGCTGTGCCCCCAGCCGGTGAGCAGCACGTCGAGGCCGAACCGGGTGGCGAGGCTCATGCCACGACCTCGGTCTGATCAGCCACCGTGAACGCGGCCTCGGTGCAGTCACGCACCTGTTCCACGGTGACGCCGGGGGCGAGACGGACGAGCTGCAGCCCGGCATCCGTGACGTCGAACACCGCGAGGTCGGAGATGATGCGGTCGACCACGCCCACGCCGGTCAGCGGCAGGGTGCACTCGGCGACGATTTTGGCCGAGCCGTCACGGGCGACGTGCTCGGTGAGCACCACCACGCGCGGTGTGCCGGCCACGAGATCCATCGCTCCGCCCATGCCCTTCACCATCTTGCCGGGGATGGTCCAGTTGGCCAGGTCACCGGCGCCGGAGACCTGCATGGCACCGAGGATGGCGACCTTGACGTGACCGCCGCGGATCATGCCGAACGAGGTGGCCGAGTCGAACACCGAGCCGCCGGGCAGCACCGTGACGGTCTGCTTGCCGGCGTTGATCAGGTCGGCGTCTTCCTCACCGTCGAACGGGAACGGTCCCATGCCCAGCAGCCCGTTTTCGCTTTGCAGGGTGACGCTCACCCCGGCGGGCAGGTTGTTGGCCACCAGGGTGGGGATGCCGATACCGAGGTTGACGTAGTCGCCATCCGCCAGCTCGGCGGCCGCGATGGCGGCCATCTCGTCTCTCGTCCAACTCATCGGAGGGCTCCTTCGCTGCTGAAAGCGGTGCTGACGGCGTCGCGCTGGCGCACCGTGCGCTGTTCGATCGGCTTCACGCGGGCCGTGGCCGGCACGAGGCGTTGCACGTAGACGCCGGGGGTGACGACGTGATCGGGGTCGAGATCGCCCGCCGGCACGATGTGCTCGGCCTCGGCGATGGTGAGCCGGCCGGCGGTGGCCACCACCGGGTTGAAGTTGCGGGCGGTGTACCGGTAGGTGAGGTTGCCGGCGGTGTCGGCCGTGTGGGCGCGCACCAGCGACACGTCGGCGACGATGGCGCGTTCCTGCACGTAGCTCGCGCCGTCGAAGTCGGCGTGCGGCTTGCCCTCGGCCACCTGGGTGCCCACGCCGGTCTTCGTGTAGAACGCGGGGATGCCCGCCCCGCCGGCCCGCAGCCGCTCGGCGAGGGTGCCCTGCGGGCTGAACTCCACCTCCAGCCGGCCGTCGAGGAACTGCTCGGCGAAGAGCTTGTTCTCGCCCACATAAGAGGAGATCACCTTCCGCACCTGGCCGGCCTCCAGCAGCAGCCCGAGCCCCAGTCCGTCGACGCCCATGTTGTTGGACACGACGGTGAGGCCGGTGACGCCAGAGTCGCGCACGGCCTCGATCAGGTCGGCGGGGATGCCGCTGAGGCCGAAGCCGCCGACCGCGAGGATGCAGCCGTCGGTGAGGGCGCCGGCCAGGGCGTCGGTGGCGGTCAGGTGCAGGGTGGTCATTGAAATCTCCTTCGGGCTGAGGATGGGCGGGCGAGACCGCTCAGGCGGTCCAGCCGCCATCCATCACGTACGACGAGCCGGTGACCATGGCGGCGTCACGGGAGGCGAGAAAGGCCACCAGGGCGGCGACCTCGTCGGGTTCGACGAGGCGCTTGATGGCGTTCTTGGCCAGGATCACCTCGTGCATCACCTCGTCGGCCGGGATGCCGTGTGCCTCGGCCTGCGCCGCGATCTGGCTCTCGAGTAGCGGGGTGCGCACATAGCCGGGGTTCACGCAGTTGCTGGTGACCCCGTGGTCGCCGCCCTCGAGAGCGGTGACCTTCGACAGCCCCTCGAGGCCGTGCTTGGCGGTCACGTAGGCCGACTTGAACGGGGACGCGCGCAGCCCGTGCACCGAGGAGATGTTGATGATGCGGCCGTGCCCTCTGGCGTACATGTGCGGCAGCGCGGCCCGGATGAGCAGGAACGGCACCTCCACCATGAGCGTCAGCATGCGGCGGAACTCGGCCGGGTCGAAGGCCTCGAGCGGGCTGATGGTCTGGTAGCCGGCGTTGTTGACCAGGATGTCGGCCGTGAGCGTCAGCTCCTCCAGCACGGCGGTGTCGAGCAGGTCGACGGCCCAGGCTTCGCCGCGGACCTCCCCGGCCACACGGTCGGCGGCTTCGGCGTCGCGGTCGGCGATGATCACGTGGGCGCCCTGGGCGGCGAGGGCCGCCGCGCAGGCCGCCCCGATGCCGCCGGCGCCGCCGGTGACCAGGGCCGTCTGGCCGGAGAGGTCGCTGAGCATCAGTTGCTTCCGACGGGGGTGAGACCGTGCTTCTCGGCATCCACCTTGTCGATCTCACGCAGCGAGATGCCGCGGGTCTCCTTGAGGGTCACGACGGCAACCAGGGTGACGACGCAGGCCGCGGCCACGTAGAGGGCCACCGGAATCCAGGAGTCGAATTCCTTCAGCAGCGCCGTGGCGATGATCGGGGCCAGCGAGCCGGCCAGGATCGAGGTGACCTGGTAGCCGAGGGAGACGCCCGAGTAGCGCATGCGGGTGGGGAACATCTCGGCCATGATCGCGGGCTGGCCGGCGTACATCAGGGCGTGGAAGCAGAGCCCGATGGTGATGGCCAGCACGATCAGCGCCGGGTTCTGGGTGTCGAACATGGGGAAGGCGAAGAACGCCCAGGTGGAACCGAGGATGGCGCCGGCGAGGTAGACAGGCTTCCGTCCGACGCGGTCGGAGAGCCGGCCGACCTGCGGGATCACCAGGAAGTGCACAACGTGGGCGATCAGCAGCGCCAGCAACAGGCTGCTGGTGTTGTACTCGTGCACGGTGACCAGGTAGACAATCGAGAAGCTCACGATGATGTAGTACAGGATGTTCTCGGCGAAGCGCAGGCCCATGGCGCCGAGGATGCCCTTCGGGTACTTGCGCACCACCTCGAGCACACCGTAGTTGGCGGCCTTGTCGGCCTCGACCTGGGCGCGGGCCTCGAGGAAGATCGGCGCCTCGCTGACGTGGGTGCGGATGTAGTAGCCCACCACGACGATGATGGCGGACAGCCAGAACGCCACGCGCCAACCCCAGCTGAGGAACTGGTCGGCGGGCAGGACCCACGACATGGTCAGGAGCACCAGGGTGGCGAGCAGGTTGCCGACCGGAACGGCCGACTGCGGCCAGCTGGACCAGAACCCGCGGGACTGGTTGGGGCTGTGCTCGGCCACGAGCAGAACCGCACCGCCCCATTCGCCGCCGACGGCGAAGCCCTGGATGAAGCGCAGCGCCACCAGCAGGGCCGGCGCCCAGTAGCCGATGCTGTCGAAGCCGGGCAGGCAGCCCATCAGGAAGGTGGCGACGCCGACCAGGATGATCGTGACCTGCAGGGTGTGCTTGCGGCCGAGCATGTCGCCGATCTGTCCGAAGACGATGCCGCCGAGCGGCCGGGCGATGAAGCCCACCGCGTAGGTGAGGAACGCGGCGATGATGCCATCGAGCTGGCTGCCCGCGTTGGGGAAGAAGACCGTGGCGAAGACCAGACTCGCGGCGGTGGCGTAGAGGAAGAACTCGTACCATTCGACGACGGTGCCGACCATGGAGGCCGCGACGATCTTCTTCAGGCCCGAGGTTTCGTTGCTGGGTGAGGTGCCGCTTGCGGCTTGGACACGCGGGGTGGCGCTCATGGAGATCTCCTTGAGTATCGGCATTGACACTGGGCGGGGGAAAGGTGTGCCGGGCCGGCTCGCGGGCTGCGGGACGGTGAACGGCTCCCCTGAGTATTCCTGCTCGAACAGGCTGCGGCAATGACCACTTCCACCCACCCGCTGTGCATAATTGCAGATATGACCGAAGCGCGGCCCACCCCGGCCAACCCCGACGACCTGCTGGTGCTGCTTGCCGTCGCCCGCACCGGCCGGTTCACCACCGCCGCGGAGTCGCTCGGGCTGAACCACACCACGATCTCCCGGCGCATCAGCACCCTCGAGACGGCTCTGGCCGGCCGGGTGCTCTCCCGCACGGCGGGTGGCTGGGAGCTCACCGACCTCGGCACCCGGGCGGTGCGCGCGGCCGAGAACGTGGAGGCCGCGCTCGACCTGCTGGGCGGGTCGAGCAAAGCGACCGAGCTGTCGGGGGTGGTGCGGCTTTCGGCAACGGATGGTTTCAGCGCGTTCATCGCGGCCCCGGCGGTGGCCCAGCTGCAGCAGCGGCATCCGCTGCTACGGGTGGAGATCGTCACCGTGACCCGGCAGGCGCTGCAGCACCGCTCCGGTCTCGACATCGAGGTGGTGGTCGGCCAGCCGCAGGCGCACCGGGCCGAGGCCTTCGAGCTGGGCCGCTACACGCTGGGCATGTACGCGTCACGGGAGTACCTGGCCCGGAACGGCACTCCCGGCAGCGTCGCCGAGCTGGTTGAGCATCCGCTGGTCTACTTCGTGGACTCGATGCTGCAGGTGGACGACCTGGATGCGCCCCGCCGACGGGTGCCCAGCATGCGGGGCGCGTTGAGCTCGACCAACGTGTTCGTGCAGATCGAGGCCACCCGGGTGGGCGGCGGCATCGGCCTGCTGCCCTGTTTCATGGCCGACCGGCACGACGACCTGGTGCGGGTGCTCACGGGCGAGTTCGCCGAGGAGCTGCCGTACTGGCTGGTGCTGCGGCCGGAGGCGCAACGCCAGCCAGTGATCGCCGCCGTGGTGGACGCGCTGCGGGCCCAGATGGTGACAATGGCGCCGGCCCTGCGCGGCTGAGCAAAGTCGAGTGGAACTTTCAGCCTGAAAGCGTAGTGTCGGCAGTACGAATTGCGACACTGGAGGTTGCTCGTCATGTCCAGAACCTGGCTGAAGTGGATGCCCGCTGTTGCGGTGCCCGCCGTCATCGCCGTGGGGGTCCTCGCGGTTCCGCTGCAGGCCGGTGCCACCGTCGACCTGCCGGACAAATCCCCGCAGGACGTGCTCGAGCTCGCCGCCGGCAGCACCGTCGACACCTTCTCCGGCACCCTCGAGCAGACCTCCGACCTCGGCTTGCCCGAGATCCCCAGCACCGGGGATGCTGCTGCCGCCGAATTCTCCGCCGCCCTCGACCTGCTCACCGGCAGCCACACAGTGCGGGTCTACCAGAACGGCGCCGACCAGAGCCGGGTGCAGGTGCAGGACACCATGTCCGAGCGCAATCTGATCCGGAACGGCTCGGACCTCTGGCTCTACGACTCCGCCGACAACACCGCCGCGCACACCACCCTGCCCGCGGCCGGCGAGGAGTTCGCCGAGAAGTCCGGCGAAACCTACACGCCGAGCGACCTGGCCGAGAAGTTCCTCGCCGACGTGTCGCCGAGCACCGCGGTGACCCTGGCCGAGAACACCCAGGTGGCGGGCCGCACCGCGTACGAGCTCGTGCTGACCCCGAACACCGACGACACCCTGGTGGGATCGGTGTCGATCGCGGTCGACTCCGAAACCGGACTGCCGCTGCGGGTGCAGGTTGACGCCAGGAACGCCGAGGAGCCCGCGGTCAGCGTGGCCTTCACCACGCTCAGCCTCGATGCCCCGGCCGCCGACCTCTTCGCCTTCACCCCGCCGGCCGGCGCCACCGTCACCGAGGAGACCCTGCCCAGCGCTGCCGACCTCGGCCACTCCGGCACCGAGCCGAACGGCGCCACCGTGATCGGCACCGGCTGGGATGCCGTGGTGACGATGCCCGCCGGTGCGGATGCCGACCAGCTCGCCGAACTCACCGCCTCGCCGCTCTACAGCCAGCTCACCGAGGCCGTGGACGGCGGCCGCGCGCTGAGCACCACGCTGGTGAGCGTGTTCATCACCGACGACGGCCGGGTCTTCGCCGGGTCGGTACCGGTGGAGCGGCTGCAGGCCGCCGCAGCCCAGGAGTGACACCGCACGCCCGGGCCGGCGACCTGGCCATCGAGACCCGGGCCCTCACCAAACGCTTCGGCCACCAGACCGCCGTCGACGCCATCGATCTCGCGGTGCCGCTGGGCTCGGTGTTCGGTTTCCTCGGCCCGAACGGCTCGGGCAAGACCACCAGCATCCGCGTGATGCTCGGTCTGGCCGCCGCCACGAGCGGCGAGGTGAGTCTGCTGGGCGAGCCGATGCCGGGACGGCTCAGCCGGGTGCTGCCGCAGGTGGGCGCCCTGGTGGAGGGTCCAGCGTTCTACCCGTTCCTCTCCGGCGCCGCCAACCTGGGCCGGCTCGACTCGGCCGACCGCGCCGCGCCCACCCGCACTCGCCGGGCCCGGGTCGACCGCGCTCTCGAGCGGGTGGGCCTGTCCAACGCGGCCGGCAAGAAGGTCTCCGCCTATTCGCTGGGCATGAAACAGCGCCTGGGCATCGCCAACGCCCTGCTGATGCCGCGCCGCCTGCTGGTGCTCGACGAGCCCACCAACGGCCTCGACCCGCAGGGCACCCGCGAGGTGCGCGCACTGGTGCGGTCGCTGGCCGGTGAGGGCACCACGGTCTTCGTCTCCAGCCACCTGCTCGCCGAGGTGGAGCACATGTGCACCCACGCGGCCATCATGAGCGCGGGGCGACTGGTGGCCCAGGGCACCCTCGACGAGTTGCGCGCCGGTGAGGCCAGGGTGCGGGTGTGCACCCCGGATGCCGCGGCCGCCATCCGGGTTCTGGCCGGCTCCGGGCTCGTGGCCGGGGTGGAGCCCGCCCCGGACGACCTCGGCGACCGGGGCGCCGGCCTCGCGGCCGACGGTTCCGTCGACCGCTGGGTGAGCGCCCCCCTCGAGCCGGGCGACGTTCCTCCCGAGACCCTCGTCGCCGCGCTCGTGGCCGGCGGGGTGCGGGTGCGCGGCTTCCACGTGCAGAACACCAGCCTCGAGGACCGCTTCGTGGCACTCACCGGAGAGGGGTTCGACGTTGTCCGATAATTCGACGGCCACCCTGCCGAGCGCCACCGCCCGGCCCGGCGGCGCCTGGGCCCTGCTGGTCTCCGAGCTCGTCGTGCTGTTCCGTCGCCGTCGCACCTGGGCGTTGCTGCTCGCGCTCGCCGCGGTGCCCGTGCTCATCGCGGTCGCCGTGCGACTCTCCTCGCAGGCGCCGACGCCCGGCCGCGGGCCGCCGTTCCTCGACCAGGTCACCCAGAACGGCCTGTTCGTGGCCGTGACCGGTCTCATCGTGTCGATCCCGCTGTTCCTGCCGCTCACCGTCGGCGTCGTCGCCGGCGATACCATCGCGGGCGAGGCCGGGCTCGGCACCCTGCGCTACCTGCTCGCGGCCCCGGCCGGCCGGGTCTGGCTGCTCGCGGTGAAGTACGTCGGCGCCGCCGTGTTCTGCCTCGCGGCCACGCTCACCGTCGTCACCGCCGGTGTGCTCGCGGGGCTGGCGCTGTTCCCGGTGGGACCGCTCACCCTGCTCTCCGGTGACACGATCAGCCTGGGCGAGTCGTTCCTGCGCGCGCTGCTCATCGCCGGTTACGTCACGGTATCGCTGCTCGGCCTCTCGGCGATCGGCCTGTTCTTCTCCACCCTCACCGTGGTGCCCGTCGGGGCGATGGCGGCCACGATCGTGCTCTCGGTGGTGGCGCAGGTGCTCGACTCGCTGCCGCAGCTGGACTGGCTGCATCCATGGCTGTTCAGCCACTACTGGCTCGACTTCGCCGACCTGCTGCGCCAACCCGTCGACTTCTCCTCGTTCGGTGCCAACGCCCTGTTGCAGGGCGGCTACCTGCTGGTATTCGGGGCGCTCGCCTACGGCCGATTCGTCACCAAAGACATCCTGAGCTGACGCCTCACGGCCGGTGACCTTGCCGCTTTCTATGCACTTGATATGAGAGTGCGGGATCGGGCCGGTATTGCAGATCCCTTGCAGGCGGGGCGCTTACGGTAATATTGTGCCCTCATTCGGGGGGTGAATCCGGAGGCATCAGTTTTGGCAGTAGAAAGCACCCCACCCGTCGTTCGTCCGAGCACCCCACCGCGGGTCCGCTTGGAGGACGTCGCCGGCCGGGCTGACACCACGTGCGCTTCGGCGGACGCGGGCACCATCGTGACGGGCATCGCCCTCTCCACCCAGTCCGTGCAGCCGGGCGACCTGTTCGTGGCCCTGCCCGGCAAGAACGGCCACGGCGCGGCGTACACCGACCGTGCCGTCGAGGCCGGCGCCGTGGCCGTGCTCACCGACGCCGACGGCGAGGCAGCGGCGCTGGCCGCCGGCGTGCCCGTGATTGTGAGCGACAACCTGCGCGGGCGCCTGGGCGAGCTCAGCGCCTTCGTCTACGGCACCGCCGACAGCAACCCCACAATTTTCGGAATCACCGGAACCAACGGCAAGACCACCACCGCATACGTGCTCGAAGCCGTGCTGCGCCAGATGGGCCTGGTCACCGGCCTGTCCACAACGGCGGAACGCCACATCGCCGGCGAGGTCTTCGTCTCCAGGCTCACCACGCCCGAGGCCACCGACGTGCACGCCTTGCTGGCCCGCATGAAGGAACAGCACGTGGAAGCCGTGGTGCTCGAGGTGAGCGCCCAGGGCCTCACCCACGGCCGGGTCGACGGCATCGTCTTCGACGTCGCCGGGTTCACCAACCTCTCGATCGACCACCTCGACGACTACGGCACAATGGAGAGCTACTTCGAGTCCAAGGAGCTCCTCTTCCGGCCGGACCGCTCCCGCAAGGGTGTCGTGAGCATGGAGACCTCGTGGGGCCTCAAGCTCCTGGCCGAACCGGCCATCCCGGTCACGTCGATCTCGGCGGATGCCGCGGCCGACCCGGACTGGCGCCTGGAGATTCTCGAGGCTCTGCCGGAGTCCACCCGGTTCCGGGTGCAGAACCGGGCCGGCGAGTCCGTGGAGACGACGGTCGCCCTGCTGGGCGATCACCTGGTGGCGGACGCCGGGCTTGCCGTGGCGATGATCGTCGAGGCCGGCTACCCGGCCGACCGCATTCAGGCCGCGCTGCAGGACGGCATCGAGGTGTACATCCCGGGCCGCACCGAGAGCGTGTCCGGACCGACCGGCCCGCGCGTCTACGTTGACTTCGGCCACAGCTCGGACGCGTTCGAGAAGACCCTGCGGGCCGTCAAGGCCGTCACGCCGGGTCGGGTCATCATGCTGTTCGGCGCCGACGGCGACCGGGACCCGGTGAAGCGGCCCGAAATGGCCCGCGTCGCGGCCGCGGGCTCGGACATCGTCGTCATCACCGACCACCACCCCCGCTTCGAAGACCCGGCCAGCATCCGACGGATGCTGGTGGACGCCGCCAGGGAAGCCTTCCCCAGCAAGCAGATCGTGGAGGTCTCCCCACCCGAGGCCGCGATCGACTACGCGGTCGACCTGGCCGACGAGGGCGACGCCATCCTCTGGGCCGGACCCGGCCACCAGGATTACCGAGACATCAGGGGTGTGCGCACCCCGTACTCGGCGCGCGCGCTGGCCCGCGAGGCCCTCGCCCGGCACGGCTGGCCGGTCGACAGCAAGGCCTGACCCCGGCACACCGCGGCAGCTTGTGCCAGCGGCGGAGTCTTGCGCGGCTGCGCGACGGACGCTTATGAGGACAAAGTGCGCACACAAGGACGCTGCGCCAATTTCCGTCCTTTTTACCGCACTATTTCCTCAGAACGCGGTGCGGTTCTGGGCCGGGCGGGCACGCACCCCCTCGGTCCAGGTGGCCAGGCAGAGCGGCACGCCGGGCCGGTAGGCCAGGTGCGCCGCCGCGGGGGCATCGAGCACCTGCAGGTCGGCGCGGCCGCCGACCCTCAGCGAGCCCACGGCATCCGGCCCGTGCTCGCGGCCGACCGCCCGGGCAGCGCCGCGGGTGGCCGCCCAGACCGCCTCGCGCACCGTGAGGCCCATCTGGAGCACCGCCGTGGCCACACAGAACGGCATCGACGTGCTGTACGAGGTGCCCGGGTTGCAGTTGCTGGCCAGCGCGATGTGCGCGCCGGCGTCGAGCAACCGGCGGGCCGGTGGGAACGGCTGCCGGGTGGACAGGTCGCAGGCCGGCAGCAGCGTGGCCACGGTGTCGGAGCCGGCCAGCGCGTCGATGTCGGCCGGTTCGAGGTGGTTGCAGTGGTCCACGCTCGCGCAGCCGAGTTCCACGGCCAGGCGCACACCGCCCCCGGCGCCGAGCTGGTTGCCGTGCAGGCGCAGCCCGAGCCCGGCGGCCCGGCCGGCGAGCAGCACCTCTCGGCACTCGTCCACGTCGAACGCCCCGGTCTCGCAGAAGGCGTCGATGAAGTCGACGTGCGGCGCCACGGCCGCGAGCATCGGACCGGTCACCAGGTCGAGGTAGTCGCGGCGGTCCAGGCCCGGTGGCATCACGTGGGCGCCGAGGAACGTGACAACGTCGGCGACCTCGGCCGCCGCCCGGGCGGAGCGCAGCTCGCTGGCCAGGTCGAGTCCGTAGCCGGTCTTGGTCTCCAGGAACGTGGTGCCCTGGGCCTCGGCCTCCCGGCGCAGACGCCGGGCATTGGCGAGGAGATCGGCGGTGGTGGCGGCCCGGGTGGCGGCCATCGTGGTGGCTATGCCGCCGGCGGCATACCTTTCCCCGGCCATGCGGGCCTCGAACTCCGCGGCACGGTCGCCAGCAAAGATCAGGTGGGTGTGGGTGTCGACCCAGCCGGGCAGCACGGCCCGGCCGCCCACATCCACGGCGGTGTCGGCGGCGGGGGCCTCGGCTGCCGGCCCGATCCAGGCGATGCGTCCGTTCTCGATCACGAGGGCGGCATCCGTGAGCCTGTCGTCGTCGTGGCTGGTTTCGGCGGCCTGGGTGGTGAGCTCGCTGATTCCGGTGATCAGTTCGGCGGTCATCGTGCGGCCTTTCGGTTGGGCTGAAGAACGGGGGGAGTCGGCGGGTGCGGAGTGCGGCGTGCTCGCCCGGTGGAGCTCGGCGCGGACTTCCGGCCCGGTGCAACTGTTCCCGTTCCGGACAATTGTGGCCGGTGTGCCGGGACCAATTGTCCGCACGGGGAACAGAAGACGCCGGCGGCGGTCATGCGGGGTCGCCGGGGTCGAGGGCGCGGAGAGCGTCGCGGAGCAGCGCCGCGGGCGCGCCGTGGGGTGCGCGGGCGGCCGCGGCGGTGCCCACCAGGCGGCCGCGGTCGGCCACGATGCGACCGGCCACGATCACCCGCTGCACATCAGCCGCGGTCGCGGCGAGCACGAGCTGGTCGGGGTGGGCGCCGAGGGTGCGGATGCTGCCCGCATCGATCTCGACGAGGTCGGCGGGGTCGCCCGGTGCGAGGCCGGCCGGCCCGAGGCCGAGGGCGGCATAGCCGTGGGTGCCGGCCGCCCGCAGCAGGGCCGCCGGGGTGAACCGGCCGCGGGAGCCGGCGGCGAGGCGCTCGGCCATCTCCAGGCCGCGCAGCTCGAGGAATGGGTCGATCACGGCGTTCTGGTCGGAGCCCAGGGCGATCGGGCAGCCAGCGGCGGCCAGCTCCCTGGCCCGGCCGATGCCGTCGCCGAGGTCGGCCTCGGTGCTGGGGCACATGACCACGGTGACACCGTTGTCGCCGAGCAGGCGCAGGTCGTGGTCGCTGAGGTGGGTGGCGTGCACCACGCTCAGCCGCGGGGTGAGCGCGCCGAGGCCGTGCAGCACGCCGGTGGGGGTGGCCTGGTAGGCGGCCAGGCTGTCCGCGTTCTCCTGCGGCTGCTCCGAGAGGTGGATGTGCACGGGCAGTTCGGCGGGCAGCCCGGCGAGGATCTCGCGGATGGCCTCACGCGGCACCGCCCGCACGGAGTGCACCGCCGCACCGAGGGTGACCAGGGCCGGCTCGCCGGGCCGGGCGGCGGCATCCGCGGTGAGAGTCTCGCGCAGGGCGGCCCACCGGGTGAGCCAGCCGGCCGCCGAGCCGTCGCCGAACGCGCGTTGCTCCGGCCGCAGCGGGGTGCCCAGGCCGCCGGTGAGGTAGCTGGTGTCGAGCAGCACCAGGCGGATGCCCACTTCGCGGGCGGCGGTCGCCAGCGCGAGCTCCATGGCGTGCTCCTGCGGGTACGGCGTGCCGTCGGGGCGGTGGTGCAGGTAGTGGAATTCCCCGACGGCCGTGTAGCCGCTGACCAGCATCTCGGCGAAGACGGCGTGGGCGAGGTGCAGGTACAGCTCCGGGGTGAGCGTCTGCGCCACCGTGTACATCCGCTCCCGCCAACGCCAGAAGTCGCCACCCTGGTCGTGGGTGCGGCCGCGAAGGGCCCGGTGGAACGCGTGTGAGTGAGCGTTGGCCTGGCCGGGCAGCACGGTGCCGAGGCGGATGTCGCCGGGCTCGGCCGGCACGTCGTGGGCCCGAGCCTCGATGCAGCCGTCGGTGCCGACGGTGAGGCGCACCCCGGAGCGGGCCCCGACCTCGGTCAGCAGGGTCTCGCACCAGTAGCTCGTGGTCGGTGCCGGTGCCGGTGCCGGGGCCGTCCGGGCGGTGCTCACAGCAGCTCCCGCAGCAGGGTGTCGAGGGCCTCGACGCCGGCGAGGCAGTCGTCGAGGGTGGCGAACTCCTCGGGCGAGTGCGAGATGCCGGTGGGGTTGCGCACGAACAGCATCGCCGTGGGCACGCGCGAGGCGAGCACGCCGGCGTCGTGGCCGGCGCCGGTGGGCAGGGCGGGGATGCCGCCGAGTGCCAGGGCCAGCCGGGCGGCCAGTTCCGGGTCGAAGGTGACGGTGCTCGTCCAGGACTCCTCCAGCACGGTGGCGGCGCAGCCGGCGTGCGGGGACTGCAGCCGGGCGGTGATGTCGGCGACCACGGCACGGGCCTGGGTGTCGGTCGCGGCGCGGGCGTCGAGCCAGGCGTGCACCGCGGAGGGGATGACATTGGTGCCGCCGGGCACCGCCTCGATCCGGCCGACCGTGGCGCGGGCGCCGGGGCTGGCCAGTGCGGCCTGCTGCACGGCGACGATCGCGTGCGCGGCGGCGACCATCGGGTCGCGGCGGTCGGTCATGAGGGTGGCGCCGGCGTGGTTGCCCTGGCCGGTGAAACTCAACCGCCAGCGGCCGTGCGCGAGGATCGACGAGGCCACCGCGAGGGGCTCGCCGAGGTCGATCAGACCGCGGCCCTGCTCCACATGCAGTTCCAGGAATATGCCGATCCGGTCCAGCGATTCCTGGTCGCGGCCGAGGTGGTTGGGGTCGAGGCCCGCCGTCGCAGCAGCCTCGGCGAGGGTGACGCCGTTCCGGTCGGTGAGGCGGCGGGCGTGGTCGGCGTCGATCGCGCCGGAGAGCAGCCGGGAGCCCAGGCAGGCCACCCCGAACCTGGAGCCCTCCTCCTCGGCGAAGACCAGCACCGCGCACGGGCGGGTGGGCACGAAGCCGGCTGCCTGCAACCGGGCGACGGCGTCGAGTGCGGAGACCACACCCAGCGGCCCGTCGTAGGCGCCGCCGCCGGGCACGGAGTCGAGGTGGCTGCCGACGACAACGGCATCCGGCCCGGGAGCTCCCCACCAGGCCCAGGTGTTGCCGTTGCGGTCCAACTCGACCGCCAGGCCCAGGCGTTCGGCGCGCTCGGTGAACCAGGCGCGCAGGTCGAGCTCGGCGCTCGTCCAGAGGTGCCGGGAGTAGCCGCCGGCACGCGGGTCGCGGCCGGTGCCGGCGATCTCGTCGAGGCCCGCGAGCAGGCCGTGGGCGACGAGGTCAGGCATCCGGCGCATCCGTGACGGCGGCGGCGGGAGCATCCTTCTCCCACATCGGCACTCGCAGGCCGCGCTCGCGGGCCACCTCCTCGGCGCGCTCGTAGCCGGCGTCGACGTGCCGCATCACGCCGGTGCCGGGGTCGTTGGTGAGCACCCGGGCGATCTTCTCTGCGGCCAGCGGGGTGCCGTCGGCCACGATCACCTGGCCGGCGTGGATGCTGCGGCCGATGCCGACCCCGCCGCCGTGGTGGATCGAGACCCAGGTGGCGCCGGAGGCGGTGTTCAGCAGCGCGTTCAGCAGTGGCCAGTCGGCGATGGCGTCTGAACCGTCCTTCATGCCCTCGGTCTCGCGGTAGGGCGAGGCCACCGAGCCGGAGTCGAGGTGGTCGCGGCCGATCACGATGGGTGCGGTGAGTTCACCGGATGCGACCATCTCATTGAACTTCAGGCCCGCCAGGTGGCGTTCCTGGTAGCCGAGCCAGCAGATGCGGGCGGGCAGGCCCTCGAAGCGCACCTTCTCTCCGGCCGCGGTGATCCAGCGGCGCAGGTGCTCGTCGTGCGGGAACAGCTCCACGATGGCCCTGTCGGTGGCCGCGATGTCGGCCGGGTCGCCGGAGAGAGCGGCCCAGCGGAACGGGCCCTTGCCCTCGGCAAAGAGCGGCCGGATGTAGGCCGGAACGAAGCCTGGAAAGTCGAACGCCCGCGCGCAGCCGCCGAGCAGCGCCTCGGCGCGGATGGAGTTGCCGTAGTCGAAGACCTCGGCGCCGGCATCCTGGAAGTCGACCATGGCCTGCACCTGCTTGGCCATCGCGGCGCGGGCCCGATCGGTGAACTCCTCAGGCTTCTCAGTGGCGTAGGCGTGCCAGTCGGCGACCGTCACGCCCTCGGGCAGATAGGCCAGCGGGTCGTGGGCGCTGGTCTGGTCGGTGACGATGTCGATCGGCACCTTGCGGGCACGCAGTTCGGGGAAGACGGTGGCGGCGTTGCCGACCAGGCCCACCGAGAGCGGCCGGCGGTCGGCCTTGGCGGCCAGCACCCGGGCGATCGCGTCGTCGATGTCGTCGGTCATCTCATCGAGGTAGCCGCGCTCCACCCGGCGCTCGAGCCGGGACGGGTCGACGTCGACGATCAGCACGACGCCCTCGTTGAGGGTGACCGCCATCGGCTGGGCGCCGCCCATGCCGCCGGCCCCGCCGGTGAGGGTGAGGGTGCCGGCCAGGGTGCCGTTGAACCTCTTCGCGGCCACCGCGGCGAAGGTCTCGTAGGTGCCCTGCAGGATGCCCTGGGTGCCGATGTAGATCCAGGAACCGGCGGTCATCTGGCCGTACATCGTGAGGCCGAGGGCCTCGAGCTTGCGAAACTCCGGCCAGGTGGCCCAGTCGCCGACGAGGTTGGAGTTGGCGATCAGCACCCGCGGGGCCCACTCGTGGGTGCGGAACACACCCACGGGCTTGCCGGACTGCACCAGCAGGGTCTCGTCCTTCTCCAGGCTGGTCAGGGTGCGCACGATGGCGTCGTAGGCCTCCCAGTTGCGGGCGGCCTTGCCGGTGCCGCCGTAGACCACGAGCTTCTCCGGGTGCTCGGCCACCTCGGGGTCGAGGTTGTTCATCAGCATCCGCAAGGGGCCCTCGGTCTGCCAGCTTTTGGCGGTGAGGGTGGTGCCGCGGGCGGCGCGCACGACGCGCGGGGCATGCTGGTCGGTGGGGGTCGCATCCGACGCTGTGGTGCCGGCGGTGGCGGCATCGGTCGTGCTGGTCTCGGTCAGGTCGGGCATGAGCGGGGCTGCTTTCTCGAGAACTGAGCGTGCGGGGTTGTGTGCGGGTTAGGAGAGTGTGCCGGTGACGGTCTGCGCGGCGGCGAGCACGGCGCCGGTCCGCACGGAGGCGGCGACGGACTCGATCTCGGGGGAGAGGAACCGGTCGGGGCCGGGGCCGGCCACCTCGCGGCGCACCTCGGCGAGCACGGCGCCGGTGGCGGGCCCGGGCGTGAGCGGGACGCGCAGGTCGAGGGCGCGGCTGGCGGTCATCACCTCGATGCCGAGCACCCGGGCGAGGCCGTCGATGCCGGTGCGGAGCTTGCGGGCGGCGTGCCAGCCCATCGACACGTGGTCCTCCTGCATGGCCGACGACGGGATGGAGTCGACCGAGGCCGGCACGGCGAGCCGCTTGAGCTCGGAGACGATGCCCGCGGCGGTGTACTGGGCGATCATCAGGCCGGAGTCGACGCCCACGTCGTGGGCGAGGAACGCGGGCAGGCCGTTGTTGCGGGCCGGGTCGAGCATCCGGTCGGTGCGGCGCTCGGACATGCTCGCGACGTCGGCCACGGCGATGGCGAGGAAGTCGAGCACGTAGGCGACCGGGGCGCCGTGGAAGTTGCCGTTGGATTCGACCCGGCCGTCGATCGTGACGACGGGGTTGTCGATGGCGCTGGCCAGCTCGCGGTCGGCGATGCGGCTCGCGTGTTCGATGGTGTCGCGGGCGGCGCCATGCACCTGCGGGGCGCAGCGCAGCGAGTAGGCGTCCTGCACCCGGGTGCACTCCGGGCCCTTGTGACTGGCCACGATGGGGGAGCCGGCGAGCAGGTGCCGGAGGTTGGTGGCGGACGCCTGCTGGCCGAGCTGCGGGCGGAGGCCGGCGAGGTCGGCGGCGAAGACGGCATCCGTGCCGAGCAGCGCCTCGATGCTCATCGCCGCGGCGACGTCGGCCGTGCCGAGCAGGGTGTGCAGGTCGTGCAGGGCCAGGCTGAGCTGGCCGAGCATGCCGTCGGTGCCATTGATCAGGGCCAGGCCCTCCTTCTCGGCAAGGAGCACCGGCTCGAGTCCGGCCGCGGCGAGGGCCTCGGTGGCGGGCATCTCGGTGCCGGTGCGGTCGCGCACGGTGCCCTCGCCCATCAGGGCCAGGGCGCAGTGGGCCAGCGGGGCGAGGTCGCCCGAGCAGCCCAGCGAGCCGTACTCGCGCACGATCGGGGTGATGCCGGCGTTGATCAGGCCGGCGTAGGCCTCGGCGGTCGACAGGCGGATGCCGGTGCGCCCGGTGAGCAGGGTCGACAGGCGCAGCAGCATCAGGGCGCGCACGGTTTCCCGCTCCACCTCCGGGCCGGAACCGGCCGCGTGCGAGCGCACCAGGCTCTGCTGCAGCCGGGTGCGGTCGTCGGCGCCGATGAAGGTGGTGGCCAAGGCGCCGAACCCGGTGGAGATGCCGTAATGCGGGGCCGTGTCGCTGGCAAGCACCTCGATGGTGGTGCGGCTGGCGGCCACGGCGGCGCGGGCGTCGTCGCCGAGGAGCACCCGGGCGTCATGGCGGGCGACGGCCACGACATCCGTCATCGAGACCGGCCCGGTGCCCACGGTGACGGGGGCCGGCGCGAACGCAGACTCGGCGTGGGGCGAAGTGGCGGACAGGGCGGTGTCGATGGGCTGCATGCTCCCATCTGACTCCTCGGGGAGCGTTGCCGCGCCCGGAATTGTGCGGTTGGTGTCTCGGATACGAGACAGTCGGCGAGCCGTGGGGTGGTCATAACCCCAGCAATTCTCAGCACAGCGGCTCGGAAGCGACCGTTTCGGCGTGAATTCAGGAAAGAGCAGGAGTTGTGCTCGCCGGGTCGGGTTAGGGTTGGCGCGAGACCGGCCCGGCGCAGCGAGCCGAATCGCCGACCTGAGGAGGAACCCGGATGCTCTCCACGGACCTGTTGCGCGACGCCTTCGGCCGGGTGCAGGGGGCGGTGCATGCCAGCCTCGTCGGGGCCGGACTCGAGCTGTTGCACTACCGGCCCGACCGCGAGGCCAATACGATCGCCTGGCTGGTCTGGCACCTCACCCGGGTGCAAGACAACCACGTGGCCGACCTCATGCACGAGCCGCAGCTCTGGACCACCGATGGCTGGCACAAACGCTTCGATCTGCCCTTCCCCGTCGCCGCGACGGGATACGGCCAAGACGCCGCGGAGGTGGCCGCCGTGCGGGTGGGCGCCGATCTGCTGCTCGGCTACTTCGACGCCGTGCACGAGCGCACGGTGGCCTACCTGGGCACCCTGCACGAGGACGACTTCAGCCGCGTCGTCGACACGCACTGGACGCCGCCGGTGACCCTGGCCGTGCGGCTGGTGAGCGTGATCGCGGACGACCTGCAGCACGCCGGCCAGGCCTCGTATGTGCGCGGGCTGGCACAGCGGGCCGGGCTGCACTGAGGCGCACCGGCGCACGCTGGTTCTCGCGAGGGGCTGGTTCCGCGAAAGCGGTCGTGTGGCTGCCTGGCTGCGCTGTGGTGACCACACCCCCGCTCTCGCGAGACCGGCCACCCGGTTAGGCTCGGGTCAGCACCTCGACCCTGGAGAGCCCGTGGCCCACTCGTATCCGCTGTATGTGAACGTGCTGGCGCAGTGCTTCTGCTGCCAGTCGCTGCAGCCGTTCCACTTCACCTCGGCGACCGACCAGGTGGTGTGCACCCATTGTGTGCGTCACCTCGGCGCCGAGAAGGCGGAGCAGCGCGACACCGACCATGTGCAGCTCTGGCTGGGCCAGTTCGCCGCGCAGCAGCGGACCCTGCAGGAGCTCACCGCCACGTCCGCGGCCACCATCGCCGAGCGTGACGCCGAAATCGCGGCGCTCGCCGCGCAGGTCGCCGACCTCACCGGCATTGTGGCCGGCCGCTTCGACCACGGCCCCGACCGGGGCCTGCGCAACCTACTCGAGACCGAGGTGCTCAAGCGCGCCGAGCGCAAGGCCGAACTGGGCCAGCGCCGCACGGATGCCGCCATGGCGGTGCTCTGGCAGGTCGATCAGCTGCACCGGGTGCGGCCGGCCGACCCGCAGCACTGCGGATGCGGCAAGTCGGCCGCCGCCTGCCCCGAGGCCCGGGCGCTGGGCCCGGTGCGCCAGGCGCTGGGCGACTGGGAAGCGAAAAACCTCAAGCTCCACGCCGCGGGCCAGCGGCACGCCCTGCCCGCCGGGCATCCCGCCCTGGCCTGACCACCGGTCAACGGCCATCCGTTGTGGCACAGCAGACCGCGCGCCGCCCCACCAGGACTGGCCCACTTTTGCTAGTTGACGGATGTCGCGCACTAGCAAATTCGGGCCACCCAGGCGGGCGCAGACCAGGAGTGGCCCATTTTTGCTAGTTGACGGATGTCGCGCACTAGCAAAAATGGGCCAGTCATGACCGGGGCCGCGGGGCTAGGCCGTCGGGCGGGCGACCGAGGAGTGGCCGGGTTCCGGCGCACCCAGGGTGGACGAGCCGGGGCTCGGGGTCAGGCCCAGGCGGCGCACGATCTCGGCGGCCTCCTCGGCGGGCTTCCGGCCGGCGTCGATGGTGATCGCGTTCTCGTCGGCTTCGGGCGGCTCGAGGGCGTCCACCTGCGAGTCGAGCAGCGAGGTGGGCATGTAGTGGTCGTGCCGGGTGGCCAGGCGCCGCCCAATCAGGTCTTTCGATCCGGTCAGGTGCACGAAGATCACGTTGTGCTCGCGCAGCACGTCGCGGTAGCGGCGCTTGAGCGCCGAGCAGGTGATGATGCCGGGCACGCCCGCCATGGTGTGCTCGATGATCCACGACGAGATCGTGTCGAGCCAGGGTGCCCGGTCCTCGTCGTTGAGCGGCTCCCCGGAGGACATCTTGTCGATGTTCTCCTGCGGGTGCAGGTCGTCACCCTCTTCGAGGTCCCAGCCCAGCTGCCCGGCGAGGATGCCCGCCACGGTGGACTTACCCGAACCGGAGATGCCCATGATCACGAGCACCGGCTGCTGGTTGTCCAGCATGGCTAGATCACCACGTTCAGCAGCAGCACGCCGGCCAGGCCGGTCACGGAGATCAGGCACTCCATCACGGTCCACGTCTTCAGGGTCTGCGGCACGCTGGTGCCGAGGTACTCCTTGACCAGCCAGAAGCCCGCGTCGTTCACGTGCGAGAGGAACAGCGAACCGGCACCGATGGCGAGCACCATGAGCGACACATCCGTGCTGCCCAGGCTGGCGGCGACCGGAGCGAGGATGCCAGCGGCCGTGACCGTGGCGACCGTGGCCGACCCGGTGGCGACCCGCACGAGCGCGGCGACGATCCAGGCCAGCAGCAGCACCGAGACGCTGGAGCCGTTGACGGCGTCGGCGATGACGGTGCCGATGCCGGTGTCGATGAGCACCTGCTTGAAGCCACCGCCGGCGCCGACGATGAGCAGGATGCCGGCGATCGGGGGCAGCGAGTCGGCCAGCGACTTCGAGACCGCCGCGCGGTCCATGCCGCCGCCGCGACCGTAGACGACCATGGCGTAGATCACGGCGATGCCCAGCGCGATCATCGGGGTGCCGAGAAAGTCCAGGGTGGCGTTCAGCGGGTCGGTGGAGCCCGGGTTGATCGCGTCGGCGATCGAGCGGGCGAGCATCAGCACGACGGGCAGCAGGATGCCGGTGATCGTGGCCAGGAAGCTCGGGCGCTTGATGTTCTCGTCCAGGCCCTGGTCGGCGGCGGTGATGAACATTTCGGGCACCGGCACCTTGACCCAGCGGGCCGCGAACTTACTGAACAGCGGGCCGGAGATGATCACCGTGGGGATGGCGATGAGCACGCCGATGGCCAGGGTGAGGCCGAGGTTGGCGTTCAGCGTGGTGACGGCCACGAGCGGGCCGGGGTGCGGCGGCACGAGGCCGTGCATGACCGACAGGCCGGCGAGGGCCGGGATGGCGATGCGGATGAGCGACTGTCCGCTGCGGCGGGCGACGAGGATGATCACGGGGATGAGCAGCACCAGGCCGACCTCGAAGAACATCGGCAGGCCGATGAGGCCACCGATGAGCGCCATGGTCCACGGCAGGGTGCGCACGCTCGAGCGGCTGACCAGGGCGTCGACGATGCGGTCGGCTCCACCGGAGTCGGCCAGGAGCTTGCCGAACATGGCGCCGAAGCCCACGAGAACGCCCACGCCCGCCATGGTGGAGCCGAAGCCGGCTCCGAAGCTGGTGACCGCGGCGTTGGGGGCCATGCCGGCGCCCACACCCACGCCGACGGCGCCGATGGAGAGGGCGAGGAACGGGTGCACCTTGAGCCAGGTGATCAGCACGATGATCACGGCGACGCCGATGACCGCCGCGAGGATGAGTTGGGCGGTGCTGCCGGCGGGAACCACTGGTTCCACCGCCTGAATCGCTCGGGTCACATTCATCTCGAAATCCGTTCCGAGGACGCGTCCCTGCGACCTCTTCGTCATGTGGTGAAGATGCGAACCACCTCACCGCGGCTGATGCGGCATAGTGAAGTGATGGCACGTAATCTGATTAATCTGATTAATCGGATTAATGAAGTGTTACACACCGTGGTGGTGCGGTCAACAGCGCCGCCAATACAGTGTGCGATGCCGCGGGCCGGCAAAAATCGATGCGACGCTCTCGCATCGGGTGAGTGAGGGATCGACGGATGGCTGCAATGGGTAGCGAAACATGGCGCGACCGGGGTTTGCACGCCCAGGTGGTGAACTCTCTCGGCCAGGAGATCGTCGAGGGCAGTTACGCCCAGGGCGACATCCTCAACCTCGACAGGCTGAGTGAACGATTCGCGGTGTCGCGTTCGGTGTTGCGCGAGGCCCTGCGGGTGCTGCAGTCGCTCGGCATGGTCGAACCCCGCCAGCGGGTGGGCACGCAGGTGCTGCCGCGGCAGTCCTGGGACTTGTTCAGCCCCCAGATCATCCACTGGCGCGGCCTCGGCGACTACTTCACCCAGATGCGCGAGATGCTCGAGCTGCGCCTGGGCATCGAGCCGGTGGCCGCCCGGCTGAGCGCCCGGCTCATGTCGGATGCCGAGCGCCAGGCCGTCTCCCGCGCGGCCGCCGGCATGGTGGCCGCCGACCTGGCGCAAGATGGCCGCACCTACCTCGAGGCCGATGTCGAGTTCCACACCCTCATCCTGCAGGGTGCCGGCAACACCGTGATGGCGCACTTTGCGAGCACCGTGGAGGCCCTGTTGCGCACCCGCGAGCAGGAGAAGCGCTTCACGATCACCGACTACACCCCGCCATCCGCCCACCGCCACAACGATCTGGCGGACGCCATCCTCGCGGGCGACGAGGACGCCGCCTACCGACACGCCTACGCCACCATCGACGCCACGCTGACCGAGTTCGTGCAGGAGTCCTCCGGCGTGAACGGCTCCGCGGACTAGAAGCCGCGCCGTCCCGGGCCGGAGCCGCTCAGAGCCGGGCCAGCCGCTCGATGTCCTGGAGAAACTCGGCCGCCACCTGCGCCGAAACGGTGGTGCGGGTGCCGCGGATGCCGGCCAGGTAGTCTTCGGTGCCCGGCCCGCCGGGCACCGATTCGTCTGCTCCCGCCGAGAGGGCGTCCTCCAGCGCCTGCTGGGAGGCCCGCCGGGCGGCGTACTCGATGTCGGCGGGGGAGAACCCGTCGCTGGCTGCGACGAGGGCCGCGAGGTCGACGGTGCCGGTCACGGCGGCGGGGATGTACCGCTCCCAGATCGCCTGCCGGGCCGCGGCATCCGGCAAGCCGATCGGCACGACGTAGTCGAACCGGCCGTGCCGCAGGAACGCTGAGTCGAGCGTGCGGATGAAGTTGGTGGCGCAGACCAGCAGCCGCCCGGGCCGCTCGCGAAAGGCCGGGATGAGCTTGAGCAGCTCATTGGTCACGCCCTGCAGCGGCGAGGGCGGTTCGCCGCCGCGCTGGGCGGCGATCTCCTCGACCTCGTCGATGAAGACCACCGCGTGGTCGAGGTCGTCGATGGTGCCGAAGGTCTGCCGCAACGCCCCGGCCAGACCCTGCGGGTCGGTCGCCAGTCGGGACGGGAAGACCTCCACGAACGGCCAGTCCAGCCTGGACGCGATCGCCTTGGCAAAGGTGGTCTTGCCGGTGCCGGGCGGGCCGAAAAGCACCACGGCCTTGGGCGGCACGACGCCGTACTGTTCGGCCATCTCCGGTCGGGCCAGGGGCATCACGAGGCGCCGCTCGAGCAGGTCTTTCTCCCGCACCATGCCACCCACATTCGCCCACAGGTCCCGGGGCAGGATGCGCCCGCCGAGGTCGGCCAGCGCCCGAATCTCCTGGCCCTGCACCGGGATGCGGCGCTCGAAGTAGCTGAGGTGGTTCTTGATCTCGAACCCGCGGTTGAGGAACGCGTCGACCCTGGTGGCGGTCTCCGGCATCAGCGCCGAGAGTTTGGCCAGGCCGTGCGGGGCCATCTGTCTCTCGAGGGCGGCGAGCAGGGCCGACCCGATGCCGCGGCTCTGCCACGGTGCGGTCGTGGCGAGGAACACGATCCAGCCCTGAGCGTGCGCGGCCCGGCCGACCGCGGCCCCGACCACCTCGTCGCCGTGCACGGCCACCACGGCGTCGTCCTTCTGGCAGGAGGCGAGCACCTCGGACAGGGCATAGACCGGGTCGGTGCGGGAGGCGGTGACCTCTTCCCACAATCGCAGGATGCCGTCGAGGTCGTCGGTGTGAAAGTCACGGATGCGCCACTCGGTCATCGGCCTCTCCCTCGGGGTCTGCGGCCACTATGCCACCCTCCGGGCGCCGGTGGTCGAGACGGGGCTCGACCGGCAGGCGCTGCTACTGCAGGCCGTCGACCGAGACCAGGCCGTCGTGCCGGCGGCCGTCGAAGATGATGCTGGGGATCTTCACCGTATGGATGTCTTCCTCCACCAGGGTCTTGTTGGCGGCGATGATGTCGGCGACGGTGTCGGAGCCGGTCTCGGCGACGACCACGTCGATCTGGTCCTGGCTCAGGCCGAACTCGCCCAGCCAGTCGGTCATGGTCGCGGTGGCCTCATCGGCGTCCATCGAGTTGATGGTGTCCTGCCAGGGCAGTCCGGACTCCGCCTTCTCGGTGAAGATGCGCTCCAGGATCTGCCAGTCGACCGGGGTCTCGGCGCCGTCCAGCGGGTGCAGCCGCAGGGCCTCGAGGTACTGGGTCACCAGCAGCGAGTTGGGGAACTTGTAGCCGTCGGTGCCGGCGATCGGGTAGGCGATGTAGGTGAGGTTGTGGCTGGATTCGAAGCCGGCCTCCTCGATGTTCTGGAACAGTGCGCGGCAGAAGGTGCAGCCCGGGTCGATGACCTCCACGGCGATCGGGTTCGCGGCGTCCTCGGTGAGGTAGCTGGCGTTGGCGGGCAGGTAGTCCTCCGCGGTCCAGGTCTGCAGGCGGGCCGGGATGGCCGCGAAGGTCTCGCCCAGGCTGCCGAACTCGTTGCCGAACGCGCCGAGCACGTCGAAGGCGCCGAGGGATTCCATGAAGCCGGGCGTCTCATCCGGGATCGAGCAGGCTTCGGCGCCGAGGGTGCACGAGGCCGAGTCCTGCTTGTTGCAGGTGCCGTATACGTAGAGGTTCACGGCGCTCTTGATCACCGTGTACCCCGACCAGATGGTGGTGAGGATGACCAGCACGGCGAGGATCTCGAGGCCGATGCTGGCGGGCTTCACCAGGCCGGGGCGGCGCACCGCGAGCGGCGCGAGCAGGTGGTCCTTGATGTCCTGCTTGAAGGTGGTGTCGCAGGGCCGGAAGGTGACCCGGCGCCAGGTGCAGTTCCAGGCCTTGCCGACGTAGCGCCGGTAGCGGGCGGAGAAGGCGGCCATGACGACCAGGACGATGAATGCGGCGATGCAGAACACTTAGGAGAGGCCTTTCATCAGCCGAGCGAGGGCCTGGATGGCCGTGTCGATATCCGACTCGGTCGAGTGCAGACCGAGCGAGAAGCGCAGCAGCGGGGGCAGCCCGAGCTGCTGCTTGAGGTGGTGGTGCACGCAGAAGTAGCCGCTGCGCACGGAGATCCGGGATTTGGAGAGGAACACCGCGAGCCGGTGCGAGTCCTGCGCGGGGGCGTAGACGCTGATCACCGGACTGGCCTGGGTGTTGACCAGGGTGAGACCGGGGATCTCGGCGAGACCGTTGTAGAGCCGGTCGGACAGGCCGGCGATGTGCTCGGCCGGCGCGAGGCCGCCGGGGCGTGCGCCGGCGAGCCAGTCGATGGCCCGGCCGAGCGCGATGATCTCGCCCCAGGCCTGCAGGCCGGGTTCGAGCAGGGCCCCGGGGTCGCCCTGCACGAGGTCGAAGTCCTCCTCGCGCACGTCCTGCACCATGCCGCCGCCCACGAAGGAGAGCTCGAGGGACGCGAGCAGCTCGTGCCGCGCCACGACGACGCCGAGACTGGCGGAGTACATCTTGTGGGCGGAGAAGCAGACCGCATCCGCCTCGGTCTTCTGCAGCAGCGCCCGGCTGTGGCCCATGGCCTGGGCGGCGTCGACGATGACGATGCCGCCGCGGGCGTGGGTGTCGCGCACGAGCTCGGCGAGGTTGGTGAGCTGGCGGCCGTCGATGTTGGAGGCGGCGTTGACCACCACGACGGCCTTCTCGAGTTGGGCGGGCTCGTAGAGCAGGGCGCCGTCGGCGGCCCGGTGCAGAACCAGGCGGTCAACGCCCAGCCGGCGGGCGGCCGTGATGGTTGGTAGGAACACCGAGTTGTGTTCGATGTGGCTGGTCACGACGCGGTCGAAGCGGCCCAGCGGCAGCTGCTGCAGCAGCAGGTTGAGGCCGAAGGTGGTGTTGAGGGTGAACGACACGGCGTAGCTCTTGGCCGAGAGCGCGAGCAGGCCGAGCACGGCCTGGCGGGTGTCGGCCACGGCATTGTCGACCTTCTGGCCCCAGGCGTACTTCACCCGCCCGCCGCAGGCGTTGTAGGTCGTGTAGTAGTCGGTGAGGGCGTCGATCACGGGCTGGGGGCGCAGGCTCTGGCAGGCGGCGTCGAGGTAGATCTCGCCGGGTTGCAGGTAACCGAAATCACCCGATTGACCCAGGTCGAGCGGCTCGGCGGCCGGCCTGCGGAACAGCGTGCTGCGCTTCATCTGTCTCAACTCCCGGCTCAGCTTAGATTCGGGGCTGAGCCGGGAATGGGGACCAAAGTCCCGTTTGACCGGGTGTAGCGCCCTTTACACAGCTAGCTCCAAGCGTGCGGCGAGATAGGGCGCTGTGCGGCTGTGCGGATGCGCCGCGACGGCGGACGGGGTGCCCTCCGCCACGATGCGCCCGCCCGCGCTGCCGCCCGCCGGCCCCAGGTCGATGACCCAGTCGGCCGCCGCCACCACGCCCATGTCGTGCTCCACCACGACCACGGTGTTGCCCGCGTCGACGAGCCGGCCCAGCTGGGTCATCAGCAGGTCCACGTCGGCCGGGTGCAGCCCGGTGGTGGGTTCGTCGAGCAGGTAGAGGGTGTGCCCGCGGCGGGCGCGTTGCAGCTCGGTGGCCAGCTTGATGCGCTGCGCCTCGCCGCCGGAGAGCTCCGTGGCCGGCTGGCCGAGCCGCAGGTAGCCGAGGCCCACCTCGCGGAGGGTTTCCAGGCTGCGGGAGGCGCTGGGCACATCGGCCAGAAACTCGGCGGCCGCGTCCACGGTGAGGCCGAGTACGTCGGCGACCGACTTGCCGCGATAGAGCACCGCGAGGGTCTCGGCGTTGTACCTGGAGCCGCCGCAGGTGGGGCAGGGTGCGTAGCTGCCGGGCAGGAAGAGCAGTTCCACGGCGACGAACCCCTCGCCCTGGCAGGTCTCGCAGCGGCCGCCGGGCACGTTGAACGAGAATCGGCCGGCGCCGAATTTGGCCGCCTTGGCCGCATCCGTGGCTGCGAAGGTGGACCGCACGGCGTCGAACAGGCCGGTGTAGGTGGCCAGGTTCGACCGCGGCGTGCGGCCGATGGGCTTCTGGTCCACCCGCACGAGCCTGTCGATGGCGCCCGCGCCGGTGACGGCGTCGACGACGGTGGCGGCCCGGTCGGCGCCGGCCTCGTCCTCGATCGCGGACTGCTCGTCGGTGGCCGGGTCGGCGCTGTCGGCGGCGGAGCTGCCCGCGGCCACGGTGTCGACCGAGCCCTGGCGGAGTTCCCGGCCCACGGCATCCGCCAGCACCCGGCTCACCAGGGTGGACTTGCCCGACCCCGAGACGCCGGTGACCGCGGTGAGCACGCCGAGCGGCACCTCGACGTCGAGGTTCACCAGATTGTGCCTGGTGACGCCGGTGAGGCCCAGCCAGGTGGTCGGTTCGCGGTGGGCGGGGGCGGGGGCATCGGCGGCGGCCGGGAACAGGTAGCCGCGGGTGACCGAGGTCTGCACCTCGGCCAGGCCGGCCACCGGGCCGCTGTAGAGCACCTCGCCGCCGCCGTCGCCGGCGCGCGGGCCCACGTCGACGAGCCAGTCGGCGCGGCGCACGACGTCCATGTTGTGCTCGACGACGAAGACAGAGTTGCCGGATGCCTTGAGCTGTTCGAGCACCACCAGCAGCGGTTCGGCGTCGGCCGGGTGCAGGCCGGCGGAGGGTTCGTCGAGCACGTAGATCACGCCGAACAGCCCGCTGCGCAGCTGGGTGGCGATGCGCAGGCGCTGCATCTCGCCGGGGGAGAGAGTGGGGGTGGCCCGGTTCAGGCTGAGGTAGCCCAGCCCCAGGTCGATGAGCACCTCGAGCCGGCGCACCAGGTCGCCGGCCACGGTGACGGCCACCTCGGTGACCTCACCGGACTGGATGGAGCGGTGCGAGCCGGTGGCCCCGGTGAGCTCGGCGGTGGGCCGGAGCACCTCGGCGAGGTCGCTGAGGGTGAGGCCGTTGAGTTCGTTGATCGGGCGACCGGCGAAGAGCACGGCGAGGGCCTCGGCGCGCAGGCCGCTGCCGCCGCAGAGCCGGCACGGGCCGGTCTCGACGAAGGCGAGCACCCGCTGGCGCATCTGGGCGCTCTTCGAGTCGGCCAGGGTGTGCATCACGTAGCTCTTCGCGCTCCAGAACCGGCCCTTGTACGGCTTGGCCACCCTGTCGCGTTGCGGGGTGACCTCCACGACGGGCTGTTCCTCGGTATAGAGGAGCCAGTCCCGGGCCTCGCGGCTGAGCTCGGCCCAGGGTACGTCGATGTCGTAGCCGAGCACCCCGGTGATGTCGCGCAGGTTCTTGCCCTGCCAGGCGCCGGGCCAGGCCGCGATGGCGCCGTCACGGATGCTCAGGCTCGCGTCCGGCACCAGCAGCGGCTCGGTCACGGTGTGCGAGATGCCCAGCCCATGACATTCGGGGCAGGCGCCGGTGGCCGTATTGGGGGAGAAGGCGTCGGAGTCCAGGCGCAGGTCCGACCCGGCCGGGTAGGTGCCGGCGCGGGAGTAGAGCATCCGCATCGAGTTGGACAGCGTGGTGACGGTGCCCACGCTGGAGCGGGAGCTGGGCGATCCGCGGCGCTGCTGAAGGGCCACGGCCGGCGGCAGGCCGGTGATCAGGTCGACGTGCGGGGTGTGACCCTGCTGGATCAGCCGACGGGCGTAGGGAGCGACGGACTCGAAGAACCGGCGCTGGGCCTCGGCGAAGATGGTGCCGAACGCCAGCGAGGACTTGCCGGAACCGGAGACCCCGGTGAAGGCGACGATCGCGTCGCGGGGCACGTCCACGTTCACGTCGCGCAGGTTGTTCTCGCGCGCGCCGCGCACGCGCACGAAGCCATCGGCGCCTGGATGGGCGGCCGGGTCGGTGAGACCGGCCGCGGTCGCGTCTGCAGAGATGTCTGAGGAGAGAGGCATTCGAACGACTCTAGTTCGACCCACTGACACTGGGCGCGTATCGTCAAGGAGGTCGATCCTCGAAAGGCCCCCGCACCCATGCGTCGCACCATGTTCAAATCCAAGATCCACCGCGCCACCGTGACGCACTCCGCCCTGCACTACGTGGGGTCGCTCACGGTCGACCTCGACCTGCTCGACGCCGCCGACCTGCTGCCCGGCGAGCTGGTGAGCATCGTGAACGTGAACAACGGGGCCAGGTTCGAGACCTATCTGATCGCGGGCGAACGCGGCAGCGGGGTGATCGGCGTCAACGGCGCCGCGGCCCGGATGGCGCACCAGGGTGACCTGGTCATCATCATTTCCTACGCCCAGATGAGCACCAAGAAGGCCAGGGCGTACCTGCCCACTGTCGTGCACGTGGACGGCGCCAACGCCATCATCGCCGTGGGAACCGACCCGGCCGCCGCGCACGGCGACGACCTGGAGCGCCCGCCGCTCGCGGTCTGACCCCGCCGTTGCACCCCGCGGTTGGCGGGCGACCCCGCCGTCGGCTCAGTGGCTGCCGTCGACGAGCTTCAGCCCGATGACGCAGCCGACCAGGCCGAGGATGAGCAGGATCTTGACGAGCGACGCCGGCTCACCGCCGAAGATCATGGCGTAGAGCACGGTCAGGGCCGCGCCGATGCCCACCCACACCGCATACGCGGTGCCGATCGGGATGGTGCGCATCGCGATGGCCAGGCCACCCATGCTGAGCACCAGGCCGACTCCGAACACCACCGTCGGCCAGAGCTTGGTGAAGCCCACGGATTTTCCGAGGGCCGTCGCCCAGACGGCCTCGAGAACACCGGACACGATCAAAATGATCCACGACATGACAGCACTCCTGTGGCCAGTCTTGTCGCGTGCCGGGTACTGATCCGTCGTCCGGGACCGCGGTGAGCGGTCTCCCAGAAGACTAGCCCGGCGGCCTGAGCAAGAACTGGGCAGGCCGCCCGGCGTGCCTACGCGGCGGCGACGATGTCGACGACGAAGACGAGGGTGTCGGTGGCGCTGATGCCTGCCGTTTTGTTGCCGCCTTCATAACCGAGTTCACCCGGCGGAATGACGATCACAACCTGGGAACCCACGGTCTGCCCGACCAGGCCCTGGCTGAAGCCGGTGATCAGACCGGAGACCGGGAACGTGGTGGGGCCGGAGCCCCAGCTCTGGTCGAACACCTTGCCGGAGTCCCAGATGGCACCGGTGTACTGCACGGTCACCGTGGACGTGTCGGTCACGGTCGCGCCGTCGCCCTTCTTGAGCACCTCGACGCCGAGGTCGGCGGGCGGGTCACCCTTGGGCATGGTCACGGTGGGCGCGCCGTCCTTGGCGAGCTTCACGGTGGGGAAGCCGTCCGTCGGCTCCTGGTCTTCGCCGGTGGCGCGGGTGGGCAGCTTCTCCTTGATGTCGATCACGAAGAGCACCTGGTCGGTGCCGGCCACGCCGAGGTCGGTGTTGCCGGCCTCGCCGAAGCCGTCGGCGGGCGGGAAGACAACGGCTACCCGGTCGCCCACGTTGGAGCAGGCCACACCCTTGAGGATGCCGGGGATCACGGACTGGTTGTTGACCACGTTGACGGTGAGGCCGGCGTCGTCACCGAAGCCGCCCGCGGTGAGCTTGGCCCCGGTGGTGGCGTTGTAGGCGGTGTAGGCGATGGCCACGGCGTCACCTTCCTCTACGGCGTCCCCGTCGCCGGGCGTCACCACGGTGCGTTCGGTCTGCTCGGCGGTGAGGGGAGACGGGAAGGTCACGGTCGGTTCGACGCCGGCATCACCGCTGACGGCCACGGAATCCGAGGTCGCCCCGGCATCGGTGCATTCGATCGCGGCGGTCGTGGCCGACGGCGTCGCCCCCGGATCGGGCGACGCCGAGCATCCGGTGAGGGCGAGCGCGGCAACCGCGGTCAGGGTGAGGAAGGTAGGAAGTGTGCGCACGCAGAAGTCTCCAGTCAGATTCGGGCCTCGAACAGTCTGCCCTGTGCACCTATGGAAGTGCTGAGTTCGTCGGCGCGCGGCGGCTCTACCCGGCCGGCTCCCAGGTGCGTTCGATTGGGACTTTCGTCCCCTGACGGGGGGAGCGGCGGCGATCTAAACTGGATGCACGGCCTCAGAAATTCGTCGGGCCGAGCTGGTCGATGGTGACCGAACCCACCGACAGTGGCGCCATGCTCCTCACGGCACCAGTTCAGTTTGATTGACGCCCTGCCTCACCCCCTCGAACGCCGCTCGATGTGGTGAATGTACGTGCAAAAGAAAGAGCCCGTCGTGTCCGACCAAAAGTCGACCTCCACCAACGCCGTCAGCCTGGACCGCTGGGAGAGCCTGAAGCGTGAATACTTCTGGCGCACCCACCGCAACGTCCCCTCGGCCGCACCGGCCGCCACGGTAGCCGACCCCAACGCCGAGTAGCCCGCCGCCGGCGGATGCCGGGGGCGGTCGCACGGTCTCTGACGGGACCTTGGTCCAGGGTCGTCCTCGCGATAGCGCGATATGATGAATTTATGGAACCGCTGAGTCAGGACCCGACCGATAACTTCACGGATGCCAACCGTCCGCTGTACGAGGTGAAGGCGAACCTCTTCAAGGGCCTGGCGCATCCGGTGCGGGTGCGGGTGCTCGAGGTTCTCGCGAACGCCGACACCGACCTGTCGGTCTCCGACCTGCTCACCGACACCGGCCTGGAGGCCTCACACCTCTCCCAGCACCTCTCGGTGTTGCGCCGGCACAACCTCGTGGTGGCCGAACGCCGCGGCAGCCTGGTGTTCTACAGCCTGGCCTATCCGCAGGTCGCCGACCTGCTGGCGGTGGCCAGGCAGCTGCTCGTCGAGATTCTCGAGACCACCCAGCAGCGACTGATCAACACGGTGGGCCTGCCCCGACTCGGGTCGATGGATGCGGCGCCGCCCGCCGCGCGGCCGGCCGACGTGCTGCCGAGCGACGCGGTGTCCCGGTGAGTGCGATCGGCACCGCGGCCGGCACGACCGGCCGCTACCTGCGGGCCCTGCTGCCCAGCTGGCAGGACTACCGCGACGTGAAGCGCACCTGGCGCGGCGACATCGTCGCCGGCCTCACCGTGGGCATCATCGCGCTTCCGCTGGCGCTGGCCTTCGGCGTCAGTTCCGGCGCCGGCGCCGAGAGCGGCCTCATCACAGCCATCGTGGCCGGTGTCATCGCCGCCGTGTTCGGCGGCTCCAACATCCAGGTGTCCGGGCCCACCGGCGCCATGGTCGTGGTGCTCGGCCCCGTCGTGGCCGCCCACGGGGTGGGCGTCGTCGCTATCCTCAGCGTCATGGCCGGCCTGATCGTGATCGCCGCCGGCGCACTCAAGCTCGGCCGCGCCGTCACCTTCATCCCCTGGCCGGTGATCGAGGGCTTCACCCTCGGCATCGCCGTCATCATCTTCCTGCAGCAGGTGCCCGCCGCGATCGGCTCGAAGCCCGGGCCGAGCAGCAACGCGTTCGTGGCCGCCGTGCAGTCCTTCGGCACCGTGGACTGGTCCACCGTGATCGTGCCCGTGGCGATGGTCGTCGTCGTGGCCGCGATCATGCTGCTGGCCCCGCTCGTGCACAGGAAGCTGCCCGGGTCGATCGTGGCCATCATCGTGGTCACCGTGATCGCCAACCTGGCCAACCTTCCGCTGGCGCGCATCGGCGAATTGCCGAGCTCGCTGCCGTCGCCGATGCTGCCGCAGGTCGATGCCGGCCTGCTCGGCTCGCTGGTGGGCCCCGCGCTCACCATCGCGGCGCTCGCCGCGATCGAGTCCCTGCTCTCGGCACGCGTGGCCGTCACCCTCTCCGACACCGGCCCGTACGACGCCGACCGCGAGCTCGTGGGCCAGGGCCTGGCCTCGATCGCCTCCGGCTTTTTCGGGGGCATGCCGGCCACCGGTGCGATTGCCCGCACGGCCGTGAACATCCGCTCGGGCGGCCGCACCCGGCTGGCCGCCATCGTGCACTCGATCGTGCTCATCGGCGTGGTCTACCTCGCCACCGGGGTGGTGTCGCAGATCCCGCTCGCCGCGTTGTCCGGCGTGCTCATGATGACCGCCGCCCGCATGATCTCCATCGCCACCGTGCGCAGCATCATCGGATCGACGGGGTCGGACGCCACCGTCTTCATCATCACCGCCCTGGTGACCGTGTCGGTCGACCTCATCGTGGCCGTGGGCATCGGCATTGCCGTCGCGGCGTTCTTCGCGCTCCGCTCGGTGTCCGCCTCCAGCGGTGTGCACCGCGAGGAGCTACCCGGTACCGCGGTGCCCGGCGACGAACGCATCGCCCTGTTCCGGCTCGACGGCGCCCTGTTCTTCGGTGCCGCCGAACGGATGCTCGAGCGGGTCAACCAGACCAGCCACATCACCGTGGTGATCATCCGGATGTCGCAGCTGCAGGTACTCGACGCCACCGGCGCCCGGGTGATCACCGAGATGATCCAGGCACTCGAACGCCGTGGCATCACGGTGCTGGTCAAGGGCATTCAGCCGCGGCACCTCAAGCTCGTCACCCGGGTGGGCGTGATCACGAGTCTGCGGCACCGCAACCACCTGTTCACCGACCTGGACGCCGCGATCGAGCACGCCCGCAGTCACGTCACCCGGGCCGCCACGGCCGCCGGCGGCACGGATGTGGGCGACTTCGGCTGGACCAGCGCGATCCGGCTGCCCAGGGACTAGCTCACCCGCCCCATCCGGTGCCGCACCGGTGCCGTTTATCAGGAAAAAGTGAGATTACAAGGACGAAAAGCGCAGTTCCGGTCCCTGTTCGCGACCTTTTTCCTGATCACCGTGCGTCGCTAGCCGTGCGTCGCTAGCGGGCCAGCGAGGCCAGCTCGGCGCGGGTGGATGCGCCCACCTTGCGCAGCAGGTTGGCCACGTGGAACTTCACGGTGTTCTCGCTGATCGAGAGCTCGGCCGCGATGGCCTTGTTACGGGCCCCGGAGGCGACGAGGGTGAGCACACCCTGCTCGCGGGGGCTCAGCCCCCACTCCGTGGACGGGGCCAGCGGCGCCAGCGGCGCGTCGAGCGGCAGCGACACCGAGAGTTCCGAACCCCAACCTGCCGTGGCCTGCACCCCGAAGCTGCCGCCGAGTGCGGCCACCCTGGCGGTGAGCGGAGCGACCCCCGGCGAGTCCGTGGAGAGGGCCCCGGCGCCGTCGTCCCGAATCTGGATGAGCAGGTTGCTGCCGTCGCAGTCCCACTGCACCCGCACCCGGCTCACACCGGCCTGTTCGACCAGGGCCAGCACGGCGCCGCGCACGATGGCGCGACCGGCGTGGGCCACCTCGCCCGGCAGCGCCCGGCCGGTGGCCGGTGGTTCGACGAACTGCACGTCGAGGTCACCGAAGCGCACGAGTGGCCGCAGGTCGTCGCGCAGCCGGGCGAAGGCCTCGGCCACGGGTTCCTCGGCCAGCGAGCGGTCCCGGTCGGACACCGCGCGCAGGGTCACCATGGCGCTCGCGGCCAGGTCGGTGGCGGTCTGCCTGGCGGCCTCGGCGCTCACGGTGCTCGAGCGCAGCACCGCCAGCAGGGATTCCAGGGTGGTGGAATGGGCATCCGTGAGGTCGGCGATGAGCTTGGCGCGCTCGGCCGACGCCGCCCGCGAGTCGAGCAGGTAGGCGGGGGTTGCCGCGGCCACCTGCTGACGGATGCTCGTGGCCACCAGCTGCCACAACCGGCCCACGAAGCCGAGGGTCGCCTCGGGGTCAGCGGCGCCGGCCGCGGTGAGTTCGGGGTCGGTGAGCACCAGCAGGGCGCCGGTGGAGGCGGACCACGCGGTGATCGGGCGATCGGTTCCCCCGATCACGGCCCGCCGGCCCCACGGGTCGGACGGTTCGCTGCTGAGCGATCGGCGCACGGCATCGAGCTCGACGAGGGTGACCTCGTCGATGATCGCCGGGTCACCGGCCTTCTTCTGCGGCCGCCCGGTGCAGTCCTCGGTGAAGATCACCAGCGCGCTGTGGCCGATGAACGGCGCGAGCAGGGCCGAGAAGCCGCCGGCGATCTCGAGCAGGGAGCTGGCAACAACGCTCTGCAGAGCGTCGAGCAATTCGGTTGAGTGGGTAACGGCGAGCGACTTCACCGGGTCAGCCTACCCGAATGCGGGTGGCGAGCCGCCCGGCCCTACCCATCCGGATGGGTGACCCGTCCGTTCGGTGGGCCGCAGTCCCGGCCGTCTGCGGCGACCATTGGGGGATGCCCCACATCAGCACCAGCCGCACCGACACCGCCAGCACCTCCGTGACAGCCGCGCTCGAGACCATCCTGGCGGAGAACACCGCCGTGGTCGCCCGCCTCAGCGCGGACACCGAGGTCACCGCGAGGCTCGACGATGTGGCCGCCCGGTTGCGCGGGGCCGAGCGCATCTTCGTGCTCGGGGCCGGCCGCTCCGGCTTGGCCCTGCGGATGACCGCGATGCGCCTGATGCACCTGGGCCTCACCGTGCACGTCGTCGGCGAGACCACCACGCCGGCCATCACGGCCGCCGACGCGCTGCTCGTGGCCAGCGGCTCCGGTAGCACCGCCGGCATCGTGCGGGCCGCCGAGACCGCGCACGAGGTGGGCGCGACGGTTCTGGCCCTGACCACGGCGGCGTCCTCGGCGCTGGCCGGGCTGGCCCAGGTGAGCGTGATCGTGCCGGCCGCCGAGAAGCAGGACCACGACGGGGCCCTCTCGGCGCAGTACTCCGGGGGCCTGTTCGAACAGTCGGTCCTTCTCATCGGCGACGCGCTCTTCCACGCGCTCTGGCAGGCATCCGGGGCCACCGCCGCCGAGCTCTGGCCGCGGCACGCCAACCTCGAATAGCCCTCGCCTTCCCACTCACTTCACCACCACCACCAGAAACAGAAAGTAGATCCCCATGAAGCTTCAGGTTGCAATGGACGTACTCACCACCGACGACGCGCTGGCCCTGGCCGGCAAGGTCGCCCCGTACGTGGACATCATCGAGCTCGGCACCCCGCTGATCAAGGCCGAGGGCCTCCGCGCCGTCACGGCCATCAAGCAGGCCCACCCCGACAAGATCGTCTTCGCCGACCTCAAGACGATGGATGCCGGCGAGCTCGAGGCCGACATCGCCTTCACCGCCGGGGCCGACCTCGTCACCGTGCTCGGCACGGCCGGGGACAGCACCATCGCCGGAGCCGTGCAGGCCGCCACCAAGCACAACAAGGGCATCGTGGTCGACCTGATCGGCGTGGCCGACAAGGTCACCCGTGCCCGCGAGGTCACCGCTCTCGGCGCCGTGTTCGTCGAGATGCACGCCGGCCTCGACGAGCAGGCCGAAGAGGGCTTCTCGCTGGACACCCTGCTCAGCGCCGGCGAGACCGCCAAGGTGCCGTTCTCCTTGGCCGGCGGCGTCTCCGTGGCCACCATCGCCCTGGTGCAGAAGGCCGGCGCCTCCGTGGCCGTGGCCGGTGGCGCCATCTACGGCGCCGACGACCCGGCTGCCGCCGCCGCCGAGCTGCGCGCCGCCATCAGCTAGCGCCCGCTGCAGCCGCTGCCGGCGCTGCCGCATCCCGCATCCCGCATCCGCATCCGCATCATCAGCGTCCGCCGCCGCATCCGCGCACCGCCGCATCCGCGAGCTGCGCGAAAGTGCCCCTTCGCGTGAGCTGAAGGGGCACTGTGCCGCAACTGGGTGCCGGTGTCTTTCGCGAGTGGCGCGAAAATGCCCCTTCACACGGCGTGAAGGGGCATTGTGCGGCAGGTGGGTGCAGCCGATGGGCCGCACGCCCGATCAGCCGAGGAGCAGTTTGCCGAGCTGGTCGGTGGAGTGCACCACGGCGGTGGCCAGGGCGGCCTCCGCGGGGGAACCGTAGCCCCACTCGACGAGGATGGTGGGCACGCCATTCGCGTTGGCGCCCTCGGCGTCGTAGATGCGGTCGCCGACCATGACCACGGCCGAGGTGTCGATGTCGGCCGCGGTGAAGCGCACGAGGGCCTCGGCGATGATGTCGGCCTTGCTGCTGCGGGACTCGTTCTCGGTGGCGCCCACCATGACGGTGAAGTACTTGGCGAGGTCGAAGTGCTCCAGAATCGCGATCGCGGTGTGCTCCGGCTTGCTCGTGGCGAGGCCGATCGGGATTCCCGCCTCGTGGATGCGCTCGAGCAGGCCCGCGACGCCGGGGTACACGGCAGTGTCCAGCGACGCCGGGCCCTGGTAGTCGGCGCGGTACACGGCCAACGCTTCAAGGGCCTCATCGGGCGTCATGCCCGCGTATTCGCCGAACGCGGCGAGCAGGGGCGGACCGACGTAGGCGAGCAGCTCCGCGTCGGTGGGAACTGGACGGCCGAGCAGAGCGAAGGTGCGGGCCAGCGAGTTCGTGATCGCGGGGGCGGAATCCGTGATGGTTCCGTCGAGGTCGAAGAGGATCGCGCTCCAGGTGCGCGTCAAGGTGGGGTTCACTCGCAATATCTTAGGTGCGAGCGGGCAGTTCTCTTGCACCTGCACCCCAATCAGGGTATGGGCGAGACGCCACCCGCCGGTCAGCGCGATCGCCCCGACGCCCGACAAACCCACCGCTGGTCAGCCGGAACGCGGCCGGCCCGCCGGCCACCCGCAACTGTTCCCGGTGCGGACAATTGGTGCCGGCACACCGGGTGCAGAAGTCCGCACGGGCAACAGTTGCGCCGGCGGGGCCGTCCGGCCCCGGGCCTAGAACAGCTTCGAGGCGGTGTCGTCGAGCCCGCGCATGGCGTCGTAGTCGAGCACCAGGCAGCGGATGCCGCGGTCCTCGGCCAGCGTGCGCGCCTGCGGCTTGATCTGCTGCGCGGCGAACACGCCCACCACGGGCGCCAGGTGTGGGTCGCGGTTCATCAGCTCGAGGTAGCGGGTGAGTTGCTCGACCCCGTCGATGTCGCCGCGCCGCTTGAGCTCCACGGCGACCGAGGCCCCCTGGGCATCCCGGGCCAGAATGTCGACCGGGCCGATCGCCGTCATGTACTCGCGGCGCACCAGGGTGTGGCCGTCGCCGAGCAGGTGGATGTGCTCGGCGAGCAGCTTCTGCAGGTGAGCCTCGACGCCGTCCTTGATCAGGCCGGGGTCGATGCCGAGCTCGTGGGCGGAGTCGTGCTCGACCTCATAGATGCTCACGATGAGCTGGTCGGCAGTCTTGGTGTGCGTCACGGTCCACAGTTCGGTGACGCCGGCCTCGGCCTGCAGTTCGTCGGGCGCGGAGACGGCCAGGCTGCACGGCGGGCTCATCCAGTTGAGCGGCTTATAGGAACCGCCGTCGGAATGCACGAGCAGGCTGCCGTCGGATTTGAGCATGAGCAGGCGGTTGGCCAGCGGCAAGTGCGCGCTGAGGCGCCCGGCGTAGTCCACAGAACATTTAGCTATTACGAGGCGCACTGAACGAGCTTAACCGGCGGCAGGGGTGCGCGTGCGCTCGCGAGCGGCCGGCGCGGCGAGTCCGGCCAGGGCCATCAGCACCACGATCACGACCAGGGCGTTCAGGATGCCCACCCGCTCGCCGATCAGGCCCAGCAGCGGCGGCCCGACCAGGAACGCGAAATAGCCGATCATGGCCACGGCGCTCACCCGGGCGGCCGCGTTGGCGGTGTCGTCGGCCGCTGCGGACATGCCCACCGGGAAACCGAGCGAGGCGCCGAGGCCCCACAGCACAGTGCCCACGACGAGCAGCCACACCGACGGTGCGAGGATCACCAGCAGCAGCCCGGCCACGCCGAGCACCGAGCAGGCCCGGAGCACGGGCACCCGGCCGAACCTGTCGAGCACCGGGCCGCCGACCACCCGGCCCACGGTCATCGCCGACACGAACACCCCGAAGACCAGCGCGCCGGTGGCGTCACTCTGCCCGTGCCCGTCCACCACGGCCAGGGCGAGCCAGTCACTGGCCGACCCCTCGGCGAAGGTCATACCGAGCACGATCACGCCGATCAGCAGGATGCTCGGGTCGCGCCAGACCGCGAGGCTGCTGCGCATCCGCTCGGCCCAGTTCGGCCGCACGACGGTGTGATCGGCGGGGTCGCCGAGGGTCGGCCGGAGCGGCACGAATCGCACGGCGATCGCGGCGGCGGCCAGCGCGAGGGCGGCGACAAGGCTGAGGTGCCAACCCACCGACACCGTGAGCCCGGCGGCAGCGGCGCCGAGCAGCGCCCCGGCCACGGTACCCAGGCTGAAGCAGGCGTGCAGCAACGGCATCAGGGTGACGCCGAGTTCGCGTTCGACGGCGGCCCCCTCGACGTTCATCATGACGTCGGTCGAGCCCATGCCGAAGCCCACCAGGGCCAGGGCGGCGAACGCTATCGGCGCCGACCCCCACACTGTCGCGGCGGCGCCCACCAGGAGCAGCCCCGCCGACGAGGTGGCGATGCTGATCAGCAGGGCGCGGCGGGCGCCGAAGGCCGACATCAGCCAGACGGCCGCGATGAGTCCGAGGATCGACCCGGCGGAGAGCCCGAAGATCAACAGGCCCACCTGGTCGGTGCGGAGGGCCAGGTCATCGCGCACGGTGGGGATGCGGGACACCCACGACGCCAAGCCGAGCCCGCTCACGAAAAACAGCACAAAGACGGCGTTCCGCCACCGGGTGAGTTCGAGCCGGCCTCGAGAGTTCGTCATTGCACCCACGCTACCGCCCCCCGCGAACCGTGAGCAGAGCGCCCAGAAACCGCGCCATTCCGGGGCTTGGTTCACGGTTCGCGAACCGGTCAGGCGCCTAGGCGCACCCAGCGGGTGCCCCGGACACGCAAACTCAGGGTCACCGCCCTGGCCCCGAGGAAACCGAAGACGAATGCGGCCATCAGCCAGGCGAGACCCGAGGCGCCGGCGGGTGCCCAGACCAGCACCAGGCCCGCCAGCGGCACGAAAGCGGCCAGGTTGACCAGGCCGGTGAGGGCGAGGTAGCGGGCGTCGCCGGCCCCGATCAGCACGCCGTCGAGCACGAAGACCAGGCCGCCCAGCGGTACCGACAGACCGAGTACCACGAGGGTCAGCGGCAACAGGTCGGTGACCGCGGCCGAGCTGGTGAAGGCCCGGCCGAGCACGCCGCTGGCCGCGAGGATGACCAGGCCGAGCACCGCACCGCCGCCGATGCCCCATTCCAGGCAGCGGCGCAGTACCTGGCGCACCTGCTGGGCGTCTCCGGCGCCGAGCGCCCGGCCCACCAGGGCCTGCGCGGCGATGGCGAGGGCGTCGAGGGCGAAGGCCAGCGTGGCGAACAGAGTCATCGCGATCTGGAACGCCGCCAGCTCAGGGGAGCCGAGGCTGGTGGCCACGAACACGGCCAGCAGCATCGCGGCGCGGAGGCTCGCGGTGCGTAGGAACAGCCAACCGCCGCTCGTCGCCCCCCGCAGCATCCCGCCCCGGTGCGGCCGGAGTGAGGCCCGTTCGCGGCGGGCGTGCCGCACCACCACCACCAGGTACACGGCCACCATGCCCCACTGGGCCAGCACCGTGCCCAGGGCAGACCCGACCAGGCCGAGGCCCAGCCCGTAGATGAACCACAGGTTGAGCAGGATGTTCACCAGGAAGCCGATCCCCGCGACCCAGAGCGGGGTGCGGGTGTCCAGGAGGCCCCGCAGCAACCCGGTCGCGGCGAAGACCAGCAGCATCGCGGGAACCCCGAGCATCGACAGGCCCAGGTAGCCGATCGCGGCCTGGGTCACATCCGCTTCGGCGCCGAAGGCACCCACGAGGGCGGGGGTACTGAACCAGCCGGCCGCGCCGAGCAGGAGACCGAGCCCGAGGGCGAGCCAGAGGCCGTCCACACCCACCGACACGGCCCGGCTGCGGTCCCCGGCGCCGAGCCACCGCGCCACGGCGGGGGTGGTGCTGTACGCGAGGAACACCATCAACCCGATAATGGTCTGCAACACAGCGCTGGCCAGGCCGAGGCCGGCCAGGGGAACGGCGCCGAGATGGCCGATCATGGCGGAGTCGGCGAGGAGGAACATCGGCTCGGCCACGAGCGCGCCGAGCGCGGGCACGGCCAGCCGGCGGATCTCACGGTCGATGGGCTTTGTGCGTAGAAGGTTGATGCTTCGACTCTAGTTTCTGCCAGCGGCAGCCTTGGCGCCGGTGTGCGTCGCCCCACCACCGGATGTGGCCGAGACCGGTTCGGCCGCAGCGGCCGGGTCGTACGGCACCCAGGCGGGTTCACGCAGCGCCGGGCAGTGTTCAGGCGTCGGATGGTGAGCGATCTCGATCATACGATCGAGCGCATCGCGGGCAGCGGCCAGATCCGCCATGGCGGCGCTGATGCGCGTTCTCTCCGCCTCGAGGACCTCGAAGACCTCGGGGGAGGCCGTTCCAGTTTCGACACACGGCAGCATCTGCAGGATCGTCCGGCTCGCGAGACCAGCGGTGAAGAACTGTTGGATCAGCCGCACGCGCTCGACGGCCGAGACCGGGTAGACGCGTTGACCGGCCACCGTGCGCTCCGAGGTGAGCAGCCCCTGTTCCTCGTAATAGCGAAGTGCTCGCGGGCTGACCCCGGCCTGGTGGGCGACATCACCGATGCGCATGCGGTCTCCGCTCTCGTCTGGATCTGCGGGCAGGACTTGCCCTTGACGTCAACGTCAACATCTAGCGTAGTCGAAGCCGGGTCGTACCCGACCCGGTCACCACGAGAAGAAGGCACGAGTCACATGAACATCACGAACCAGATCGCCCTCGTCACCGGAGCGAACCGCGGGATCGGCAGGGAGTTCGTCCTCGAATTGCTCGAGCGCGGCGCCGCCAAGGTCTACGCGACCGCCCGACGCCCGGAGACCCTCGACTTCGGTGACGACCGGGTGGTGCCGATCCGGCTCGACCTCCTCGATCACGAGTCCGTCGCCGCCGCGGCGGCCGCCGCACCGGACGTGACCCTGCTGGTCAACAACGCCGGCATCTCGACCGGTGCCTCGCTGGTCACGGGTGAGCTGAGCGAGATCCGCCGCGAGATGGACACGCACTTCTGGGGCACGCTCGACGTCATCCGCGAATTCGCACCGGCCCTGGCGTCCAACGGTGGCGGCGCGATCGTCAACGTGTTGTCGGCGCTCTCCTGGTTCGCCGCCCCGGGCTCGGGTTCGTATGCGGCGGCCAAGGCGGCCGAGTGGAACATGACCAACGGTGTGCGTCTGGAGCTCGCGCACCAGGGCACGTTTGTTCAGGGGGTCCTGCTCGGGGCCGCGGACACCGACATCACCGCCGGCTACGACGGACCCAAGATCGATCCTCGCGATGTTCCCCGGTCGTCGTTCGATGGCCTCGCCACGGGCGCCATCGAGGTTGTTGTCGATGACTGGACCGCGATGGTCAAGGCGTCGCTCGCCGGTGACCCGGCCGCCTTCTACGAGCAGGTCGCCCACCTGCTCGGCGCCAACTAGCCGGCGGCGCCCTGGAACGCCCGCACGCGCACGCCGACCGGGGATTCCCTGGCGGGACGGCTATCGGATGCTGGGCGGCGTTGGCCCGGCGCCCGTGCCGGGTGGCGGGGACTGCGGTGTCGGCGGCAGGGGCGACGGATGATCCACCCCGTAGATGCTGCGGGCAGCGGACCGACGGTTCCTGCCGCTGACCCAGTCCGTGAGGTAGATCTTCGGCAGGATCTTCGCGACAGCGAGTGCGACATAGATGACGGTGTTGATCCCGACGAACGCCGAAAAGATCGCGAAGAAGGGCGACGCCAAGGCCGAATCGGGCAACAGGATGCCGGTGGGCACCGCCCGGGGCGGGAGGAGCGACAGCAACGTGAGGAGCGGTGACACCGGGATCAGGCGGCCCTCACCTTCCGGGGCGGCGTGCTCGCGTGTTCCCAGTTGGCCTGCCGGCCGAGGGTGATGTCGATGATTCCCTTGATGTAGACCAGGTTCAGGAACATATCGAAGCCGAGTTCGGGGAGCACCGTGAGCGCCAGCAACCGGGCCCGCCAGCCGCCCTCCCACACGGTGACCACGCGTTCGGTGACGAAGATCGTGCCGAGGCCGAGCCAGAACGGGAACCACACCCAGGAGCTCGCGGCGAGCAGGGTGACCAGAATCAAGGTCAGGAATGAGGTCAGGGCGATGACGCTGTAGCCGATGCCGAGTTGTTGCGCCCAATAGCGCAGGGTTGCCGGGGTCAGCCCGTACGCGCCGATGTTCTCCAGGGCGCCGCGTTGCCAGCGCAGGCGCTGCTTCCAGAGGGCCGGCAGGGTCGGCATCAGCTCGGTCACCACCGTGCACTGTGCGGGGGAGGTGATCAGGGCGCCGAGCGATTTCAGTGCGATCGTGAGTTCGTTGTCCTCGGTGAGCGCGTGCGTGTCGTAGACATCGCCGTGGACGCCCGGGATGGTGATGCCGCGGTTCCCGGCCACGGAACGCAGCGCGAGGGGCCGGAACATCGAAGCCGTGCCGGTGAGCACGAAAACGCGGCCGCGTCGCCGGGCGAGTTCCCGGGAGTAGCGCACGTACTCATTGCGCTGGAGCAGCCCGATCAGGCCGAACCCCGGCTCACCGTAGAAGAGGCCTCCGATCGCCATGAGGGCGCGATCGCTCGTGAACCGGGTGACAGCCTCGGCGAGGAACCCGTCGTCGAGCGCGGTATCCGCGTCCATGACCATGATCACGTCGTTGTCGAGCTGTCCCGGCAGCACCCGGGTGAGCGCCTGGTTCAGGGCGCCGGCCTTCTTCTTGCTGTTGTGCACGGATTCGAAGACCTCGACGCCGGACGCGCGGGCGATGGCGACGGTGTCGTCGGTGCAGTTGTCGGCGACGACGATGACACGCTCCGGCCTGTGCGACTGCGCGAAGAGCGAGGCCAGCGTCGCCGGTAGCGAGAGCTGCTCGTTGTGCGCGGGGATCAGCACGGTCACCGTCACGGGTCCGGCGAAGGCACCGCCGTTCCGGGCCATCACGATTCTCGGCGCGAGCGGGTTACGGCTCGCGTTCGAGGACCGCCGCGATCTGTTCGTCGCCCGGCGTTCGAGCAGGGCGATGCCGGCGGCGGAGATCGCGGCCAGGGCGACGGCCCCCAGGATCGCCCAGAGCGCTGGACTGCTCGGATCGTACAAGATCGGGAGCACGCCGAAGATCAGGTACCGGAAGGGGGCCGCATCGGGCGTCGGATTGCCCGCTGCGACTGCGAACCAGAGCAGTGCCGCCGCGCTCGTGGCCAGACCCGCGATGACGAGGCCGACCGATCGTCCCAGTGCCCGTGCCCTCATGCTCCAGATCGTATCGGGTCGACCCGCCGGCAGCCCGGCAGTCCGGGCGCCGGCGAGACGCTCTACGGCAGGATGACGAGCTTGCCGCGCGCGCCGGACTCGAAGTCGTCGAAGGCCTCGGCCACGTCGGCGAGGGCGTAGCTGCCCTGCACGGTCACGGAGGTGCGGCCGGCGGCGAGGCTCTCGGCCAGGCGGGTCAGCACCTCGGGGGTGGGGTCGGCGAGGATCGGCACCACGGTCACGGTGCCGCTGGCGAGCTGGTCGGGCGAGCCGATCAGGGTGGAGACCAGACGGCCGCCGGCACGCAGCGCCGGCAGCACGGTGGCCGCGTCACCGGCGAAGTGCAGCACCACGTCAACGCCGTCGGGGTGGGCGGCGAGCACGGCCTCGCTGAGGTTCTGGGTGTGGTCGACGACCTCGCTGGCGCCCAGCAGACGCACCTGGGCGATGCCGAGCGCGGTGCGGGCGGTGGCGATCACGGTGGCGCCGGCCGCGGCGGCGAGCTGCAGGGCCTGGTTGCCGACACCGCCGGTGGCGCCGACGACCAGCACGGTGCTGCCGGGGGTGAGCTGGGCGGCATCCACGGCGGCCTGCGCTGCCGTGCCGGCCAGTCCGAGGGCGGCGCCGCGCGCGAAGTCGACCTGCTCGGGCAGCTTCGCCAGACCCGTCGCGGTGGGTACCACCACGAACTCGCCGAACGAGCCGTCGCCCAGGTGGGCCTTGGTGACGACACCGAAGACCCGGTCGCCCACCACGTAAGCGGTGACGTCGGCTCCGACGGCATCCACGATCCCGGCGAAGTCCTTGCCCAGCACCACCGGGAAGCGGTGTTCCATCAGGCCGTTGAGGTAGCCGGCGGCCACGGCCAGGTCGAACCCGTTGACGGATGCGGCGTGCACGCGCACCCGCACCTCACCGGCGGCAGGCTGAGGGGTGTCGATCTCGCTCAGTTCGAGGGCGGAGCCGAACTCGGGCAGGGTGATGACGCGCATGGGGGTCTCCTGGGTCAGGGTCACCAGCGACCCGTCTGGAGCGCCGTTCTGTTTATGCTCCCACGCCCGGCGCACCCAACACCACGGCCCATAGTCCCACCGCCCCGTCGCATCCGCACCCGGGCACGGTGAGGTTAGGCTGCATAGATGACTGATCAGGTGACTGCATCCGGAATCGACACCGACGAACTCGACCCGGGCGTACGCCCGCAGGACGACCTCTTCCGCCACGTGAACGGCAAGTGGATCGCCCGGACCGAGATCCCCGACGACAAGGCGCGCTGGGGCTCGTTCTACCTGCTCGCCGAAGAGGCCGAGAAGGCAGTGCAGGCCATCATCCTCGAGGCGCAGACCGCCGCGGCGGGCACTGAGGAACGCAAGTTCGGCGACCTCTACGCCAGCTTCATGGACGAGGAACGCATCGAGCAGCTCGGCGCCACTCCGCTCGCGGCCGACCTGGCCACCGTGGACGGCATCAGCAGCGTGCCGGTGTTCCTCGCCACCCTCGGCCGCCTCGAGCGGGCCGGCGTCGCGGGTACCTTCCAGCTCTACGTCGACAACGACCCAGGCAACCCCGAGCGCTACCTGGTCTTCGTCGAGCAGGCCGGCCTCGGCCTGCCGGACGAGTCGTACTACCGCGACGAGAAATTCGCCGACGTTCGCACGGCCTACCTCGCCTTCGTCGAACGGATGCTCACCCTCGCCGGCATCGACGACGCCCCCGGTCGCGCCGCACGCGTCTTCGCCCTGGAAACCGAGCTCGCCAGCCACCACTGGGACAACGTGCGCACCCGCGACAGCGAGAAGACCTACAACCTCAAGACCTGGGATCAGCTCTCCGCGCTCGCCGCGGGCGCCGACCTCGACCTCTGGCTGGAGGGCCTGGACGCCCCGGCCGTGGCCTTCGCCGAGGTCGTCGTGCGCCAGCCGAGCTTCGTGGTGGGCCTGGCCGAGATGCTCACCGAAGACAGGCTCGACGCCTGGCGGGACTGGCTGCGCTGGCAGGTCATCCGCTCGAGCGCGTCGTACCTGTCGAGCGACTTCGTCGAGGCCAACTTCGACTTCTACGGCCGCACCCTCACCGGCACCCCGCAGATGCGTGCCCGCTGGAAGCGCGGCGTCTCGCTCGTGGAGGGCTCGCTCGGCGAGGCCGTCGGCCGCATCTACGTTGACCGGCACTTCTCGCCCGACGCCAAGACCAGCATGGACGTACTGGTCGGCTACCTGGTCGAGGCCTACCGCGCCAGCATCACCGGCCTGGACTGGATGACCGAGGAGACCAGGGCCAGGGCCCTCGAGAAGCTGGACAAGTTCACCCCCAAGATCGGCTTCCCGGTGAAGTGGCGCGACTACTCCAGTCTGGCCATCGAGCCCGGCGACCTGATCAAGAACGTGCGCGCCACGGGCGAGTTCGAGTTCCACCGCGAGCTCGGCAAGATCGGCAACCCGCTCGACCGCGACGAGTGGTTCATGACCCCGCAGACGATCAACGCCTATTACAACCCGGGCTTCAACGAGATCGTCTTCCCCGCCGCCATCCTGCAGGTGCCGTTCTTCGACGTGCAGCGGGACGCCGCCGCGAACTACGGTGCCATCGGTGCCGTCATCGGCCACGAGATCGGCCACGGTTTCGACGACCAAGGCTCCAAGTACGACGGCGACGGCCGGCTCACCGACTGGTGGACCGAGGCCGACCGGGCCGCGTTCGAACAGCGCACGGCGTCGCTCATCGAGCAGTACGACGCTCTCACGCCCGCCCAGGTCCCCGGCCACCACGTGAACGGCGCCCTCACCATCGGCGAGAACATCGGCGACCTCGGCGGTCTGTCGATCGCCTGGAAGGCGTACCTGCTCTCGCTCGACGGCGCCGAACCAGCCGTCATCGACGGGCTCACCGGCGCCGAGCGGTTCTTCCTCTCCTGGGCGCAGGCCTGGCAGATGAAGCTGCGCGACGAGGAGGCCATCCGCCTACTCGCCATCGACCCGCACTCGCCGAACGAGTTCCGCTGCAACCAGATCGTGCGCAACATCGACGAGTACTACACGGCGTTCGGGGTCACCGAAACGGATGCGGCGTGGCTTGACCCTGAGAAGCGCGTCACGATCTGGTAGCGCCCCCGGCCGGCCCGGCAGCCGGTGGGTTAGGGTGTTCGCGGGGGCTCAACAGCACCGATGAATTAGAGGACAACGCAGCAGTGGTCGCGCCAGCACAGGAATCAGAACGACGCTCCAGGCACGCTGTGGAGCGCGGCGGCAGGCACCGGGAATCCGCGGTGCCGTCCAGCTTCGAGCGCGGCTTCCAGTCGCTCGGCGAGCTCGCGATGGGCGGCGCCCAGGTGTCGGCCAGAGCGACCGATCTGGCCACAGGGCGGGTGCTCTTCTCCGTCGACGACCACGTCGTGATGCCCACTGCCGGCATCGGAACCGTACTGCTGCTCATCGAGGTGGCCTCGAGGCTGCGGGACGCCGATTTCGGCGCGTACACGATCCTCGACCGCACCGTGAAGGACTCGGTGGACGGCTCCGGTCTCTGGCAGCACCTGCAGGCCCCGTCGCTGCCCGTCGCCGACCTCGCGGCGCTGGTTGGCGCCACCAACGACAACCTGGCCACGAACGTGCTGCTGCGCGCCGTGGGCCTGGACGCCGTACGTCGGCGCACCGAGGAACTCGGCTTGAGTGGCACCGGCCTGCTCGACCTGGTGCGCGATTCGCGCGGACCCGACGACGCCCCCAACCTCTCGGTCGGCAGCGCCCGCGAGCTCACCTGGCTGTTCACGGCGCTGGCCCGCGGCGAGATCCTCGACGACGAAGGCAGCGAACGGGTGCTCGGCTGGCTGTCGCTGAACTCCGACCTTTCCATGGTGGCCAGCGCGTTCGGCTTCTCGCCGCACGCGCACCGCGAACCGTCGCACGGGGTGCTGCTGGTGAACAAGACCGGCACCGACAACGGAGTGCGAAGCGAAGTGGGAGTGCTGCGCGGCCCGCGCGCCGGGGCCGCATACGCCGTCTCGATCTTCTTCGACGACCACAACCTCTCGTCGCGCCTGTCGGTTCTCGACGGCATGCGGTCGGTCGGCCTCGACCTGCTCGAATACGTGCACTGAGCCCACGCAGCCTGGGCGACGAGACCCGGGCTCCAGACCGGGCATTTTTTCTTGCGCCCGGGTCGCGGGTCGCGGGTAGTCTCGTCGCATGGACGAGCGGAACACGCTGAGCGTGGAACTCAATGGCATCAACTCGATCGACCAGAGCGAGCACAAGGGGCATCCACGCGATCTGTTCTGGCCGTGGTTCGCCGCCAACGTTTCGGTGCTCGGGGTGGCCTACGGGTCCTTCCTGCTCGACTTCGGCATCTCGTTCTGGCAGGCCACCCTCGTGGGCCTGGTCGGCATCGTGGTGTCGTTCCTGTTCTGCGGGTTCGTCGCCCTGGCCGGCAAGCGGGGGCACGCCCCCACCATGACCCTGAGCCGGGCCGCCTTCGGCGTCAACGGCAACCGTGTTCCGTCAGCCATCTCCTGGTTGCTCACGGTGGGCTGGGAGACCGTGCTCGCGTCGCTGGCCGTGCTGGCCACCGCCACGGTCCTGCGGGAACTCGGGTGGGAAGGCGGCGACGCCACCAAGGTAGTCGCGCTCATCGTGGTGGCCGCCCTGATCGTGGCCGGCGGCATCATCGGCTTCGACTTCATCATGAAGCTGCAGATGTGGATCACCATCGTCACCGGCGTGCTCACGGTGGTCTACATCGTGCTCACCTTCGGCCAGATCGACGGCGCCACCCTCGCCGCGATCCCGAGCGGCGGGGCACCCCAGGTGATCGGCGGGCTGGTCTTCATGATGACGGGCTTCGGCCTGGGCTGGGTGAACGCGGCCGCGGACTACTCCCGCTACCTGCCCCGCACGGCGTCCAGCGCCGGCGTGGTCGGCTGGACCACCTTCGGCGCCTCGCTGGCCCCGATCATCCTGCTGCTGTTCGGCCTGCTGCTGGCCGGCTCCTCCCCGGAACTCGGCGCGGCGATCGCGCTCGATCCGATCGGCGCGCTCACCACCATCCTGCCGGTCTGGTTCCTCATCCCGTTCGCCCTGACCGCGGTGCTCGGCCTGGTCGGCGGTGCGGTGCTCGACATCTACTCGTCGGGCCTGGCCCTGCTCAGCACCGGCCTGCGGGTGCCCAGGTTCGTGGCTGCCGGCATCGACGGGGTGCTTATGGTGCTCGGCTCCATCTACGTGGTCTTCTTCGCCGCCGACTTCCTCGGCCCGTTCCAGGGCTTCCTGATCACCCTGGGCGTGCCCGTGGCCGCCTGGTGCGGCATCTTCATGGCCGACGTGCTGATGCGCCGCACCGGCTACGCGGCCAAGGACCTCTTCGATCCCGCCGGCCGCTACGGCAACGTGCGGGTGCTCGCGATCGTGCTCATCGCGCTCGGCTCGGTGATCGGCTGGGGCATGGTCACCAACGGCATGGCGGGCTGGTTGGCCTGGCAGGGCTACCTGCTCGAACCGCTCGGCCTGGGCGGCCGCGAGGGCGACTGGGCGTACGCGAACCTCGGCGTGCTGGTGGCCCTGGTGATAGGTTTCGGGGGCACTGTGCTCTTCGGCCGCGGCACGGTGCGCCGTCAGGAGGCGCTGCCGCTGGCCGGCGGTGACCACCTGACCGACGCGCAGGATGCGGCGGAGCGGGCATGACCACCGGCTCCTGGCTGGTCCTGGTCGACCTGCAGCGCATCTTCGGTGAGCCGCAGAGCGCCTGGTTCACCCCTGGCTTCGCCCGGGCCGAGGCGGGTGCCGTGCGCCTGCGCCAGCTCTTCCCCGGCCGCACCGCGCTCACCCGGTTCGTGGCACCCGAGCAGCCCGACGGCGCCTGGGTGCCCTACTACCGGCAGTGGCCCTTCGCCCTCGACCCCGCCAACGCCGACCTCTACGACCTGGTGCCCGCGGTGCCGGCCGGCGACGCCGTGCTGATCAGCCGGCCCACCTTCGGCAAGTGGGATGCCGACACCAGGGCCGCCCTCGGCGACACCCGCGACATCGTGCTCGCCGGGGTCTCCACCGACTGCTGTGTGCTGTCCACCGCCCTCGCCGCGGCCGACGACGGGGTGCGGGTGCGGGTGGTGGCGGATGCCTGCGCCGGCCTCAGCGACACCGACCACCAGCGCGCGCTGGACACGATGGCGCTCTACGCACCCCTGATCGAGATCGTGACCATCGAGGACATCCTCGCCGAACGCGGGCTCGCCAGGTGACTCCGGCCGGCACCCCGCCGGAACACCCGCCGGCCGGCAGCCCCGACCGGGCGGTCGGCGCCCTCACCGGGCTCGCCATCGGCGATGCCCTCGGCATGCCCAGCCAGATGATGTCCCGCCCGGAGGTGCTGCACCGGTTCGGGCGGCGCGGGGTGGTGGGGTTCGAACCCGGGGCCGCCGACCATCCGCTCGCCGCCGGCCGGCCGGCCGGGTCGGTGACCGACGACACCGATCAGGCGCTTCTGCTGGCCCGCATGCTCGTGGCGGGCGCCGGCCACGTGGACGCGACCGAGTTCGCCGGGGAACTGCTGGCCTGGGAGGCCCGGATGCGGGCGAGCGGGTCGCTGGACCTGCTCGGGCCCTCCACCCGCGCCGCCCTGGCCCGGCTGCAGGCGGGGGCGCCCGCCGCCGAGTCCGGCCGGTACGGGGCGACCAACGGCGCGGCGATGCGGGTGGCCGGTGTGGGCATCCTGATGCCCGCCGACGACCTGGCCGCCCTCGTCGACAGGGTGGCCGAGACCGCCCTGGTCAGCCACAACACCGGGGTCGCCATTGCCGGGGCCGCCGCCGTCGCCGCCGCGGTGAGCGCGGCGCTCGACGGTGCGACGGTGGCAGAGGCAACCGAGCTGGCCGTCGAGGCCGCCGGCCTCGGCGCCGCCAGGGGCCACTGGGTCGCGGCCGGGCAGGTGGCCCCGCGCATCCGGTGGGCGGTCGGGCTGATGGATGCCGGCCGGCCGGCGGAGTCTCTCGAGCTGGTCTACCGGCTGGTGGGCACCAGCCTGGCCAGCCAGGAGTCGGTGCCCGCCGCCTTCGCGGTGCTCGCCCTCTGTGCGGACGACCCGTGGCAGGCTTGCCTGGCAGCGGCCTCCCTCGGCGGCGACAGCGACACCATCGCCGCGATGGCCGGAGCCGTCGGCGGGGCCGCGCACGGCACGGCCGGGTTTCCCGCGCAGGCGATCGAAACCGTACGCCGGGTGAACGACCTCGGGATCGAACCGATCGCGGCCGGCCTGCTGGCGCTGCGGCGGCCGGCGGGGCCGGGGCCGGCCGCCGACCGGCGGGTCGAGCGGCGGGAGAGCAGCCGGTGAGCACGCCCGAGGTCCGCCCGATCGAGCGGCTGGTGAGCTTTGGCACCGTGCTGGTCGACGTGGTCACCCGGGTGCCCGCGCTGCCCGAGCGCGGCGGCGACGTCTTCGGTTCCGGCGGCGCGATGCTGGCCGGCGGCGGCTACACCGCCATGGCGGCCGCGCGACGGGCCGGGCTGGTCACGGTGCACGCCGGCAGCACCGGCACCGGGCCCTTCGGCGACCTGGCCAGGGCGGCCCTCGCGGCGGCCGGCATCCAGACGGTTCTGGCCCCGGTTCCCGCGGTGGACACCGGGCTCTGCCTGGTACTCGTCGATCCCTCGGGCGAACGCACCTTCGTGACCCTGCCGGGCGCAGAAGGGCTGCTCGAACCGGCGATGCTGGGCCAGGTTCCGCTGCGGCCCACCGATGCGGTGCTCGTGTCCGGCTACGGGCTGTTGCACCCGGTCACCCGCTCGGCGATTCGTGCCGCGCTCGCCGGGTTGCCGCCGGCGGCCACTCTCGTCGTCGACCCTGGACCGCTCGGCCACGAACTGGATCCCGTCGACCTCGCCGCCCTGTTCGCCCGGGCCGACTGGTGGACCTGCAACCACCGGGAGGCGACGCTGCTCACCGGCAGGGCCGATCCGCGCCTGGCGGCCGCCGAGCTCGCCGAGCGCCTGGCCGCCGCTGGCGCGGGGGCGGATGCGCCGCCCCGCGCGACGGCGCACGCGGTGGTGCGCATCGGCGCCGAGGGCTGCATCCTCGCCGCCCCTGGCCACCCGCCGTTCCACGTCAGCGCGGTGCCGGCATCCGTCGTCTCGACGAACGGGGCCGGCGACGCCCACACGGGCAGCCTCGTCGCCGCCTTGGCGGCCGGGCGGGGGCCGATCCCGGCCCTGCGGCTGGCGAACGGCGGGGCGCTGGGGTACCTCCTCTGGAGCGAGCCGTGACCGCCGCTCCGGCTGCGCAGCTGCCCGCGCGCTCAGACCGCCGGCGGCGGGGCGGGTGACTCCGGTTCGGTGGTGAAGCCGATGGCCTTGTGGCTGCCGTCGCAGAACGGCTTCAGCGTCGACACGCCGCAGCGGCACAGGGCCACGGTCTTACGTCGGCTGGGCACAACCTCGCCGGCGGGGGTGAGGATCTCGAACGCGCCGCGCACCAGCAGCGGGCCGTTCGGGCACGCGGTGATGCTCACGGGGTCGCCGGAATCCGCAGGGATCCTGCCCGCGCTCACGAGCGCAGCCCGACCGGCTCGGGCGCGTCGCTGCGCAGGGCCGATTCTCCCGCCGTCCAGGCCGACAAGAGGGCGGTTCCGGCGAGGCCGTCGACGAACAGGCAGGCGGCAGCGCCGAACACGACATCTTCCACCAGCTCGGGTTCGTCTTCAGTGAGACCGCCGGCAAGGTCGCGTGCGGCGATCTGCTCGTGCACGGCGTCGGCCTCGACATGTTCGTCGAAGTAGTGAGTGACCGCCTGGTCGTAGCCGAGCCGCCTGAACCCGTTGCCGTATTGCCGGTTGGGCAGCGACGAGGTCATCTCGAACGCGGCGAGGTGCCCCGCGATGGCTCCGCGCAGGCGCCGGTGGGTGCCGAACATCGTCATCAGGTTGCTCGAGGCCAGCACTATCGCCGGCACCACGTCGACGTAGTGGCCGTTGCTGGCGTCGAGGCCGAGTCCTCGCATGGTGCGGGCGAACAGCTCGGAGTGCATCTTCGCGAGCCGGCCGCCGCCGTATTCGTCGGCCTGAATCTCGACCAGGGCGGCCTTGGCCCGGCCCCGGAGGCGGGGGATCGCCCAGCTGTGCGGGTCGGCCTCCTTCAGCTGGTAGACCGAGCGGTGGATGAGGAACTCGCGGGCCTGGGCATCGGTGGCCTTTTTCGCCAGATATCGGGAGACGCTGGGTCCGGAGTCCGACCCGGTCAGCTCGAACAGCGCGGCGGCGACGGTGTCGATGCCGGGCGCGGGCAGCGGCGGCATCGGCACCCGGTCGCGCAGAGCCTGCTCGAAGCAGAGCTCGATGGCCGCGCAGAGATCCAGCACGGCCGGGTCCCACTCCAGGGAATCGTCGACGCCGGCCAGGCCGCTGTACCGCAACTCGTAGGCGGTGAACAGGGCCGCCTGCAGATCCTCGTCGTGCAGGATGTCGTCGGCGTCGTGCAGGGCCGTCTGGACGCTGGCCTGCAAGCCCGTGACCAGGCCAGGTTCGGCGGCGGGATCGCGGTTGGTGAGCAGAGTGCACAGCGCTGAACTCACCGGGCCGCGGGCCGCTGGCATCTTCACGCGCGACTCCGCGCCTGGCCGTCGTCGCTGCGGGCGGTCAGGGGCTGTTCGTCGTGGAAATACACGGGGATCCTCTTGGTCTCGTCAGTCGGGTGGACACGGGCGGACGCGACCGGTCAATCGATCCTCGCCGGGTCCGGGCCCGAACACAATGACCCTGAGAGAAGCTGGGACTTGGGGTTTTGCCGTGACGAACCGGGGGGTTTTTCCGTCGCTGGCGCGACGTCTCGCCCTGGCCGCGGCTCGGTGTCAGAGGGTGGCGTCGTAAGCGTGCTTGAGCCAGGCCGCCACCTCGGAGTCGACCTGGCTGGCGGCGGTGAGCGGGATCCGGGCGGGGAAGTCGGCGCCGAGCGCGCTGGCCGGCCGCAGCCGGGTGCTGGGTGCCTCCTCGGGCATCCTGATGCGCAGGCCCAGGTCCACCCGGTGCCGGGTGGTCGGCTGCACCACCGCGAAGGTGCGGGTCGGCCCGGTCAGGGCCACATGGCTGGTGCGGGTCTGGATGCTCACCTCGTCGAGGTCGCCGGCGTAGAGCAGCACGGCGTCGAGGATCGCCCGCAGCGCGGGCCGGTCGGCATACTGCGCGTCGATCAGTTCGTCGGCGGCCCGCACCGTGGAGTCCGGGTAGCCGAAGGTCTCGTGCACGAGCAGCGCCCGCGGGTACCCGTTGACCCCCTCACTGCCGAGCCACTCGCGCAGGGCGGCCTCGGTGGGCGGGGCGAGATCGCGGATGCGGGCCAGCCAGTGCTCCAGGCCGAGCCCGGTGTCGTTCTGCAGCTGCCCGATCTCCCAGAGCCGGATGTGGTCCCAGGGAAGCGGCACGTGGTCGGTCATGCAGGCAGGGTACGCCAGAGCGGCGGCCGGCGCACCCGAGGGGCGCGCCGGCCGACTGCGCTGCCCTAGATGACGCCCAGTGCGAGCATCGCGTCGGCGACCCGGGTGAACCCGGCGATGTTCGCCCCGGCCACGTAGCTTCCAGGGGTGCCGTATTCGTCAGCGGTCTCCAGGCACCGGTCGTGGATGCCCTGCATGATCACGGCAAGTCGGTCCTCGGTGTGCTCGAAGGTCCAGGAGTCGCGGGACGCGTTCTGCTGCATCTCCAGCGCGCTGGTTGCCACCCCACCCGCGTTGACCGCCTTCGCGGGCGCAAAACGCACGCCGGCCTCGGACAGCAACCGAACAGCGTTCGGGGTGGTCGGCATGTTCGCGCCTTCCGCCACGATCTGGCAGCCGTTGCGGATCAGGGCCTCGGCGCCCACGGCGTCGAGTTCGTTCTGGGTCGCGCACGGCAGGGCGATGTCGCACGGCACGTCCCAGATCGAGCCGTCGGCCACATGGCTGACCCCGTCCCCGCGCAGGGTCGCGTACTCGGAGATGCGCTCCCGTCGCACACCCTTCACCTCTTTGAGGAGGGCCAGGTCGATGCCGGCCGGGTCCACGACGTAGCCGCCGGAGTCCGAACAGGCGACCACGGTACCGCCGAGCCGGTGCACCTTCTCGATGGCGTAGATCGCGACGTTTCCGGAGCCGGACACGACCACCCTCTTGCCGTCGAAGCCCTCGCCCGCGGTTTTCAGCATTTCGTCGACGAAGAAGACCGTGCCGTAGCCGGTCGCCTCCGTGCGCACCTGCGATCCGCCCCAGCTCAGGCCCTTGCCGGTCATGGTGCCGGACTCGTAGCGGTTGGTGATCCGCTTGTACTGGCCGAACATGTAGCCGATCTCACGCCCGCCCACACCGATGTCCCCGGCCGGCACATCCGTGTACTCGCCCAGGTGCCGGTACAGCTCGGTCATGAACGACTGGCAGAAGCGCATCACCTCGGCCTGGGACCGGCCCTTGGGGTCGAAGTCGGAGCCGCCCTTGCCGCCGCCGATGGGCAGCCCGGTGAGGGAGTTCTTGAAGATCTGCTCGAAGCCCAGAAACTTCACGATCCCGAGGTTGACGCTCGGGTGGAAGCGGAGACCGCCCTTGTACGGGCCGAGAGCGGAGTTGAATTCCACCCGGAACCCGCGATTCACCTCGATCTTGCCGGAGTCGGTGACCCAGGGCACCCGGAAGATGATCTGGCGCTCAGGCTCGCAGAGACGGCGGATGATGGCCGCGTCTGCGTACTGCGGATGCTTCGTCACCACCGGGCCGAGGCTCTCGAGCACCTCCCGCACGGCCTGGTGGAACTCGCCTTCGCCAGGGTTCCGGTCGAGGACTTCCTCGAAAATTGGAACCAGCTGCTTGTCGAGCACCGACATAGATCTCCTTCACACGCGTGGAAAAGCCGAAGGCAGCTCTGGGGCTGCGCGATGGTTTCGGCCTCACCACCGTACCGGCTCTGCCCCGGCGGCCTTCGAGGCGGGTGCCGACAGCAGCCGGAGACTCAGTCGATCAGGTCGGCGGCGTGCAGTCGGCGCAACACCTCGACGCCGGCCGGCGGGCACCGCTGCTGGTCGGCCGTGCTGGCCCAGTGCACGGCGCTCACCTCGGCGCTTGCCGAGGGCTCGGCGGGGGTCTCCGCGCCGAACACGCTCATCCGCACGAGCCGGCCGTCTGGTTCACCGTGTGCCTGAATGTGCACAGTGAACAGGGGGCGGAGCGCGGCGGGGTCCAGACGCACCGCCACCTCCTCCCAGGCTTCCCTGGCGGCGGCATCCGTCTCGCTCTCACCTGGATCGATCTTGCCGCCGGGCATGAACCAGACGTCTCGCCCGCGGGCGGTGACCATGAGCACCCGGCGGTCGCGGATGAGCGCGACGGCGGCGACCAGGATGTCGGGGTGCGCGATGACGGGCGCGGCCTCCGGGTCGCTCATGCGCGGGCGAAGGCCGATGCGGCCTGCACCTGAGCGGCCGTTGGCCGCACGCCGGTGTAGCGCTCGAACTGTTCGGCGGCCTGCAGGGCGATCACCTCGGCGCCGGTGATCACGGTCTTGCCGGCGGCACGCGCCGCGAGGATCAGCGGCGTCTCGGCGGGCAGCGCCACGACGTCGAAGACAGTGTCGGCGGCCGCGATGGCCGCGGTCGTGAAGGCCGACTCGGTGGCCTGCGCGCCGCCGGCCATGCCGATCGGCGTGACGTTCACCAGTAACGGCGCGGTCGCGGTGCCCGGCTCGGCCAGCCAGGAGTAGCCCAGCTCGTCGGCCAGGGCGCGGCCGCGGGTCTCGTTGCGGGCCACGATGGTGCCGGCGGCGAAGCCGGAGTCGCGGAGGGCCGCTCCGACGGCCTTGGCCATGCCGCCGGAACCGCGCAGCAGGAACGGGGTGGCCGGGTCGAGGGCGTTGCTTTTCAGCAGGTCGGCCGCGGCGATGTAGTCGGTGTTGTACGCGCGCAGGTAGCCGTCGTCGTTCACGATGGTGTTCACCGACTGGATGGCCGTGGCCGAGGCGTCGAGTTCGTCGACGAGGGCGATGACATCCTCCTTGAACGGCATCGACACCGAGCAGCCGCGGATGCCGAGCGCCCGCACCCCGGCGATGGCGCCGGCCAGGTCGGTGGTGGTGAACGCCTTGTAGACGAAGTCGAGCCCGAACTGCTCGTAGAGGTAGTTGTGGAACCGGGTGCCGAAGTTGCTCGGTCGCGCGGCCAGCGAGATGCAGAGCCGGGTGTCCTTGTTCAGGGCGGGCTTGCTCGGTCGGGGCGTGGTTGTGTCAGTCATCGCCTCCAATGCTACGACCCGCCCGGATCGATGCCCGGGCGGGCCGTAGGTGGTGCGCGTCGGGTGGGTCAGCAGCACCGGCCCTGCGGGTTGGTGTCCTGCCGGTCGGTCTGGTCGCGCCAGAACTCCCGTTCGGTCATGGCCGGCACCGCCGCATCCGTGCCGTGCACGGACTCGTGGTGCGCCTGGTACTTCTCGTAGGCATCCTCACCCATGAGGCCCTTCACGTACCAGGCGAGCCCGGCCGCCGCGGTGCGCACCGCGGCGGCCACGCTCATCAGCGCCCCCCGAACGTGATCGCCATCAGTGCTCGCGCGCCTTGCGCTTGCCGGTGCTCGGGCGGGCATCCCACTCGGCCTGGGTGGCCTTCTCGGCCCGCGTGGCCATCAGGCCGGACGGAGCGAAGATGCGCGACGGCACGGCCAGGTCTTCGTTGGTCGCGTTCGCGTGGGTGCGCCAGGCGTGCCAAGTGGCCTGCAGGGCGGTGAAGATCACGATGACCGCGAGGGTCACGAAGATGATCGACAGGATGCCCTGCACCATGGTGTTGCGCACCACGGCCTCCATCGCTTCGACCGAGGTGGCCGTACCGAAGCTCGTCTCCCCGGCGGCAAGCGCCTTGGAGAACGCCGCGTTCTGGGCGAAGTAGCCCACCGACGGCACACTCGAGAAGATCTTCAGGATCGAGGCCGTGATGGTGACCACGGCCGCGAAGGCCAGCGGTACCGCGACGATCCAGAGGTACTTGAACATGCCGCGCTTGGCCACGATGGCCATGCATACCGCCAGGGCGATCGCGGCGAGCAGCTGGTTGGCGATGCCGAACAGCGGGAACAGCGTGTTGATGCCGCCGAGCGGGTCGGTGACGCCCATCACGAGCACCGCGCCCCAGGCCGCCACCATGATGCCGGTGGTCAACCAGGCGCCGGTGCGCCACGAGGTGTCCTTGAACTTCGGGAAGAAGTTGCCCAGGCTGTCCTGCAGCATGAACCGGGCCACGCGGGTGCCGGCATCCACTGCGGTGAGGATGAACAGGGCCTCGAACATGATGGCGAAGTGGTACCAGAACGCCATCATGCCGCTGCCGCCGGCGACCTGCTGCATGATGTGCGCGAGGCCCACCGACAGGGTCGGGGCGCCGCCGGTGCGGGAGACGATGGATGCTTCGCCGACGTCCTTGGCCGTCTGGGTGAGCATCTCCGGGGTGAGGTTCACGCCGGTCAGGCCCAGGCTGTTGACGAAGGTGACCGCGCCCTCCACCGTGCCGCCGGTGAGGGCGGGCGAGGAGTTCATGGCGAAGTAGATGCCACGGTCGATCGACAGCGCGGCCACGAGGGCCATGATCGCCACGAACGATTCCATCAGCATGCCGCCGTAGCCGATGAACCGGGTCTGGCGTTCCTTCTCGATCAGCTTGGGCGTGGTGCCGGAGGCGATCAGGGCGTGGAAGCCGGACAGGGCGCCGCAGGCGATGGTGACGAAGAGGAACGGGAACAGCTGGCCGCTCACGACAGGTCCGGTGCCGCTGGTGGCGAATTCGCTCACCGCCGGAACGAAGATCTCGGGGCGCACGATGATGATCGCCAGCGCGAGCATGCCGATGGTGCCGATCTTCATGAAGGTGGAGAGGTAGTCGCGCGGGGCCAGCAACAGCCAGACCGGCAGGATCGCGGCGACGAAGCCGTAGACGATGATGCCGATGGCCAGGGGCAGTTTGTCGATGTGGAACATCGCCGCACCCCACTCGGTGCCGGCGATGGCGCCACCGCCCACGATCGCGGCGATGAGCAGCACGAAGCCGATGATGGAGATCTCGGTGACCTTGCCCGGGCGGAAGAAGCGAAGGTAGCAGCCCATGAACAGGGCGATCGGGATGGTCATGCCGACCGAGAAGACGCCCCAGGCGCTTTCGGCCAGTGCGTTGACCACGACGAGGGCGAGGATGGCGACGATGATGACCATGATCGTGAGCGTGGCGATGAGGGCGGCGGTGCCGCCGACCCGGCCGAGCTCGTCGCGGGCCATCTGGCCCAGCGACCGGCCGCCGCGGCGCATCGAGAAGAACAGCACCAGGTAGTCCTGCACGGCGCCGGCGAAGACGACGCCCACGATGATCCAGATCGTGCCGGGCAGGTAACCCATCTGGGCGGCGAGCACGGGGCCCACCAGGGGGCCGGCGCCGGCGATGGCGGCGAAGTGGTGGCCGAAGAGCACCCGGCGGTCGGTGGCGGCATAGTCCTTGCCGTCGGCCTTGTACTCGGCGGGGGTCGCCCGGCGGTCATCCGGGCGCAGCAGGTGCTTCTGGATGTAGTTGGAATAGAACCGGTACCCGATCAGGTACGTGCAGATCGCGGCGAAGACGAACCAGATGGCGTTCACGGTCTCGCCGCGCACCACGGCCAGCATCACCCAGCTGAGCCCGCCGAGCAGCGCGATGGCCCCCCAGATGGCGATCTTCAGCGGGGTCCAGTGGGCCTCTTCGGCGTCGTGGATGGTGGGGTCAAGGGCCACGGGCGGGAGGGCCGGGTCTTGGGTCAGGTCTGGTTCTTCGGTTGCGCCTTGCGGAATGCTGGACGTAGCGCCCATCAGTACTCCTCTTTGAGATACACGGTGAAACTCACAGCAAATTGCCGGGTAACCGCAACGGTAACATCCGCCGCGGGCGGCAATGGTGCCATTGGTCCCCCCGAAGACGTGTCGTCGGGTGCGAACCTCACGGATGCGCCGCGCTGGTGAACACGTCGTTGAGGGTGACGGCGGTGAGGGCGCGCTCGTGCAGCAGCCCGAGCAGCTGCGGAAAGACGCGGGTGACCGGATCGAAGTTGAGGTGCCCGATCACGATGTGCTGCGGCAGGAACCAGGTGGTCGCGAAGTCGACGACCTGCTGGTCGGTGATGAGGCCGGAGTCGGACAGCGAGCCGTACCAGGTGGTCGGGACCGTGTAGCCGAGGTCGGCGGCCAGCGCATCCACCCTGTCGTCGTGCACCCCGTACGGCGGCCGGAAAAACGGCCGGGCGTCGACCCCGAAGGTGTCGGTGATGAAGTCGTGGTTGCGGCTGAGTTCGGTGGTGACCTCGGCGTCGGCCAGGGTGCTGAGGTCGGGGTGCGACCACGTGTGGTTGCCCAGCTGGATCTGGCCGCTGGCGACGAGTGGGCGGAGCGCTTCGGCGTTGTCGGTCCACGCGTCGTAACAGCCGGTGACGAAGAAGGTGAGCCGGATGCCCGTGTCGGCGGCGAACTGCGCGTACCTGGCCACCACGTCGCTGCTCGAGCCGTCGTCGACGGTCCAGGCCAGCAGCGAGCCCTCCCCGGGCAGGCCGGACAGGGTGCCGGACGGCACTCCCACCCGCACGAGGGCGGGCGTGGGCAGCGGCACCGCAACCGGCGGAGGAATCGCACCGGGCAGCGGCCGGGGGAGCGCGGTGGGGGTGGGGGCCGGCACGACGGCCCCGGTCGCCACCGGCGGCGCATCCGGCGCCAGCGCCGCGCAGCCGGCCAGCGCGAGCGAGAGACCCAGCGAGGCGAGCACGGTGCGCCGGTCGAGCACCGCGTTGGTGAAGGGCGCCGGCGCGGTCTGGTCGGGGTGCGCTCGCACGGTGGTCCTCCCCCCGGAGCCTGTCGATCTGTCGATGGAGCAGCGGTGCGAGCGGAGCGTGAGCGCAACGCATCCGAATGTAGTGGCGCCGGCGGCGACCGGCAACGCCCGTAACCGGGGGTCGTGGCCGTCTCGCTAAAATGGACAAATCCGTACCCGGGCCCCCGCCCGGTGTTTTGACCATCCTTTTGGACCATTGGAGCCACCGTGGCCGCACTTTCCCGTCTTGATTCCGTCATCGCCCTCGCCCGCCACCGCGGCTTCGTCTTCCAGGCCGGTGAGATCTACGGCGGCAGCAAGTCCGCCTGGGACTACGGCCCCCTCGGTGTGGAGCTGAAGGAGAACATCAAGAAGCAGTGGTGGCGCTTCATGGTCACCAGCCGCGACGACGTCGTTGGCCTGGACTCCTCCGTCATCCTGCCGCGCAAGGTCTGGGAGGCCTCCGGCCACGTCGAGGTCTTCTCCGACCCGCTGGTGGAATGCACCAGCTGCCACAAGCGTTTTCGCGAAGACCACCTCATCGAAGAGTTCGAAGAGAAGAAGGGCCGCCCGCCCGAAGGCGGCCTCGACGGCATCGCCTGCCCCAACTGCGGCAACCGGCACACCTGGACCGAACCGCGCGCGTTCTCGGGCCTGCTCAAGACCTTCCTCGGCCCCATCGACGACGAGGCCGGCATGCACTACCTGCGCCCCGAGACCGCGCAGGGCATCTTCGTGAACTTCGCCAACGTGCTGCAGGCCGCGCGCATGAAGCCCCCGTTCGGCATCGGCCAGATCGGCAAGAGCTTCCGCAACGAGATCACCCCCGGAAACTTCATCTTCCGCACCCGCGAGTTCGAGCAGATGGAGATGGAGTTCTTCGTCGAGCCCGGCAGCGACGAGGAATGGCACCAGTACTGGATCGACCAGCGGATGAGCTGGTACACCGGCCTCGGCATCAACATCGAGAACCTGCGCCTGTTCGAGCACCCCGCCGAGAAGCTGTCGCACTACTCCAAGCGCACCGTCGACATCGAGTACCGCTTCGGCTTCTCCGGCAGCGAGTTCGGCGAGCTCGAGGGTGTGGCCAACCGCACCGACTTCGACCTCAAGACCCACTCCGAGGCGTCCGGCAAGGACCTCTCCTACTTCGACCAGACCAAGAACGAGCGCTGGGTCCCGTACGTGATCGAGCCCGCGGCCGGCCTCACCCGCTCGCTGATGGCGTTCCTGGTGGATGCCTACCACGAGGAAGAAGTGCCCAACGCGAAGGGCGGCGTCGACAAGCGCACCGTGCTCAAGCTCGACCCGCGCCTGGCCCCGATCAAGGCCGCCGTGCTGCCGCTGTCGCGGAACGAAGCCCTCTCACCCATGGCCCGTTCGCTGGCCGCGCGCCTGCGCGAATCGTGGAACGTGGACTTCGACGACGCCGGCGCCATCGGCCGCCGCTACCGCCGCCAGGACGAGATCGGCACCCCGTACTGCATCACGGTGGACTTCGACTCGCTCGAGGACCAGGCCGTGACCGTGCGCGACCGCGACACCATGGCGCAGGAGCGCGTGCCCCTGGCCGAGCTCGACGCCTACCTGGCCGTGCGCCTGCGCGGGGCGTAACCAGCCCCGCGGCATCCGCCCGCCCCGGAGCTGTAATCAGCCCCGCGGCATCCGCCCGCCCCGCTCTGGCTCGGCAAGGCCCGCCGCACCACGGCGCCTGCCCCGCACATCGGCGCCTGCCCCGCACATCGCGGAATGCGGGGCAGACGCCGTTCTGCGGGTGGCGCGCCACCCGCCTACCGGCGCCGTGCCCGCATAGCTCCGGATGCCGGCCGCCACGCCCTTCGGATGCCGCGGTGGGCCTGGCGCACCACCCGCGTACCGGCGCCTTGCCCGCACAGCTCCGGATGCCGGCCGCCACGCCCTCCGGATGCCGGCCGCCACGCCCTTCGGATGCCGCCGCCCGGCGCGCTAGGGCAGCGTCAGGGCGATCAGGGTGACGCCCGCGGCGGGCAGGGGCGCCGACATCGCGGCCAGGGCCGCAGGGGCATCCGCCAGGCCGATACGCTGGCTGATCAGGTCTTGCGGGCGCAACCGGCCGCTGGCCACGAGCGCCAGCAGCTCGGGGTAGTCGCTTGCGGGCATGCCGTGGCTGCCGAGCACGGTCAGTTCACGGCCGATCACCACGCCGAGCGGCAGCACCGGGTCTTCGGCGAGCAGGCCGATCTGCACGTGCCGGCCGCGGGTGGCCAGCGAGCGGATGGCGATGGCCACCGTGCTCTCCCGGCCGAGCGCCTCCACCGACACCTGGGCACCCCCGTCGGAGAGCAGGCGAACCCGCTCCACCACCTCGGGGTCGGTCATGCCGCTGGAGTTGACCGTGAAGGTGGCCCCGGCCCGGGCGGCGGAGGCGAGGGCGTCCACGCTGATGTCCACGGCGATCACCCGGGCGCCGAGCGCCGCACCGATCATCACGGCGGAGAGGCCGACGCCGCCACAGCCGATCACCACGAGGGTTTCGCCGGCCGCGAGCTTCGCCTGGTGCACCAGGCCGCGGTACGAGGTGGCGAACCGGCAGCCGAGCAGGGCGGCGGCGCCCGCGTCGAGGTCGTCCGGCACCGCGATCAGGTTGACGTCGGCGTTGTGCAGCGCCACCCGTTCGGCGTAGGAGCCCCAGTGCGTGAAGCCGGGCTGGGTCTGGTTGCGGCACACCTGGGCGTTGCCGCCGGCGCACTCGGGGCAGTCGCCGCAGGCGCAGACGAACGGCACGGTGACCCGCTGGCCCACCGCGAACCTCGTCACCAGCGGCCCGACGGCGTCGATCACGCCGACGAGTTCGTGGCCGGGAACGTGCGGCAGGGCGATGTCAGGGTCGTGCCCGAGCCAGCCGTGCCAGTCGCTGCGGCAGAGTCCGGTGGCCTCCACCCGCACCACCACGCCGGCGGCGCTGGGTTCGGGGTCGGCCACGTCACGCACGACCGGCAGCACGCCGAATTGATCGAACCAGACGGCCTTCATCTCAGACCCACGCTCCGCTCAGAACCACGCTCGGCTCAGCACCGTGCGGAGCCCCCGTCGGACGCACGTCAGGAGGCGGCGTCGGCGACGTCGGTCGACCCCGGCAGCTCGACGGGTGGGACCGCCGAATCGGGCAGGGCCACCTCGATGCCGAACAGGGCGTCGAGGCCGCCGAGGAACGCCTCCTGGTCGCCGGCGCGGGCCAGCTCGCGGGAGCGCACCATGGGGGTGTGCAGCAGCACGCCGGCGAGGTGCCGCAGCGCCGATTCGGTCTGCTCGCTGGTGTCGCCGCGCTTGCGGGCGCGTTCGATCTCACCGTCGAGGATGTCGAAGATGTGGGAGCGCAGCGCCACGACGGCCGGCGCCAGGCTCTGCTCCTCGGCCACCGCGGAGAACTTCTTGGCCGCGCGACCCACCAGCTTGCGGGCCTCGCTGGTGGCGTTCAGCTGTTCCAGGGGCGCGTGGATGCGGATGGTCTCGAGGTCGAGCAGCTCCACGCCGGGCACGTCGCTCACGTCAGGGTCGACGTTCCGCGGCAGGCCGAGGTCGATGACCAGCTGGCGGGCGGCGTCGGGTTCGGCGCCGACCGGGCAGGAGCGCCCGGCATCCGAACCGGCAACCAGGGCAGGCACCTCGGCGGCGTGCTGCGCGGCCACGAGCGCGCGGCCGGCGGTGAGGATGCCCGCATCGATCACGTGGTGCTCCACGGTGGTGCAGGTGAGAATGAGGTCGGCCAGGGCGGTCTCGGCAGCCAGGGCCTCGGCATCCGTCGCCACGGCCCCGATGTCGTGCGCGGCGGCGAACTTGGCGGCGCGGCCGGACGGCGAGTACACCCGCACGTCGGTGACGCCGAGGTCGCGCAGGGCCGCCAGCGAGGCGCCGGCGTACCGGCCGGTGCCCACGAGCAGCACCCTGGTGTGCGCCCAGTCGGTGACCCGGCTCTCGGCCAGTTCGAGGGCGAGGCGCACCAGCGAGCGGCCGGCGGCGCCGATCCCCGTGCGGTTCTTCACACCGCGGGAGGTCTGCGAGGCCCGCTGGAACAGGCGCTCCAGCTCGGGGCTGGTGGTGCCGGCGGCGCGGGCCTCCTCGAGGGAGCGGCGCACCTGGCCGGCGATCTCGCCCTCGCCGACCACGACGGATTCGAGCCCGCTGGTCACGGCGAAGAGGTGCTCGGCCACGCCGTTGCCGTGCACGAGGTCGAGGGTGTCGCGCAGCAGGTCGGCGCTCACACCGGTGCTCGCGCTCACGGCATCGATCGCGGCATAAACCGCGGGAAGAGGGGAGACCCCGAACGGCTCGTCGAGGTCGAGGTAGGCCTCGAAACGGTTGCAGGTGGCCACGACAACGGCCCCACTGAGGGCATCGTGGCCCGTGAGCATCCCGCCCGCCGCAGCGTCCGCGCCCACAGACAGCTTTTCGAGCACGTCGAAACTCGAGTTCTTGTGGTTCGCGGACAGACAAATCAACACCGCTTGATTCTACGTTGTGTCGAACAACACCTCGAATCGCATCTCTCAGCCGATGTAGAGGACAATCGAGCGTGATGAACCTCGAGACGACGCACCCACTTTCTGCCGGCCTCACCTCGGACTCCCGCCTGGTGCGGGCCTACCAGGGCACCCGCCCCGCCGTGACCCCGGTGTGGTTCATGCGCCAGGCCGGCCGTTCGCTGCCCGAATACCGCGAACTGCGGGTGGGCACGCGGATGCTCGACGCCTGCCTGGACCCGGGCATGGCCAGCGAGATCACCCTGCAGCCGATCCGCCGGCACGGTGTCGACGCCGGCATCCTGTTCAGCGACATCGTCGTGCCGCTCAAGCTCGTGGGCGTCGACGTGGAGATCGTGGCGGGCAAGGGCCCGGTGCTCGCCCAGGCCGTGCGCAGCCGAGCGGATGTGGACCGCCTCATCGCGCTCGACCCCGCCGTGCTCGACACCGCACTCGCCCCCATCAGCGAGGCCGTGGCGCTCACCGTCGCCGCGCTGGGCTCGACCCCGCTGATCGGCTTCGCCGGGGCGCCGTTCACCCTGGCCGCCTACATCGTCGAGGGCGGCCCGTCCAAGGACCACATCCACGCCCGCACCCTCATGCACTCCGACCCTGACGCCTGGGCGGCCCTGATGGCCTGGACCGCCGACGTCACCGGCCGGTTCCTCCGCGCCCAGGTGCTGGCCGGCGCCAGCGCCGCGCAGCTGTTCGACTCCTGGGCCGGCGCCCTGTCGCTCGACGACTACACCCGCTTCGTCGCCCCCGCCTCCACGGCCGCGATCGCCCACGTGCGCGACCTCACCTATGCCGAGACCGTCGGCGACGAGGCCGCCGACCCTGAAACCATCCGCCGCAATGTGCCCGTCGTGCACTTCGGCGTGGGTACCGGCGAACTGCTCAAGGCCATGCACGGCATCGGCGCCGACGTCGTCGGCGTGGACTACAGGGTGCCGCTCGACGAGGCCAGCCGACGGCTCGGCGGGGTGGTGCCCGTGCAGGGCAACATCGACCCCGCCCTGCTGAACGCGCCCTGGCCGGTGCTCGAGGCGCACGTTCTCGACGTGCTCGAGCGCGGCCGCACGGCGCCGTCGCACGTGCTCAACCTCGGCCACGGCGTGCCGCCGGAGACGAACCCCGACGTGCTCACCCGGCTGGTGGAGTTCGTGCACGAAACCACCGCGACCGCCTCCACCGCTTCCTAGAGCCGCTCCCGAGTGCCGGCGCCACCGCCGGCGGAAAGCAAGGTCATGAAGGACGTCCTGGTCATCGGCGGAGGTGTCGCCGGTTTGGTGGCCGCCCGCGAGTGCGCCCACCTCGGGCTCAGCGTTGTCGTGCTGGAGGCCGCCGCCACGGTCGGCGGAGCCGTCGCCGGTCATGAGGTCGCGGGGCTTCCGCTCGACGCGGGCGCTGAGAGCTTCGCTGTGCGCGGCAACACCGTGGCGGCGTTCATCGCCAACCTCGGCCTCACCGAGGAGATCGTGGCCCCCGATCCGGCCGGAGCCTGGCTGCACCTGCCGCCGCACCGCCCCGGTGGGGCACCCATGTCGGTGCCGCTGCCCAAGGCCGGCGTGCTCGGCATCCCCGGGTCGCCATTGGCCGAAGACGTCCGCCGCGCCATCGGCTGGTCCGGTGCCCTGCGCGCCTACGCCGACAGACTGATCCCGGTGCTCAAGATCGGCCGCGAGAACAGCCTCGGCGCTCTCGTGGGCAAGCGGATGGGCCCCAAGGTGCTCGAACGCCTGGTCAACCCGGTCGCCGGCGGCGTTTACGCCACCGCGGCCGACGACCTCGAGGTCGACGTCGTCGCTCCCGGGCTCAACCGCGCCCTCACCACGGCGGGTTCCCTCTCCGGTGCCGTCACGGCGATGCGCATCGCCGCGCCGGCCGGCTCGGCCGTGCGGGGGCTGAATGGCGGCATGCACCGCCTGGTCGACGCCCTGGTCACCGACCTCGGGCTCTACGACGTCGAGATCCGCACCAATACCGCCGCGGCCGGCTTCAGCCCGGTCGACGTGCGGGCGACCGCTGACGACGGCACCGAGACGACCACCCGCACCTGGGCCGTGCAGCTCGCCCCGGCACCGGATGCCGATGCCCCGGCCGACCGCGACGGCGCCGCAGGCACGGCCCCGGCCGACGAGCCGCGCACCCTCGAAGCCCGGCACATCATCCTTGCCGTGCCCGCGGCCGCCGCCCTGGGACTGCTCGCCCCGCTCGGCACCGAGTTCGCGTCCCTCGCCGCCCTGGACTGGCCGGTGCCGGCCGCCGTGGAACTCGCGACCCTGGTGCTCGACGCCCCGGCGCTCGATGCCCACCCCCGCGGCACCGGCGCGCTCGTGGCCGAGGGCACGCCAGGTGTCACCGCCAAGGCCATCACGCACGTCACCGCCAAATGGGCCTGGCTCGACGCCCTCACCCCGCCCGGCCGGCACGTCATCCGGCTGTCCTACGGGCGCGCCGGGGCGCCGGTGCCCACCCTCGGCCTCAGCGATGACGAGCTGCAGGCGCTGGCCCTGCGGGATGCGGCCGCGATCCTGGGCGTGGACCTCGCCGCAGCCCACGTGGCCGGGTTCGCCCGCACCCTGTGGCGCGACAGCCTGTCGCCGGCCACGATCGGCGCGCCCGAGCGCATCCGCCGGGTGCGCGATGTCGTCGACAACACGCCCGGGCTCGACGTCACCGGCGGCTGGCTCGCCGGCACCGGGCTGGCCTCCGTGATCCCCGACGCGCTCGCTGCGGGTATCCGTGGCAGACGGGCAGTGCTAGACCTCTGATCAGGACTGTTTTGGGCCCGGCACACATGTTCCTCCCCGGGCTGGGGGGTTACGCTGGCAACACATGAACGCAAAGGAATGGAGTCACAATGCGGGGAAAGCTTCTTTTCATCACGGGTGGGCTCGTCGGCTACGTGCTGGGTGCACGCGCCGGACGTAAGCGCTACGACCAGATCGCGTCGGCCGCCTCAGACCTGTGGAACCGGCCGCCCGTGCAGAAGCGCGTGAACGAGGTCAAGGACTTCGCGCTCGAGCGCGTCGGCGACGTTCCCGGCGCCCTGTTCGACGCGGGCAAGAAGGTCGCCTCGGCCGTGGCGAACAAGACCGACAAGGCCAAGGGCGCCCAGACGTCCGGCACCGTCGCCGGTTCAGCCACCGCCGCTACCAAGGCTGCCGCCTCGGCAACGAAGTCCGCCAAGGCCGCCGCGGCCTCGGCGACCTCCGCTGCGGAGTCCGCGAAGTCCACCGACGACACCACTGCAACGCAGTAATCTCGCCGACGACAGTCCAAGGAAGGATGCCAGTGAGCAACAGCGGGTACAACCCCAAGAGCAAGCAGTCACTGTTCACGCTCCTCAGCGAGCTTCCGGGTCAGATCACTGATCTGGTCAAGGCCGAGATCGACGCCTTCAAGGCCGACATCTCCGGCAAGGCCAAGAACGTCGGTATCGGCCTGGGCTTGTTCATCGGAGCGGCGGTGTTCGCGTTCTTCGCGGTCATCGTCTTCATCGCGCTGGCCGTGATCGCGCTCGACCTCGTGCTGCCGCTCTGGCTGGCCGCGCTCATCGTTGCCGTCGCGCTGCTCCTGATCGCGGTGATCCTGGCGTTGATCGGGCTCAACCGGGTCAAGAAGGGCACCCGCCACGATCCCGACGGCGTGACCGCGAGCATCCAGAAGGACGTCGACGCATTCAAGGGAGTTGGCCAGTATGAGCACTGACAAGACCCCGGAGACCACGCCGGAACACCACAGCACCGCCGAGCTGCGCGCCGAAGCCGACCGGGCGCGAGCCGCGCTCGCCGGCACGCTCGACGCGATCGAGTACAAGCTCAACGTGCCCAAGCAGGTCAAGATCAACACCCGGCGCTTCACCCTCGGGCTGCACAGGCTCGGCGACGACAACCCCCTCGCCCTGGCCGGCATCGCCCTGGGCGCCGCCGCCACGGTGGGCACCGTCGTCTGGTGGGGCGTCAAAACGGTCCTCGACCGCCGCTGAACGGCCGGGTGGGCGGGTCTACTTTTGGCTCTCCGGGCAAAGCGGTAGAGACTAGTACACATGACTCACCCGGCTGCCGGAGAGGCAGTAGACATGACCACGCCCACCCCCGCTTCACACACCTCCTCCGAGGCTGAATCCACCGAGGCCTCGCCCTCCGGATTCACCCTCTTCACGGTGCTGCGCAAGGACCCGGCCAACCCCGACGACCTCGACGGGCGCGACGTACCCCGGTTCGTCGACGAGCTCGATGACATCATCGCCCTCGTCGAAGCCGAGGGCGTGACCCTGCGCGGCATCTACGACGTCTCAGGCCTCCGTGCCGACGCCGACGTGATGCTCTGGACGCACGCCGACGAGGCCCAGACCCTGCAGTGGGCCAACCGGGAACTCCGTCGCAGCCGCCTGCTCAAGAGCCTGCTGCCCACCTGGAACGCCATGGGCGTGCACCGCGACGCCGAGTTCAACAAGAGCCACGTGCCCGGCTTCCTGCGCGGAGTCGAGCCCAAGGGCTGGCTCACGGTCTACCCGTTCGTGCGCAGCTACGAGTGGTACCTGCTGCCGGAGGCCGAGCGCAGCAAGATGCTCGCCGACCACGGTCGCAAGGGCGCCGCGTTCCGCGGGGCCATCGCCAACACGGTCTCGTCGTTCGCCCTGGGCGACTACGAGTGGCTGCTGCCGATCGAGTCGGACGAACTGACCGAGCTGGTCGACCTGATGCGCGAACTCCGCGCCACCGACGCGCGCATGCACGTGCGCGAAGAGGTGCCGTTCTACACGGGCCGTCGCATCACCACCGCCGAACTCGTGGAGGTCCTGCAGTAATGACGAGCTACGACGCCATCCTGCTCGCCGGCTTCGGCGGGCCTGAGGGCCAGGATGATGTGATCCCGTTCCTGCGCAACGTCACCGGGGGCCGCGGCATCCCGGAGGCCCGCCTCGAGGAGGTCGCGGTGCACTACCGCCACTTCGGCGGCATCAGCCCGATCAACCAGCAGAACCGCGTGCTGCGCGCCGCCCTGCAGGCCGAGCTCGACCGCCGGGGCATCACCCTGCCGGTGATCTGGGGCAACCGCAACTGGGCGCCCTACCTGGCCGACACCATCGCCGAAGCGCACGAGAACGGTCAGGACCGCCTGCTCGCCATCGCGACCAGCGCCTACAGCTCCTACTCCGGCTGCCGCCAGTACCGCGAGGACTTCGCGGCTGCATTGGAGAAGACCGGCCTCACCGGTACCGTGCAGATCGACAAGATCCGCCAGTTCTTCGATCACCCCGGCTTCGTCACCCCGTTCATCACCGGTGTGCGCCAGGGCCTGGCCGATGTGGAGGCCGCCAACCCCGGCATCAACCTCGCCACCGAGGTGGAGGTGCTGTTCAGCACCCACTCGATCCCGTCCACGGATGCCGCCAAGAGCGGCCCCGCCGAGCGCGGCTTCGGCCCAGACGGCGCCTACGCCGCCCAGCACCTGGCCGTCGCCGACGTGGTCATGCAGGGCCTCGACACCCCGTGGCAGCTGGTCTACCAGTCCCGCAGCGGCCCGCCCAGCATGCCCTGGCTCGAGCCCGACATCAACGACGCGATCGCGTTGCTGCCCGAGCGCGGCATCCGCGCCGTGGTCATCGTGCCGCTCGGCTTCGTGAGCGACCACATGGAGGTCATGTGGGACCTCGACAACGAGGCCACCGAATCGGCCAAGGAACACGGCCTGTTCTCGGTGCGTGTGCCTACCCCCGGCGCCGACCCGGTCTACGTGAGTGGTCTGATCGACCTCGTGGAGGAGCGCCTGAACGACGTGCCCGCCGAGGACCGTCCGGCCATGACCGACCTCGGCCCCTGGTACGACATCTGTCGACCGGGTTGCTGCGAAAACGTGCGCCTCGGCTTCAAGCCGGCGGTCGCTGGGATGGCGCCGTGAGCGTCATCCGCGTCGGCACCCGGGGCAGCGCCCTCGCCATGGCCCAGACCACGACTGTGGCCAACCGCATCCAGGCGGCCACCGGCGGCGAGGTGGAGATCATTCCGATCACCACCCACGGCGACGTGTCCCGCGAGTCGCTCTCCAGCCTCGGCGGCACCGGGGTTTTCGCCAGCGCTCTGCGCGAGGCGCTGCTGAACGACGAGTGCGACGTTGTCGTGCACTCGTTCAAGGATCTGCCCACCGACCGGTACGCGGGCCTCGTCATCGGCGCGACACCCAAACGCGCCGACGCCAGGGACGTGCTCTGCGCCAGGGACGGCTTCACGCTCACCACGCTGCCCGAGGGCGCCAAGGTCGGCACCGGTTCGCCGCGCCGGGCCGCGCAGTTGCGCGCGCTGCGCCCAGACCTCGAGGTCGTCGACATCCGCGGCAACGTGGGCACCCGGCTCGCGCTGGTCACCGACGAGACTCTGCACGCCGTGGTGCTCGCTGCCGCAGGTCTGGGCCGGCTCGGCCTGCTCGAGAACGTGGCCACCGACTACCTCGAACTCTCGGCCTGGCCCACAGCGCCGGGCCAGGGCGCCCTGGCCATCGAGGTGCGGGAGGGCAAGCCGGACCGGCTGCTCACCAAGGCCCTCGCCGTGCTGAACCACGCCACCACCCAGGCCACCGTCACCGCCGAGCGCCACGTGCTCGCCAGGCTCGAGGCCGGCTGCGCCGCCCCGATCGGGGCGACCGCCGTGATCGACGACGGCCTGCTCTTCCTCACCGCCACCGTCTACAGCCCCGACGGCACCCGCCGGATCACGGCGTCGCACGCGGCGACCCCCGAATCGCACTCGCTCGCCGATCTGCAGGATGCCGCCCTGGACGTCGCCGACCGCGCCGCCAGGGAGCTCCTGGCCGGAGGCGCTGCCGAGTTCGCCCCGCTGACGGTGACGTCGTGAGCGCCATGCGGCACAACCCGGAGAAGCCGTTGGCCGGCTGGCGCGTTCTCGTGCCCCGGGGCGGGCCCTGGGGCGACCAGGTCGCCGCGAACCTGCGCAGCCGCGGTGCGCTGCCGATCGTCGCTCCGATGATCAACTTCGCGCCCACCGACGATGCCGCCGCCCTCGACACCGCGCTGGCCAAGCTCGCTGCCGGCGACTTCGACTGGATGACCGTCACCAGCGCCACCACCGTCGACGTGCTCTCCTCGCACCGCGCCGTCGTGGCGCCGGGCACCCGCATCGCCGCGGTCGGCGAGACGACCGCCGCCGCGCTCGTGGCCGCGGGCTACCACGTGGACATCGTGCCGTCGGAGGACAACTCGGCCAAGGGCCTGCTCGCCGACTGGGAGGCCGCCACGCACGGCGTCATCCCGCTGCGCGTGCTCACCCTGCGCTCCGAGATCGCGAAGCCGTTGCTCACCGAAGGCCTGCGCCGCATCGGCCACGACGTCGAGTCCGTCGTCGCCTACCGCACCGTCGGCGTCCCGGTCTCCGACCGGGTCATCGCCGACGTCAGGGCCGGCCGCGTTCACGCGGTCCTGGTCACCAGCGGCAGCGTGGCACAGCAGGTGCAGGACCAGCTCGGTCCGATCTCCAAGACCACCCTGGTCGCCTGCATCGGCCCGCGCACCGCAAAAGACGCTGAAGCCATCGGCCTGCGTGTCGACGTGATCGCCGACGAACGCAGCGCCGAGTCCCTCATCGAGGCTCTCGTGCGGCTGGCGCCGCGCGACCTCTAGCCGCCGAGTCGCCAATCCGGTTGCCGCATCGGTGCGGCGGCACTCTGCCCGCGCCGGCTAGCGCGCGTTCCGTGCCGCCGTCTCGACCGCGACCACCGCGGCCTCGACACCGCCGTTCCACGGCGCACCGTGACCGGGCAGCACCCAGGTCGCCCCCGTGGCGACGAGGGCCCGAAGCGAGGCGATCGCCCGGTCCGGTTCGTCGGTGAAAGGCGCCGGCTGGGGGCCGTCCTGACCGGTGAGAACGTGCCGGGTGGTGAGACCGTCACCCACGAACACGGCGTCGACGACGGGAACGTAGATGGCGATGCTGCCCTCGGAGTGGCCGGGCAGCCCGATGATCTGTGGGTCCCCCGGCAGGTCGAGGGTCTCGCCGTCGCGCGCCTCGAGGACCTCGGTCAGGTGGGTCGTGCGCAGCCCGCCCTTGCGGAGAGTGTAGGCCGCGAACGTCAGCACGGCGGCCGGTCTCATCGTCTGCTTCGAGGTGGCGGGCTTCGCACCGCCTTTCGCCCGGTCGGCATCGCCCGGGTGGATGTAGACCGGCACGCCGTGGTCGCGCCGGAGTCGCTCGGCGAACCCGAGATGATCGGAATCGCCGTGGGTGAGGATCAGGCCCTTGACGTCGGACAGGGTGCGGCCCATTGTGGTGAGTTCGGCGAGCAGTTCGCTCCAATGACCGGCCAGCCCGGCATCGATGATGGTCACCCCCTCTGGGGTGTCGATGAGATAGACGGCGACGATGTCGTTGCCGATGCGGTGGAGAGCGGGGGCTAGTTTCATGATGGCTATGCTACATAGCCATCATGGCTATCGTCAATAGCTATACTGGCAACATGCCTACACCGGACCGCACCTCACTCGACGCCATCGTGCTCGCCGCGCGCGACCTGCTGGAACAGGACGGACTCGCCGGGCTCACCATGCAGGCCGTCGCCCAGCGGGTCGGCGTGCGCACCCCCTCGCTCTACAAGCGGGTGCAGAGCCGGGACGCGCTGATCCAGCTGGTGGCTGAGGCGACGCTGACCGAGCTGGCGGGGCGGATGAACACCGGTGCGAGCCCGGTTCTGCTCGCGAACATCCTCCGGGCGTTCGGCCACGAGCGGCCTGCCGCCTTCCAGTTGGTCATGACGCCCGGTGCCGGCACGCCGGTCGCCGACCGCGCTGTCGCGGCTGCCGCGAGCGAGGCCATCCTGCGCGCCGCCGGCGAGCTCGCCGGTGCTGAGCACGCCCTCGAGGCCGCCCGCACCCTGACCGCGTGGGCCACCGGCTTCATCAGCATGGAGTTGAACGGCACCTTCAAGCTGGGCGGCGACGTCGACAAGGCCTGGGACTTCGGCGTGACGCGTATCGTCGACGCGATCACGGCCGACCGTCCGAGCGAGCGACACCTCGCCGGGGCGCCCCAGGCCTAGCCGGGTGCACCGGCCCGGAGCCGCACTCAGGCTGGAGGCCTAGGCTGGTCGGGTGATAAACCCCGTCATCCGCCCGCGACGACTGCGCAGCACCCCCGCACTCCGCCGCCTGGCCAGCGAAACCCGTGTCCACCCCGCCGAGCTCGTCCTGCCGCTGTTCGTGCGCGAGGGCACCGAGTCCACCCCGATCTCGTCGATGCCGGGAATCGTGCAACACAGCATCGACGGGGCCCGCCGCGCCGTGGCCGAGGCCGCCGCGGCCGGAATCGGCGGCGTGATGCTCTTCGGCGTGCCCGCGGTGCGCGACGCCACCGGCACCGGAGCGACCGATCCAGACGGCATTTTGAACGCCGCCACCCGCGCCGTGGTCGCCGAGGTGGGCGACGCCCTGGTGGTGCAGACCGACCTGTGCCTCGACGAATTCACCGACCACGGGCACTGCGGCGTGCTCGCCGCTGACGGCTCCGTCGACAACGACGCCACCCTGCTGCGCTACAACGACATGGCGCTCGCGCAGGCCCAGGCCGGCTCGGCCCTGCTCGGCCTGTCCGGCATGATGGACGGCCAGGTCGCCTCGGTGCGCGCCACCCTCGACGCCGCCGGTTACGCCGACACCGCCGTGCTCGCCTACTCGGCCAAGTACGCCTCCGCCTACTACGGCCCGTTCCGTGAGGCCGTGCAGTCCACCCTGGTCGGCGACCGCCGCACCTACCAGCTCGACCCGGCCAACCGTCGCGAGGGCGTGCGCGAGGCCCGCATCGACATCGACGAGGGCGCCGACGTCGTCATGGTCAAGCCCGCCGGCAGCTACCTCGACGTGCTCGCCGAGGTCGCCGCGATGAGCGAGGTTCCGGTCTGGGCCTACCAGGTCTCTGGCGAATACGCCATGATCGAGGCCGCCGCCGCGCAGGGCTGGATCGACCGCCGCCGCGCCATCGAGGAGTCGGTGCTCAGCATCCGCCGGGCCGGCGCCGACGCCATTCTCACCTACTGGGCGGTCGAACTCGCCGCCTGGCTCACCGAAACGGATGCCCGATGACCCGCACCACGCACACGCCCGCCACCCACAACGACGAGCTCTTCGCCCGCGCCCAGCTCTCCATCCCCGGCGGCGTCAACTCGCCCGTGCGGGCCTTCCGCTCCGTCGGCGGCACCCCGTTGTTCCTGGTGAAGGCGCAGGGTGCCTACGTCACCGACTCCGACGGCCGCGACTACGTCGACCTGGTCAACTCCTGGGGCCCCGCCATTCTCGGCCACGCGCACCCCGCCGTGGTCGCCGCCGTGCAGGAGGCCGCCGCCCTGGGCCTGTCCTTCGGCGCCTCCACCCCCGGCGAGACCGTGCTGGCCGAGCTGATCAAGAGCCGCGTCGGCGCGATCGAGAAGCTCCGCCTGGTCTCCACCGGCACCGAAGCCACCATGACGGCCATCCGCCTGGCCCGCGGCTTCACCCAGCGTGACCTGCTGATCAAGTTTGCCGGGCACTACCACGGCCACTCCGACGGCCTGCTGGCCGAGGCCGGCAGCGGCCTGGCCACCCTGGCGCTGCCCGGCTCGGCCGGCGTCACGGCGGCGACCGCCGCGCAGACCCTGGTGCTGCCGTACAACGACCTGGGTGCCGTGCGCGCCGCGTTCGAGGCGTACCCCGGCCAGATCGCCGCCGTGATCACCGAGGCCGCGGCCGCCAACATGGGCGTCGTCGCCCCGGATGCCGGCTTCAACGCGGCCCTCTGCGACCTCGCGCACGAATACGGTGCGCTGCTCATCGTCGACGAGGTCCTCACCGGCTTCCGGGTCAACCCGGGCGGCTTCTGGGCGCTGCAGGCCGAGGATGGCGAGAGCTACACGCCCGACCTCTTCACCTACGGCAAGGTCATCGGCGGCGGCCTGCCCGTCGCCGCGCTCGGCGGCCGGGCCGACGTGATGGACTTCCTCGCCCCGGCCGGCCCGGTCTACCAGGCCGGAACGCTCTCGGGGAACCCCGTGGCCGTGGCCGCCGGTATCGCCACCCTCACCGCGGCCGACGCCGCCGTCTACAGTCGCCTGGACGAGACCGCCGAGCTGCTCTCCGACGCCGTCTCCAACGCTCTCTTCGCCGAGGGCGTGGCGCACAGCGTGCAGCACGCCGGCAACCTGTTCAGCTTCGTGTTCGGCCAGGATGCCGCGATCACGCCGCCGCGCAGCTATGCCGAGGTGCAGCGTCAGGAGGGCTTCCGGTACGGGCCCTTCTTCCACTCCATGCTCACCAGCGGCGTCTCCCTGCCGCCGTCGGTGTTCGAAGCCTGGTTCGTATCCGCCGCCCACGACGGCGACTCGATCGGCAGAATCCTCGAGGCGCTGCCCGCCGCCGCCAAGGCCGCAGCCGAGGCGCGGCCGCCGGCCGCCTAACCCGCCGCCAACTGTTCCCGAAGCGGACATGTGCGCCCGGTGCACCGGGTGCAGATGTCCGCATGGGGACCAGTTGGCCGCGGATGCGGTGCCGCTGGGCAGGGTCCACGGCTGCGGCGTTATGGCTTTGTGAGTTAGCGACAGGGGGATTTCCAGCCGGACCGGGCAGACTGGGGGAATGGCTTCCTTGCGCGTACATCCCGATCGGCTGGAGATTCACCTGACGCCCGCGGAGAAAACGCTGGCCTTCCGCCGGGAGAACGTGGTGATCCAGCGGGAGAACATCCGGTCGGTGACGATCACGGATGATCCGTGGATCTGGGTGCGCGGCATTCGTGCCCCCGGCGCCCTGGTGCCGCTCGTCGTGGCCGTCGGCGTGTGGAAGTTCCACGGCGGCAAGGACTTCCTGGCCATCAAACGCCGCCGCCAGGCCGTGGTCATCGACCTGATCGGCGACGACTTCGCCCGGGTGATCCTGTCGACCAACCATGCCCCCGACCTCATCGCCTCCCTCAAGCTCGAAGCCACCGACGCCGAGAACGTGCCGGAGCTCGACGGGCCTGAACTCGAGGGGTCGGCCGGGCCCGAATCCACCGAGGCCACCGTGGAGGAGTCCGCCCCGGCCAAGCCGGCGAAACGTGCCAAGAGAGTCGCCGTCGCCGCTGCCGCAACGGAAACCACCGTGGACGCGGCCGCCGGCTCCGCTGCGTCGCCCGCACCTGTGAAGCCGGCCAAGCGGACCCGGCCGGCAACGGTCAAGGCCGCGGCGCCCACCAAGCCCGCCAAGGCCGCACCGGCCAGGCGTGCCCAGGCTGCCGGGACCGCCAACGCTGCCTCCGCCACCGATGCCACCGGTGCCACCGATGTCGCCGAGACTGTCGAGCCCGCAGCGCCCGCAGCGCCCGCAGCGCCCGCAGCGCCCGTCAAGCCGGTCAAGCGGGCCCGCCCGAAGGCGACGCCGGTTGTCGTGCCGGCTGCCGCACCCGTCGCCACTCCGGTCACCCTGCCGGAGGCGACAGCGTAGGTGCTCGACGGGTGCCGGGTCAGCGAATGGTGCTGGCCCGCACGTGGATGCGCTCGCCGGTCTGGCCGAACAGGCTGAGGATCTCCGTCGGCTCGGATCCGGCGCTGCCGAAGGCGTGCGGCACGCGGGTGTCGAACTCGGCGACCTCGCCCACCCCGAGGATCATGTCGTGCTCGCCCAGCATCAGGCGCAGGCGACCGCTCAGCACGTAGAACCAGTCGAATCCCTCGTGGGTGCGCTGCTCGAGCGGCTCGTCGGCAGTGCGGCCCGGGATGATCACCTTGAAGGCCTGCAGCCCGCCCGCGGTGCGGCTGAGCGGCACGAAGGTGCGGCCGTGGCGGGTGAACGGCCGCTGGTCGAGGCGCGGATCCTGGTCGGTCGGAGAATGCACCAGGTCGTCGATGGTCACGTCGTGGGCCGCCGAGAGTGCCAGCAGCAGCTCCAGGGTGGGCTTGCGCTGCCCGGACTCGAGGCGGGACAGCGTGCTCTCGGAGATCCCGGTGGTCGCGGAGAGCTGCGCCTGGGTGCGCCCGCTGGCCAGGCGCAGCTCGCGAAGTCGGGCGCCCACGGTCTGCAGAACGGATGGTGTGTCGGAGGTCATCCCCTCATCGTGCCAGACCGGCAACCCCGCTTGCCACCCGCGGGGCCCCAGATTCGCGAAAGCGCCCGTGTGGCTGCCTCAGCCAGCTGAGGCAACCACACGCCCGCTCTCGCGGGTCTACGTGAGGCGGTCGAGGAACCCGATCGCCCGCTCCAGGATGAGTTCGGCGATCTCCTCGTCGTATTCGCTGAGGCTGGAGTCGGCGACCAGGTGGGCGCGGCCCGGGTAGATGAACAGCTCGGCGGCACCGGCATTCTCGGCCAGCTCCTCCACCTCCAGCAGCTCGATCCACTCGTCCTCGGCGCTCACGTGCATTTGCAGGGCAGCCGTGGCGGGCCAGTCCGAACCGAACATGGCGGCAGGCACCCCGCCGTGAAAGAGCAGGGCGCCCAGGGCGCCCTGCCTGGTCTGGGCGAGCTTCTGGGCGGGCAGGGTGCCCAGCGAAAAGCCGGCGTACACGGTGTTCGGCGGCATCGCATCCGCTGCCTGTTCGCCGCGTTCGATGATGGTGTCGAAACCTGTCTTCTCGGCGTGTGCCACGCCGGAGTCGATGGTGTCGAAGGTGCGGCCGTCATAAAGGTCGGGCACGACGACGTCGTGGCCGGCGTCCCGCAGCCGTTGTGCGAATTCCGCCACCCCTTCGGTGAGGCCCTGCGCGTGGTGGAAGAGGATGACGTGGGTCACAACGGTCCTTTCGGCAAGGTCCTGTGCGGCCGGCTGCCTAGGCGAACAGGAAGAGGATGAATCCGATCAGCGGCAGCGTACCCTGCGTGAGAGCCGACTTCACCCGGCCGGGCCCGGTGGTGGTGAGCACCGTGGCGGCGAGGAACATCGACGCCGTGCTGAACAGGATCAGGGCCGCGCCGGCATCAGCCGGGCCGCCGAAATACAGGAACAGCCCGACGATGGCGCCCACGGCCAGGAACAGGTTGTAGAAGCCCTGGTTATAGGCCAACGGCTTGGTGGTCTCGGCGTCGGCCTGGCTGGCCAGACCGAACCGCTGCCAGACCTTCGGCCGGGTCCACCAGGCGCTCTCCATGAGAAAAATGTAGACGTGCAGCAACGCCGCGAGAGCGATGAAAACGGATGCAAAAATGACCATTTGGCCAGCCTAGCCGCGTATTCGCCCGTCGCCTCAGCGGCGCACGTCCACGACTGTGCGGCCGTGCACCCGGCCGGCCAGAATGTCGGCCGCGGCCGTGAACGACTCCTCGAGCGAGATCACCGAGGTGAGGCCGTCGAGCAGCTCGAGGTCGAGGTCGGTGGCCAGACGTGTCCAGGCCTCTTCGCGGAGCGGCAGGGGCGCCTCGACCGAATTGATGCCGGCCAGCGTGACGGCCCGCAGGATGAAGGGCATCACGGTCGTGGGCAGGTCGGCGCCCTGGGCCAGCCCGCAGGAGGCCACCACGCCACCCTGGTGTGTCTGGGCGAGGATGTTGGCGAGCGTGAAGCTGCCGACGGAGTCGATGGCGCCCGCCCAGCGCTGGGCCTGCAGCGGTTTGCCTGCTTCGTCGATGGTGTGCCGGTCGAGGATCTCGGCCGCACCCAGGCCGCGCAGGTAGTCGCCGAGCTCCTCGCCGCGACCCGTGGAGGCGACCACCCGGTAGCCGCGCGCCGCGAGAAGCGCTATTGCGATCGAGCCCACCCCGCCGGCGGCCCCGGTCACCAGCACGTCGCCCGACTCCGGGGTCACGCCGCCGCGCTCGAGGGCGAGCACGGCCAGCATGGCCGTGAAGCCGGCGGTGCCGACCGCGGCGGCGCGCAACGCGCTCACGCCCACGGGCAGGCGCACCAGGGAGGCGCCAGAGACGCGGGCCCGCTCGGCGAGTCCGCCGTGGTGGCTTTCGCCGATGCCGGCGCCGTTGAGGATCACCCTGTCACCGGCCACCCAGCGGGGGTCGGCGCTCGACTCGACGGTGCCCACCAGGTCGATGCCCGCGATCAGCGGCCACACCCTGGCCACGCCGGGCTTGCCCATCAGGGCCAGGCCGTCTTTGTAGTTGATGCTGGAGTATTCAACGTCCACGGTGACGTCGCCGGCCATCAGCGCATCGTCCGTGACCGTGGTCAGGGCGGCGGACTGGGTGCGCTTGCCTGATTCATCTTCGGTGCGGGTGACGACGATGGCGCGGAATTCGGTAGCAGACATGCCTTCACCCTAGACCCGCGGTCGTCGCGGGATCCGGGCGCACACCGGGCCTTTCTGCCCGGATCTGCCTAGGTGACGTCGCGCTTCCAGCTGATGAAGTACCCGCCGACGGTGGCCGCCAGGCCGTAGGCCAGCAGCACCAGGCCGCCCTGCCAGGGCTCCAGTACGCCGCCGCCGGGGCTGGCCAGGGTGAAGAAGCTCGCGCCCACGAGGGCGTCGGAGGCGGCCCCGGGCAGGAACTTGCCGATATCGGCCGTCACCTCGGTGAACGCCGCGGCGAAGCGCAGCAGCGGTTCCACGAACTGGGTGAACGCGAGCACGATCACGATCGACGCGACCTGGCTGGGCACGAGTGTACCCAGGCCCACGCCGATCACGGCCCACAGTGCCATCGCCAGCACCGTGCGCCCGATCAGGGCCCAGGTCTCACCGTCGGCGAGCAGCGGGTCGACCCCGAAGCCGCCGAGCACGAGCGCGCCGACGCCGACGGATGCCGCCAGCCCGACCAGGCCGAGACCGGCACCCACCACGAACAGGGCGATGGTCTTGGCGCCGAGCACTCCGCCGCGCTTGGGGGTGGCGAGGAAGGTGGGCGTGAGGGTCTGGTGCCGGAACTCGCCGGTGGTGGCCAGGGCGCCGAGCAGCACCGGGAAGACATATCCGACCGAGGCCGCGAAGCTGTAGATCAGGGGCGGCAGGCTGCCGAGCCCGGACAGGTCTCCGCCGCCGCCGGTGTTCATGGAGTCGGGGCTGATGGCGCCGCTTTCGACACCGCCGAACAGGACAGAGAGGCCGCCGGCCAGGAGGGCGATGTAGCCGAACAGCACCAGGGCGAGGATCCACCACATCCGGGTGGTCAGGATCTTGTTGAATTCGGCGGCCACTGGGCGCAGGATCAGGTTCACAGCGAGTCGCCTCCTTCAACGAGGGCGAGGAAGGAGTCTTCCAGGCCCGCCTTCTGCCGGTGCAGCGCGTTCAGTTCCACGCCGGCGGTGAAGGCGATATGGCCCACCTGGCCGGGGTCGGGCACGGCGACGATCAGGCCGGTGCGCCCGGAGGTGAAGGCCAGGCCCGCGTCGGTGAGGGCCTTGCCGAGCGCGTCCCTGGTGGGGGAGTCGACGATGACCTGCGGCGCGATGTTGGTGTCCAGGCTCGACAACGGCCCGGAGTGCACGAGGGAGCCCTTGGCGATGATGATGACGTCGTCGACGCTCTGCTGCACCTCGCTGAGCAGGTGCGAGCTGACCAACACGGTGCGTCCCTCGGTGGCCATGCTGCTGAGGAACCCGCGGATCCACTTGATGCCCTCGGGGTCGAGGCCGTTGATGGGTTCGTCGAGCACCAGCACGCCGGGGTCGCCGAGTAGCGAGTAAGCCAGGCCGAGGCGTTGGCGCATGCCCAGTGAGTAGCCGCCGACCCGCTGGTTGGCGTGCTCGGCCAGGCCCACGGTGTGCAGCACCTCGGCCACCCTGGTGCGCGGAAGGCCCGCGGCGATCGCGTAGACGCCGAGGTGATTGGCGGCGGTGCGTCCGGGGTGAAAACTGGCGGCTTCGAGCGCGGCCCCGACGGTCTGCAGCGGACGGGGCAAGTCGCGGTAGCGCAGCCCGCCGAAGGTGGCGGTGCCAGAGGTGGCGGCGACGAGACCCAGCAGCATCCGCAGGGTGGTGGTCTTCCCGGCACCGTTCGGGCCCAGGAATCCGGTGACCCGGCCGGGCTCGACGGTGAAGGACAGGTCGTTGACAGCCGTGACCTGGCCGAACTTCTTGGTGATGTTGGTGAATTCGATGACAGCGCCGATCGGCATCCGTGTCCCCTTGTCGCTTTGTGTTCAGCTTATTGGGAAAACGGGCCGGTCCGCGGGGGTTTTTTGGCCGGTAGGCAACTCATGTGACTCGAATGGCGTCAGCCGAGCACAAATTCGGCGAGGCCCGCGAGCAGCGCGTCGATCTCGGCGGGGGTGCTGTACGGGGCCAGACCGATGCGCAGACCCCCGGCCTCGCCCAGACCCAGGTGCCTGGACGCCTCCAGTGCGTAGAAGGAACCGGAGGGTGCCAGGATGCCGCGCTCGAAGAGGAACTCGGTGGCGTCGGCGGCGCGCCGACCGGTGAAGCCCACCAGCACCGTCGGGGTGCGCTGGGCGGCCCTGGAGTACACCGTCACGCCGGGCAGCGCGGCCAGCCCCGACTCCAGGCGGTCACGGAGGGCATCCTCGTGGGCCTCGGCCGACCGCAGTGACGCGCGGAGGCGTTCCCGGCGGCTGCTGCTCGGGCGGGCCGGCACCCCGGTGGCCAGCTCGCCGAGCCCGGCGAGGAAGTCGACGGCGGCGGTGACGCCGGCGAGGGTCTCGTAAGGCAGAGTGCCGAGTTCGAACCGTTCCGGCACCACATCCGTCGACGGCAGCAGCTTGTCGGGGTGGATGCCGGCCAACAGTGCCGGGTCGGCCGCGAGCACACCACAGTGCGGGCCGAAGAACTTGTAGGGCGAGCAGACGAAGAAGTCAGCGCCGAGGGCCGCGAGATCCACGAAGGCGTGCGGCACGTAGTGCACGCCGTCGACGAAGAACAGCGCGCCGGCCTGGTGCACCACCTTGGCGATCTCGGCGATCGCGGGGCGGGTTCCGATCAGGTTGGACGCCGCGGTCACGGCCACCAGGCGGGTGCGGTCGGTGAGCACCGCGGCCACGGCGGCCGGGGCCAGTTCGCCGGTCTCCGGGTCGAAGTCCACCCAGACCACGGTGGCGCCGGCGTGGTCGGCGGCCTGCACCCACGGGCGGATGTTGGCGTCGTGGTCGAGGCGCGACACCACGATCTCGTCGCCGGGGGCCCAGTCGCGGGACAGGTGCCTCGAGAAGTCGTAGGTGAGCTGGGTGGCGCTTCGACCATAGACGATGCCGAGCGCATCGGCGCCGAGCAGGTCGGCCATGGCCGACCTGAAGCCGGTGACGGCGTCGTCGGCGTTCCGCTCGGATGGGCTGCGCCTGCCGCGGATCGACAGTGGCCCGGTCAAGGTGTTGAAAATGGCCTGGCCGACGCTCTGCGGGGTCTGGGTGCCGCCCGGGCTGTCGAAATGCACGGTGTGCTCTGGAACGGTGCCGGCGGTCAGGGCGGGAAAGTGGGCGCGGATCGATTCGACGTCGTAGGTCACCCTGCCATCCAAGCATTGATCGGGCGGCTGCCGCCGCTGACGCTGTGGCGCCTCGGTTCAGCCGTTGAACTCCACAGGGTCAGGGCCGATCCGGGAGTCGGTGTTCAGGCCGTCGATGAGCAGCAGGTCGGCGGGGCTGAGGTCGAAGTCGAAGACGGCGAGGTTCTCGATGATGCGGCAGGGCGTGACCGACTTGGGGATGGCGATGCGGCCCTGCTGCAGGTGCCAGCGCAGGATGACCTGCGCGGGGGAGCGACCGGCGCGCGCGGCGACATCCGCGATCACGGCATCGGCCAGCAGGCCGCCTTGCGCGAGCGGGCTCCAGGCCTCCGTCACGATGCCCCGCGCCTTGTTGGCGGCGCGCACCTCCGCCTGGCTGAGGCGCGGGTGCAGCTCCACCTGATTCACGGCCGGCACAATCCGGGCGGTCTGGGCGAGACGCTCGAGGTGCTCGGGGGCGAAGTTCGAGACGCCGATCGCGCGCACTCGCCCGTCGGCGAGGAGTTGCTCCATGGCGCGCCACGACTCCACGTAGGTGTCGTTGGCCGGTGCCGGCCAGTGGATCAGGTACAGGTCCACGTAGTCCAGGCCGAGCGCGGCCAGGCTGGCCTCGTAGGCGGCGATCGTGCTCGCAAAGCCCTGGTCGCTGTTCCACAGCTTGGTGGTGATGAACAGTTCATCGCGGGGGATGCCCGACGCGGCCAGGGCGCGGCCTACGCCCGCTTCGTTGCCATAGATGGCGGCGGTGTCGATGCTGCGGTAGCCGGCGGCCAGGGCGGCGGTGACGGCCGCGGTGGTCTCGTCGTCCGGCACCTGGAAGACGCCGAAGCCGAGCTGGGGAATCTCGACGCCGCTGTTCAGGGCGATGGTGGGAATGCTCATGCGATGGTCCTTTGGTTCAGGTGCGAGGTTCAGGTGCGAGGTTCAGGGTGGGGGTACGTCAGGAGGCGGTGGTGACGAGCGGGGCGGCGCTCGCCGCGGGGCCTTGGGCGGCCGGGGACAGCACGTTGCGGCGGGTGGCCGCCACGGCCATCACGATCGCGGCGGCCGCGGTGATCGCCGCGCCGGCCCAGAGCGGTGAGGTGTAACCGAGGCCCACGCTGATGGTGATGCCGCCGATCCAGGCGCCGAGGGCGTTGCCCACGTTGAACGCGGCGATGTTGGCGCTGGAGGCCAGGGTCGGAGCGGTGTCGGCGTAGAGCATGATGCGGGTCTGCAGGCCGGGAACGGTGCCGAAACCGAAGCCGCCCATCAGCACGAGCGCGATCACGGTGGCGACGGGGTTCGCTGCGGTGAGGGCGAAGAGCGCCATCACGATGGTGAGCCCGATCAGCAGCACCACCAGGGTGGGGTCCAGCCGGCGGTCCGCGGCCTTGCCGCCGAGGATGTTGCCCACGAACAGGCCCGCGCCGAAGACCACGAGCAGCCACGGCACCGCGGCGCTGCCGAACCCGCTCACCTCGGTGAGCGTGTAGGCGATGTAGGTGAAGGCGCCGAACATGCCGCCGAAGCCGAGCACCGTCACCACCAGCGAGAGCCAGACCTGGCTGGACCGGAAGGCGCGCAGCTCACCGCGCAGGTTGCTCACGTGCGCGGTGTCCTCGGTGGCGCGGGGAACCAGCGCCACGATGCCGGCCAGGGCGATCACGCCGATCACGGTGATGGCCCAGAAGGTGGCGCGCCAGCCGAAGCTCTGGCCGATGAAGGTGCCGAACGGCACGCCGAGCACATTGGCCAGAGTGAGGCCGGTGAACATGATGGCGATGGCGCCGGACTTCTTGCTCGCCGGCACCAGGCTGGCGGCGACGACGGCGCCGATACCGAAGAAGGCGCCGTGGCAGAGGGCGGCGGTGATGCGGCCGAGCAGCATGATCGAGTAGGTGGGGGCGAGGGCCGAGATGAGGTTGCCGATGATGAAGAGCACCATCAGGCCCACGAGCACGTGCTTGCGGGGCAATCGGGTCACGGCGGCGGTGAGCAGGATGGCACCGACCGCGACACTCAGGGCGTAGCCGGAGATGAGCCAGCCGGCGGCGGCCTCGGTCACGGCGAAGTCGGCGGCCACCTCGGGCAGCAGGCCGGCGATGACGAATTCGGTCAGGCCGATCCCGAAGCCGCCGAGGGCGAGTGCGATCAATCCAATGGGCATGAAAAATCCTTCACGTTTCTGCGCGGGTTGGTGCACATCCGCGGTTGTGGTGCACGCGCTGGTAGTTGCAGGCGCGCTATAAATGATTGCACACGCTAGGTACGTGCGCAAGCAACAAACTCGTGGCGGCGCGAGGGTGGGTTTCCGGCCAGCCCGGCTCAGGCCGCGTGCACCACGCAGGCCGGAGCGGCCAGCGCTACGCAGTCCGGGCAGGCCACGAGTTGCTCCCGGCAGGACAGATCCCGGCAGTTGAGCATGTGCTTGGTGGCTGCGCCGCAGACCTGGCAGTGCCCGAGCACGGCGGCGTGGTCGCTGAAGTCCACCGACATCCGCTGGTCGAATACGTAGAGGGAGCCGTCCCAGAGGCCGTCGTCGCCGTAGGCCTCGCCGTAACGCACTATGCCACCCTCGAGCTGATAGACCTCGCCGAAGCCCCGGTCCTTCATCAGTGATGAGAGCACCTCGCAGCGGATGCCGCCCGTGCAGTAGGTCACCACGGGCTGGCCCTTGAGATGGTCGTACTTGCCGCTGTCCAGCTCGGCCGCGAACTCGCGGGTGTTGGCCACATCCGGCACCACGGCATCCCGGAACCGACCGATCTCGGCCTCGAAGGCATTGCGGCCGTCGAAGAACACCACGTCGTCGCCGCGTTCGGCGACGAGGGCGTGCAGCTCGGCGGGGGCCAAGCGGGTGCCGCCGCCCACGACGCCGCCGGCATCCACGGTGAGGGTCTCCGGCGAGCCGAAGCTCACGATCTCATCGCGCACCTTCACGACCAGGCGCGGAAAGTCCAGGCTCGCCCCGGCGTCATCGAGGCCGGTTCCCTCGCTCCACTTGAAGTCGATGTCGGCGAACGGCGCGTACTGGCGGGTCTTGCGCACGTAGCGCTTGAGGGCGGGCAGGTCGCCGCCGACCGTGCCGTTCAACCCGTCCTTCGAGATCAGGATGCGGCCGCGCAGGCCGAGCGACTCGCAGAGGTCCCGCTGCCAGAGGCGGATGGCTTCGGGGTCGCTGAGCGGGGTGAAGACGTAGTAGAGCAGGATCTTCGGAATGGCCACCCCCATATTTTAGGCGTCGGCGCCGACCCGCAGGCGGCCCACGTAGGCTGAGCCAACCAGGCCACCACCAGAGTTACGGAGTGTGTATGACCACGATCGATCCCTTCGCCCGTTTCGGCGAGGTGCCCCTGTTCAGCCTGACGAGTTCGGTGATGACCCACGGCGGCCCGCTCGCCATCGCCCAGTACGGCGCCGGCGCCGGCGGCCAGGATGTCTCGCCCGACCTGCACTGGAGCGGCTTTCCCGCCGAGACGCAGAGCTTCGCGCTCACGGTGTTCGACCCGGACGCCCCGACCGGCTCCGGCTTCTGGCACTGGGCGCTGTTCAACATTCCCGCCCACGTCGACAGCCTGCCCACCGGCGCCGGCGTGAAGAACTCGCCGCTGTTGCCCGCCGGGGCCGTCGTGATGCCCAACGAAACCCGTCAGCCCACCTTCATCGGCGCCGGCCCGCCTCCGGGCACGGGCACGCACCGCTACCAGTTCGTGCTGCACGCCCTGGACGTCGCCGACCTGGGCGTCGACCCGCAGGCCACCCCCGGCGTGCTCGGCTTCAACGTGCATTTCCACACCCTGGCCCGCGCGGTGCTCGAGGCCACCGGGGTGGCAGGCGGGGCTGCCGCCGCCGCCTGACCGGCCGGCCGCCGCCCCGCCTGCCGAGCTGTGCGGGCAAGGCGCCGCTGTGCGGGCAAGGCGCCGCTGGGCGGGTGGCGCGCCACCCGCAAAACGGCGCCGCACCCGCACGGCCGTGGCGTGCGCGCCGAGGGGCGCGAGGGGCACGAGGGAAGACCGCAGCCGAGGTGAGTGATTCTCAGGTCATCTCAGGGTTGTGCGCCTATCTTCGACAGGCGGCAAAAAACGATGCAAGCGCTACCAACGCCAGATCGGCACTTCGAAGCCGCATCCGGTAGCGCGCCATCGGCAGTAAGGCACCATGCTCCACTCGTCCTCGCACTCCAGCACCAGCTTCGACCCCACCGCGGGTCCCGCGGCCGATTCGCACCTCACCCATCGGGAGACCGGCCTGTCCAGGGTGCCGGTGTGGCTGTGGAAGGCGATCATGACCCGCGTCGCGCCGGGTGAACTGCACAAGTTCAACGCCGACCCGATCGACGACGTCGACTACCACTTCGACCTCGATTACGTGGGCGACGGCATCCGTGACCACCGCCTCGACGTGCTCGTGCCACACGAGCGACACGAGGAGCCCGACGCGAGCGGCGTCGCGGAACCGCTGCCCGTCTACATCTACTTCCACGGTGGTGGCTGGACCTCCGGCGACAAGGCACCGCTCACCAAGTACGCCGCCAGCCAGGCCGTCGAGGGCATGGTGGTCGTCAACGCGAACTACCGCATGGCCACCCGCTTCAAGATCGGCCACATGCTGAGCGACGCGAACGCCGTGCTCACCTGGGTCAAGCGCAACATTCTCGACTACGGCGGTGACGCCACCCGCATCGTCATCGGCGGCGACTCGGCCGGCGGGCACATCGCGGCCCTGCTCACCGCCGCGGCCAACGACGAAGCCCTGGCCGCGCACTACAACCTCGATCTGCAGATCGAAGCCGGACATCTGCGCGGGCTCGTGCAGCACTGCAGCATCGCCGACTTCTCCGTGATGTTCGAGCGCGGATTCGTGCTCAGCCTCAATTTCCTGCGGATGCTGCTTCCCGAGCGCAGCCCAGGCATGTCGCTGCGTGACGCGGCCCGGTTCCTGTCGCCCATCGAGTGGCTCGACAAGGGGTTCCCGCCGGTGTTCATCACCACGTCTGAGCGGGACTACTTCTACCGCGCCAACCTCAACTTCATCGAGGCGCTGCGCCGGCGGTCCATCGTGGCCGACACCGTGATCTACGGCCGGCACCGCACCAACACCCGGCACACCTGGCAGCAGGACGCCCGGCATCCGGAATCGCAGGAGGTCTACCGCCGCCTGGGTTCCTTCGTGCGGACGGTGGCGGCGCTGCCCGCACAGGCCGCGCAGACGCTGCCCCGGCCAGCCGAGCCCGCCCTGGCCTAGCTCCGGTCGGCGCCCACGCCGCACGGTAGGACCGGCTCCTGTTCAGCCCTGGCATGGTAGACAAGTCCGACACCTGCCAGGCCACCCGGGCCGCGCCACCCAGAGGAGCACAGATGAGCCAGGCCGACACGTTCCCGGTGACCGGACTGCCCAAGACCGGACTACCCACCCGCGCACTGGTCGTCGGTGACCCGTTCCGGGCCGAGCAGATCTCCCACCAGCTCGCCAATGTGCGCGAGGTCGCCCACCGGCGCGAGTACCGCTCGTTCGTCGGCGACTGGAACGGCGCCTCCGTCGTTGTCTCGTCGCACGGCGTCGGCGCCCCCGGCGCCATCTGCCTGTTCCAGGAGTTGATGGATGCCGGCGTCGACACCATCATCCGGCTCGGCACCGCCGGTGCGCTGCTGCGCGGCATCGGTGACGGCGACCTGATCATCGCCGAATCCTGCGTGCGCGACGACGGCGTCACCCACCAGCTGGTGCCCGAGAGCTACCCGGCCGCGGCGAGCCCAGAGGTCGTGCTCGCGCTGGCCGAAGCCGCTCGTCGGCACGACGCCCCGCATCACCGGGGCATCGTCTGGACTCGGGCGGCCTTCTACCCGGGCATCATCGACCTCAATCAGGCCGGCTACGTGAAGCTGGGCGTGCTCGCCATCGAGATGGAGCTCTCGGCCCTGCTGGTGCTCGCCTCGACCCGTGGTGTGCGCGCCGGCGGCGGCCTGGTGATCGACGGCGCCACCGCCGACGACCTCGTCGACACCACCGGGTATGACCCGCACCGCACCGTGGTGGCGGACGGTGTCGCCCGCGGCGTGTCAGTCACCCTCGACGCTCTCGTCGCCCTGCCCGAGCTCGTCTGATGGGCACCGAGCCCGTCGACCTGATCCTCACCGCGGATGCCGTTCTCACCGTCGACGCCGCGGGAACGATCGTGCAGGCCGGCGCCGTCGCCATCCGGGGCGGGGTGATCGTGGGCGTCGGGCCGGCCGTCGACCTGCGCGCCCGCTTCGACGCGGCCGAGGTGCTCGAGAGCCCGGGCTGCGTGATCGCGCCGGGCTGGGTGAACACGCACACCCACCTGGCCATGAACCTGTTCCGCGGGGCGGCAGACGACGTCACCCTCGAGGTTTTCCTCGAGCGCATGGTCGCCGCCGAACTGAGTACCCTCAGCGCCGCGACCGTGGCCGTCGGCGCGCGGGCGGGCATCGCTGAGTGCCTGGCCGGCGGCACCACCACGGCGCTGGACATGTACTGGTTCCCCAGGGCCACTCGCGGCGTCGCCGCCGAGGCCGGCTTCCGGCTGCTGAACGGCCCCATCTTTCTCGGCACCGAGGACCCGGAGGGCCGCGACTTCGCGGGCATGCTCGAGGAGGCCAGGTCGATCCTCGCCGACAACCGCGCCGAGTCGCCGGACGACGCTCTCTGGGTGATGCCGCACTCGGCCTACACCCTCGGCCGCGACCAGCTGGAAAGCATCCGGAAGCTGGCCGCAGACGTGGACGCCCGCATCCACACACACGCCTCCGAGAGCCTCGGCGAGTTGGCGCTCACGGTGCAGGTCAACGGAGACCGACCGGTCGCCGTGCTCGACGCGGCCGGGCTCCTGACCGCCCACACGGTGTTGGCCCATGCCGTGCACCTCACCGACGAGGAGATCGCCCGCGTCGCCGCCAGCGGTGCCGCCGTGGCGCACTGTCCGATGTCGAACCTCAAGCTCGGCTGCGGCATCGCCCGGCTGCCCGAGCTGCTGCAGCACGGCGCCGCCGTGGGCCTCGGCACCGACGGGGCCGCGTCCGCCGGCGCCCTCGACATGTACGCCGCCGTGCGGATGGCCGCGCTCCTGCACAAGGGCACCAGCAACGACCCCACCATGATCAGCGCCGAACGCGCCGTTCGGCTGGGCACCGTGGATGGTGCCCGCGCGCTCGGCCTCGCCGATGTGGGCACTATCGAGCCCGGCATGCAGGCCGACCTCCAGGTCGTGCGGATCGACACCCTGAACGCCGGCCCCAGCCGGGACCCCTGGTCGGCGCTGGCCTACACGGCCACGGCCACCGACGTGCGGCACACCATCGTGCGGGGCAAGATCGTGCTGCGCGACCGGGTGCTGCAGACCATAAACGAAAAAGTTGCCCTGCGTGAGCTCTCGGAGGCCGCCGCCCGCTAGCATCATCGGGTGCACATGTTCTTTCGAACCCTGCTCCACTCCCTGCGCTCGCGCTTCGGACCCCGCCTCGGGCACTACGACGTCGCCCGCACGCGGTTCATCACGCTGCCCACCGACCAGGACATCCTGCGGCACATGAACAACGGCGTGTACCTCTCGATCATGGACATCGCCAGGTTCGACATGCTGCACCGCACCGGCATCTGGGCAATCTTCCAGGCAAAGGGCTGGTATCCGGTGGTGGTGTCCGAGACCATCAGCTTCCGTAAGTCGCTCACCATCGGCCAGCGGTTCACCGTGGAGTCGCGCATCCTGGGCTTCGACGAGAAGGCCGTGTACGTGGAGCAACGCTTCGTGCGACCCGTCGAGGGCGCGGATGCGACGCCCGGCGAGGTCGAGGTCTACGCCCGCGGCTTCATCCGCGGCCGGTTCCTCAAGCGCACGGGGGGCGTGGTCACCATCGACGAACTCACCGACGCCGTCGGCGCCGTACCCGACGGTGTCACCGTGCCCGACTGGCTGCTCGAGTGGAGTGCCGACGTGGCCATGCCCGCCACCCGGGCTCCGGCTCCGAGCATCTGGGAGTAAGCCGGATCAGGCCGGGCCGCCCTCCGCCGGTGGAGCGGGCTTGGGCACCAGAAGCTCCTGATAGTGGCTTTGCAGTGCCGGGTAGTACTTGCTGAACGATGGCAGTGCGTGGTGGGTTCGCGAGGCCACCAGGCGATCGAGGTAGTAGTCCCAGACCGGACCGAACGTGGCTGCCTCCGCCGGGGAGTGCAACCGCAGCCCGAAGGTCAACACTGTCTTGCCCGACCCTTCGCTCAGATGCGCCATCACCCGCCAGGCATCCTCGCCCTCGCCGATGTCCAGGGCCAGCTTCTTGAACTCGACACACTCCAGAATGCTCACGTACTCCCACTGGGAATCGTGCTTCGATTCCATCCGGAACCGCACGGCGCCGGTGCGCGGAGACCCCGTGTAGGTGCCGATCCAGCCGTGCAGGGCCTCAGGTTTGGTCATGGCCTCCCACACCGACTCCGCGGTCGCCGGGAAGATGCGGTCAAAGAGCAGGTAGAGCCCGTCGCCCCGGTGGGCGAGCCGTCCCGTGGCGTGGGCGAGATCCGACGGTCCAGGCATGGGCAGGGTGGGCATGGTGACCTCCACGGTGAGTGCAACACGAGCCTTTTCCTTGAGGCTATGCCTGATTCGGAACCGCCGCCAGAGCGCTCATTCGCTCTCGAGCACGGCCATGGCGGCGTTGTGGCCGCCGAGCCCACTCACGCCGCCGCCGCGCCGGGCGCCGGCGCCGCAGAGCAGAATCCGCGGATGCCGGGTGGCCACGCCCCACCGCTCGGCCGGGGTGTCCCTGGGTGCGTCGTCCTCCAGGAACGGCCACGACAATGGACCGTGGAAGATGTCCCCGCCGGGCAGGTTGAGCGCGGCTTCCAGGTCGGCGGTGGTCTTGGTCTCGATGCAGGGGCGGCCATGGGCGTCCCTGAGCAGCAGGTCCTCGATGGGTTCGGCGAGCACCGAGTTGAGCGAGGCCAGGACCGCTGCCTCCAGCTCGGCCCGAACACCGGCGTTGTCCCCGTGGGTGAGCCGGTCGGGCGTGTGCAGGCCGAAGACGGTGAGGGTCTGGGCGCCGGCAGCCACCAGCTCGGGCGACAGGATGCTCGGGTCGGTGAGCGAGTGGCAGTAGATCTCACAGGACACCAGCGTGGGGATCCTGCCTGCGCTCGCCGCCAGATACGCGGCTTCGAGTTGGCTGAGGGTCTCGTTGATGTGAAAGGTGCCGCCGAACGCGGCCTCGGCTGACACCGTCGCATCCAGCAGTCGGGGAAGTCGGCGAAGCAGCAGGTTCACCTTGACCTGGGCGCCCTCCGGTTTGACGGTGCCCGCCGTGCGTTCACCGAGCAGGCCGTCCAGCACCCACGGTGCCACGTTCGCCAACACGTGCCTCCCGACGGTGCTCTCGTCGCGGTGTTCGTGCCGGTAGCGCACGGCGCCATCCGGATCGACGCCGGTGACCTCCGCGCCGGTCAGGATGCGTGCCCCGGCCTGCCGGGCCACCCGCTCCAGCTCTGCGGTCACCGCGCCCATGCCGCCGATCGGCACGTCCCAATCCCCGGTGCCGTTGCCGATCGAGTGATAGAGATAGCACCGGTTCGCGTCGAGCGAAGCGTCGTGCACCGAGGTGAACGTGCCGATCAAGCCGTCGGTCGCCACCACCCCGCGCACCAGGTCGTTCGCGAAGCGCCGGGTGAGCATCTCCCCGAGCGGATGCTCGATGAGCTCGCTCCACAGGGAGTCGTCGTCTACCAGTTCTCGGGCCTGGGACCGGGTGGGCAGCGGTTCGCACACCGTGGGGAACAGCGCACGGGCGACCCTGCCGAGGTCACCGCCCAATTGTTCCCAGGCCCGCGCGTCTCCGCCGGCCCCGATCCGGTCGAAGGATGCCCGCGTGGCCGCGGCGTCGCCCGCATCCACCAGCAGGCCGGTTGCCGGGTTGCCGGGATCGGGGGTGTACGACGAGTATCGCCGTCGGGCCAGCTCGATCGACAGGCCGAGTTCGGCGATGACACGAGCCGGCAGCAGGCTCACCAGGTAGGAGTAGCGGGACAGGCGCGCATCCACCCCGGCGAAGGCGGTTGCGGACACCGCCGCACCACCCACGTGATCGTCCCGCTCGAGCACCAGCACGCTGCGGCCGGCGCGGGCCAGATAGGCCGCCGCGGTGAGGCCGTTATGGCCGGCTCCGACGATCACGATGTCATGGGTGGTGCGCATGGAGACCCTCCGGAAGCGGCGTTGCTGGTCATTCGACCTTAACCCGCACGGCACGACACGCCCGGGATGCGGATGGGATTTGCGACCCCCCCGGAATCCCCGTAATGTCATCTCTCGTCACCCCACAGGTTCGGAAAGCCGAAGAGCTACCGGCCTCAAGCGGGACCAAATCCAAGCAGAAAAGAAAGCGATTCTTCGCTTTGTACAGCTTGATGAAGTTTGCTTCGAATTCCTTTACTGGAATCCCAGCAGGCAACAAGAACAACATCGAAGTGCCCCGGAGCGACAGCCATTAGGCCTGAAGTCGGGTGCGTCCGATCCTTGAGAACTCAACAGCGTGCACAATGTCAAATGCCAAAAACCTCGTGGTTTGGATCCGTTTC
>NZ_JBGQOH010000006.1:0-198896 GCF_052113745.1 Cryobacterium sp. W22_MBD10_FK3
CGCGATCGCCGGCTGCGCCCGCCGCACCCGAACCGGCGCCGCCGTCCCCACGGTCACCCTCACCGGCGCCGTCACCGGCACCGGCACCGTCGGCGCTCTCGTCGAGTCCACCCGTCCCGTCGAGTCCACCCGTCTCGTCGAGCAGCCGGCGGGCAGCCTCCTCCTCAGCCGCGGCGGCCTGGGCGGCTTCGGTCTCGGCGAGCATCCGGCCCACGTCGACGAGCTTGCGGGCGTCGACCTGTGTCACCCCGGTCAGCTTCTGGATCAGAGCGTCGGGTGTGAAGAACCCCTGCTGGGCGGCCAGGCCCTGCTGGCCCAACTCCGGGCGGGACCGGAACGCGAGGGTCTTCGCCATCCATACTGACCGGGTCTCGACCAGGTGCCGCAACCGGGCCAGGTCTCGTTGACCGGCCAGCACCTCGGCGTCCGACAGGGCGTCGTAGTCGGCACTGCACGCACCCAGCCCGAGCACGGTAGTGACCGCTGCCGCCAACGCGTCCGCCGACAGGTCGCCAGCCGTGCCCGGCGCCCGAATCGGGCCGGACGAGACGCCTGGGGTGCCCGGGCCCCCCGGGATCTCGCGGTCGAATACAGCTGCGATGGTGGACATGCAAGGAGAGTATCCCGATGTCGAAGTTCTGTGTGAGAAAACTTCGGGTTGGGGATAACTCTTTTGTGGTGGGACGCCGCAGCGTATTGGCCCCAGCAGAAACGCAACGCCCGACCCCCGTTCTGGGTACACTCCCCGCAATGGGCCCCATCCGGCATTCCCCGCGGGGGCGGATTGCCCGGGGCACGGAATGGGCAGCGGGTTGCCATGACAGGTCGACAGGAACGACGATTCGGTGGTCATCCGCCGGACCGAACCGATGCTGCGAGCCAGCCGAGCCGCGCGAGCCGGACGGATGCCGTGAGCCGGATGCGCCGGCGGCGGCGCCGGCCCTGGGCCGCCGGGCTGTCGTTGTTGATCTCGGTTCTGGTGCTGCCCCTGGTGGGGTGCGTCGAGGTCACGGCACTGTTCTCAGCGGGTCCGGATCAGGCCGCGGGTGCGCTGCCCTCCGAGACCGTGGTCGATCTGGACGTGGCGGTGGCCGAGGGGATGGAGCTCGCTGGGGCGTCCGGCGCGATCGCGGGTGTCTGGGTGCCGTGGGCGGGCCAATGGCTCGCGAGCCCGGGAAGCGTGGGCGCGAGTATCGACGGTGCCACCGGACGCCCCGGCGGCGGCGCGGAGCTTGACGCCGATATGCCGTTTCGGATCGGCACCCTGACGACCGCGATGACCTGCACAGTGCTGCTGCGGCTCGCGGAGGAGCAACGGGTGGGGGTGGACGACCCGGTGTCGCAGTACCTCCCGCGCATGTCGGGAGTGCAGGACATCACCCTGCGCCAGCTCTGCCAGAACACCGCGGGCCTGGGCAATCCCGACTTCGAGTCCCAGTTCATCAACAATCCCACCCGGCAGTGGCCGACCCTCGAGCTCGTGTCCGGCGGCCTCGGGTCGACCAGCGCCGGGCAGCCCGGGCGGGTCTGGAGCCGCTCCGACGCGGGTGTGCTGCTGCTCGGGATGGCGCTGGAAGAAGCGACAGGAGAGAACTGGCCTGAGCTGTATCGGAAGTATCTGTTCGAGCCGCTCGGCCTGGGCGAAACGTACTATCCCGATCCGCAGGACCTTGAGCTGCCGGGCGACCACCCGCACGGCTGGGCCTCCGGCCTCGACTCCGCAGGGCTTCCGGACTGCACGCGTCCGCTCGACGTGACCCGGTTGTCCAATTCCATGAGCGGAGTGGCGGGCGGGGCGATCTCCACCCTTGGCGACCTGAAGACCTGGTCTCAGGCCCTGGCCACGGGCAGGTTGCTCTCGGCGGACGCTGCCATGCTGCAGTGGAAGACGGTGTCAGAAAGCGGCGCCCCGGACTGGCGGCGCTATGGGGTGGGCGCCGAAGAATTGGGGCCGATGCGTGGAGGGGCCGGCGTCATTCCCGGCTTCCTGTCGGCGACGCTCTCCGACCCGGAGACCGGCCTGACAGTGGTCGTGATGGTGAACGACTCCAGCGCCGGCGAAGAATTCGTGATGGCGCTGGCTCAGCGGCTGGCCGCGATCGCTGCCGAGGCACCCGCCGCGAACGGGCGGGAGGCCCCCTCGCTGGAACTGCCCTGGACGGCGGGAGAAGCGACGGTGCAGATGCGCACGTCCGCGGTCTGTCCGGCCGGTGCCACCGGGTAGGCGGCACCGGCCGGACGACCGGTCAGGAGACTACTTCTTGAAGGCGTCCTTGACGTTCTCGCCGGCCTTCTTGACGTCGGCACCGGCCTGGTCGGCGCGGCCCTCCGCGACCTTGGAGTCGTCGTTGGTGACCTTTCCGAGGGCTTCCTTGGCCTTGCCCTTGAGGTCCTGAGCGGTGTTCTCGGCCTTGTCTGATGCACTCATAGTGTTCTCTCTTTCTCTTTGGGGGTGGGTCAGGTCGGTCAGATTGGCTGTGGGGCTGCGCGGGGGTCGGCAGGGGCGGGTTCCAGATCGAAGGCCCGGCCCGTACGGTCGATCACGATGGTGGGTTCCAGGGCTGGGCGCAACGAGTCATAGGCGATGGCTTGCGCTATGGCCTTGGCAGCGGTGAACCGGTTGGCGACGACATCGGCCGTCAGGGCGGAGCGTGCCTCGTGCGTGTCGGGGCTGACCGCGAGGTCTACGTCCATCTCCATGGCCCTCGGCGCATCCGCGGCCGCACGTTCGGAGCCGAGGTGGCGTGATCGGTTTCGGGGCCGCAGCGCCAACACCACGAGCACCGTGCCGACAAGCAGAGTGCCGACAACCGCCACGAGGCCGGCCGCGAACAGGATGGCCGGAGCACCCTCGTTGACCTCGCTCACTCTGCGCAGGACATCGCTCGGGGCGGTGATCAGCGGCTGCTGCCCGAGCAGCTCCAGAACGAGCTCGGCGCCGCTGTACAGGCAGCCGGCGATGACGAGCGAAGCGAGGGCGCCGGAAAGGATCGACCCTGGCGATCGGATCTCATGGCGCAGTGACCGCGCATGGGTTGCCCGGGTCTGCGGGCCGATCGGCTGGGGCAGCTGCAGCGCCGCGACGGCCAAGCGCGCCGGGATGGTGCCGGGAGCCGGGGTAGGAGTCGTGCGGGTCATGGCTTGCCATTCGTTTATGGTGTGGTGCGGAAGGAATACGGGCGTCAGTCGGACCGCCCGGGTAGGCGGATGCGGGAACCGGTCAGGCGCACGGTCACACCGGCGATCTCCGCCCCGGTGAGCGCGGTGACTGTGCCACGGATGTCGTGCTGCGCGCGTTCGGTCGGGTCGGGAACCGTGTCGTCGGGCGCATCCGTGTAACCATGCTCAACGGGCAGGGCGCGGCTGGGGACACGCACGGTGAGGTCGAGGCGGCCGCCGGCCTCGGCCATGTCGACGGAGACCTGGCCGGGGCGCACACCGAGCGCCTCGGCGGACACGGCGGCCACCAACCGGGTCATCGCCCGGTCGGTGATGCGGGTGTGTCCTCGGGGGTCGAGGGGCGCCGTGGAACCTGTCATCGGGCATCTGCCTCCCCGGCTTCGTCGGCCTCGTCGGGCAGGTGCACGTCGTTGATGGACACGTTGACCTCGGTGACCTCCAGGCCGGCGAGGGTCTCGATGGCTGCGATGATGGCGGCACGGGCGTCGTCGGCGACCTGCTGCAGCGGCACCGGGTACTCGGCCACGATGGTCAGGGCGACGCTGACTTTGGCGTCGCTCACCTGCACGCTGATTCCCTGGGTGTGGTCGGTGCTGCTGAGCGCCTCACGGATGGCACCCAGCGCCCGCGCCGCGCCGCCACCAACGGCGTGCACGCCGGCCACGTCGCGCAGGGCGAGCCCGGCGATCTTGGCGACGACGACGTCGCTGATCACCGTCGTGCCGCGCGGCGTTGCGCCGGGCAGATCGGCGTTGTGTGAGTCGGCGATGGGGCTACCGGTGGTGGTGATGCTGGTCATGAGGCGGGCTCCTGTGCTCGTCGGCCGCGCACGGTGTGCGTGGATCTGTTGTGACAATAAAGCTGGAAGGTGAGAAAGTCACTATGCTGCACCGGAGAGTGCCGGTCTGCGATTTTCTCTTGCCGAATCTCATTGATACTGTTCAGACGCATCTCACGGACGGTTCGTCACGAACATCGGCAACTTGCTCCGAGATCGGCTTTGAGAAGAGAGAGGTCTCCGGTGTCACCCACGGGGTCAGACGCACGCTCGTCGCTCGACGACGCGACGGACGCGATTCTTGCCGCCCGCGCCGCGGATGGCGACCTGCGGGCCTTCGAGGTGCTGGTGCGGCGCCACGGACCGCTGATGCGCGCGTACGCCACCCGTATCCTGGGCTCGAACTCCGACTCCGACGACGTGGTGCAGGAGACATTCATCACCGCCTGGGAGCGGCTGCCTGAGCTGCAGGACCCCGCAGCCACCAAGGCCTGGCTGATGAGAATCACCAGTCGCAAGGCGATCGACCGCATCCGCGCGCGCAAGCAGGATATGCCCCTGGGGGAGTGGGATGCGCCGGCGCCGGAGTCGGAATCTCCCCACCAACGGGCAGAAGCCGCGTCACAACGTGAGCGACTCACACGTGCACTCGGTACTCTGAGCGAAGCACAGCGTGAATGTTGGACGTTGCGGGAGATCGGCGGGCACAGTTACGCCGAGATCGCCGAGGAGTTGGACGTGCGTCCGTCGACGGTTCGCGGCCTTCTGGCCCGGGCCAGGCAGAAGCTCATGCAGGAGATGGAGGAATGGCGATGACTTCCCCTCACGACGACGACGCCAGCAACGACCTCATCGAGCACCTCAGCGACTTCATCGACCGCGGCGAGACCCCACCGGACGATTTCCTCAACAAGGCGCCGCAAAACCGCATCGCCTTCGACGCGCTCACCAGGTTCCGGTCGTTGGCCCAGCACATTCTCGACGATGACGTGTCGGAGCAGCCCGACCGCGATGACAGCTGGGTGTCGGGGATCCTCACCAACATCCACCGGGAGGCCAGGGCCGGCCGCTCCATCCCGGTCTCGCACCCATCCCCCAAGGCCGAGCTCAGCCTCACCGAAGGCGCCGTCAGGGGCCTGATCCGTGCCGCCGGCGACGGCGTTGCCGGCACCTTCATCGGCTCCTGCCGGCTGGAGGGCGACGTGGCAACGCCGGGCAGCCCGGTGACGGTGAACGTCGAGGCGAGCGTGTTCTGGGGCGAGCGGATGCCGCAGACCGCGCAGCGCCTGCGGGACGCCATCACGACGTCGCTGCTGCACCACACCGAGCTGAACATCGTGGCCGTGAACGTCACCATCACCGACGTGCACCTGCGCCGGAACCCCAAGCCGGCGGAGAGCTAGCCGCCGGGCGCCGGGCACCGGGCCCGGCTAGGGAAGACGGCGGGTCGTGATCAACTCCCGGTACCAGAGGGCGCTGTCCTTGAGGGTGCGCTGCTGGGTCTCGTAGTCCACCCGCACGATGCCGAACCGCTTCGAGAAGCCGTAGGCCCACTCGAAGTTGTCCATCAGCGACCAGACGAAGTACCCGCGCAGGTCGACACCGTTCTGGATGGCACGGTGCGCGGCCGTGAAGTGCCGGCGCAGGTAGTCGACCCGGTCATCGTCGTGCACGCGCGTCTCGCCGTGCTCGTCAACGGTAACGATGTCGTCGAATGCGGCACCGTTCTCGGTGATCATCAACGGCAGGCCGGGGAACTCGTCGCGGGTCGCCTCGAGCAGCTGCAGCAGCCCGGACGGCTCGATGTTCCAGTCCATTTCGGTGAACGGACCGGGCTGGTCGAGCCGGGGGATGTCGTCGGTGCCGGGGAAGGCGGACGCCCGGGACGCCGCGCCCGCTGCCGACTCCGCGGCGTGGGCCGAGCCGGTGGCCGGCCCCACCAGGGTGGTGTTGTAGTAGTTGATGCCGAGCACGTCGATGGGCTGGTGGATGAGCTCGAGGTCGCCGGGCAGCACGAACGACCAGTCGGTGATGCCTGCGGTGTCCTCGAGCAGGTCGGCGGGGTACGCCCCGTGCAGCATCGGGCCGGTGAAGATCCGGTTGCCCACGGCCTCGACGCGCCGCACGGAGTCGGCGTCGCCGCGGATCACGTGCAGATTGTGGGTGACCGACATCTGCGCGGTCTCGGGCACGACGTCCCGCAGCGCGCTCACGCCGAGCCCGTGGGCCAGGTTGAGGTGGTGCGCCGCGGTGAGGGCGGCGGCGTTGTCTTGGCGGCCGGGAGCGTGCTCGCCGGAGCCGTGGCCGAGGAACGCCGAGCACCACGGCTCGTTGAGGGTGGTCCAGATCGGCACTCGATCTCCCAGGGCCGCTCCGACGAGGCGGGCGTAGTCCGCGAAGGCGTACGCGGTGGCGCGGTTGGTCCAGCCGCCCTCGTCCTCGAGCGCCTGCGGCAGGTCCCAGTGGTACAGCGTGACCACGGGGGTCACGCCCCGTGCCAGAAGCCCGTCGACGAGACGCTCGTAGAAGGCCAGGCCGGCCGGGTTCACCGGTCCGCGCCCGGTGGGCTGGATGCGCGGCCAGGCGATCGAGAACCTGTAGGCGTCCAGGCCCAGGCCCTGGATGAGATCCAGGTCGGCTTCGAGCCGGTGGTAGTGGTCGTCGGCCACGTCACCGGTGTCGCCGTTCTCCACCGCGCCAGGCGTGTGGGAGAAGGTGTCCCAGATCGACGGGCCGCGGCCGTCTTCGTCGACGGCGCCCTCGATCTGGTACGCGGCTGTCGCGGAGCCGAAGACGAAGGAATCGGGAAACTGCAATCCGCTGTCGCGGAAGTCGGGCGTGCCTGCGGTCATGGAGCGTGTGCCAACCAATTCTGTCTTCGGTGCTGTGGTGGTGGATCACCGCCCGTGCCGGGCGGGGCGAATCAGTCCGCGGAACCGCCCGACGCGGTGTCGTCGTCGGTCGGCGAGCTTTGGTTGCTCTGCGAACCGTCCGCGAGCTTCTCGGTGCGTTCGGTCTCGTCGCTGCTAATCTCGGTGGAGCCGTCGGGGGTCTTCGGGTCCTTCGTGTTCTCGGAGTTCATGACACCACTATAGGCAGCGGCGGTGACGCGCGGCCGAATCTGCATCGCCGTGCCGCCGCATCCGCCCGCCCCTACAGTGAGAGCATGACGGGGATCGTGCAACGGATGGAACACCGCCAGGTGGCGTTGTTTCTGATCGCGATCGCGCTGGGCGCCCTGGTCGGCGCGGTGGCGCCCGGCACCGCTCCCGCCCTCACGCTCACCATCACGCCGGCGCTCGGGTTGCTGCTCTTCGCCACCTTCCTGGGTGTGCCGCTGATGGCTGCGGGGCGGTCGGTGGTCGACCTGCGTTTTCTCGGCGCCGTGCTCGTGGTCAACTTCGTCATCGTGCCTGCCGTGGTCTACGGCCTCAGCCGGTTCGTCGCCGCGGACCGGGCCCTGCTGCTGGGGGTGCTGCTGGTGCTGCTCACCCCCTGCGTGGATTACGTGATCGTGTTCACCGGGCTGGCCGGTGGCGCCAGCGGCCGCCTGCTGGCGGCGACCCCGCTGCTGATGCTGCTGCAGATCGTGTTGCTGCCGGCCTACCTGTGGCTCTTCGCCGGGTCCGACGCGGTGGCGCTGATCGACGTGGCACCGTTCGTGGAGGCGTTCCTGCTGCTCATCGTGCTGCCGTTGGCGGCCGCGGCGACGGTGCAGGCGATCGCCCGCCGCTGGCGGGGCGGCCGCGCCGTGGAGCTGGTGATGCAGGCGCTCATCGTGCCGTTGATGATGGTCACCCTCGCGGCGGTCGTCGGGTCGCAGATCGCCGCGGTGGGTGCGCAGGCGGCCGCGCTCGTGGCCGTGGTGCCGCTCTACGCCGCGTTTCTGGCCATCATGGTCGGGGTGGGCGTGGTCGCCGCCCGCCTCGGCCGCCTCGATGTGCCGTCAGCTCGCGCGCTGATCTTCAGCGGCAGCACCCGCAACTCGCTGGTGGTGCTGCCGCTGGCCCTCGCCCTGCCGGCTTCGCTCGCGCTGGCGCCGCTGGCCGTCGTGACGCAGACCCTCGTCGAGCTGGTGGGCATGGTCATCCTGGTGCGCCTGGTGCCCCGGCTGGTGCCCGCAGCCGGGCGGGCCGGGGTCAGCCCAGCGGGCTCAGGGGGTCGGCCAGGATGAGTTCGCACAGCGCACCGAGCAGGTCCGGAGCCAGGCCCATGGTCTGCAGCTGGCCGATCAACATGGCGGGATGCGCGGACGTGCGGATGGTGTCCTGGATTCTCGACTTCAGATCGTAGTCGATCTGGGCATCCGTCAGCAGCGGGAGCGAGCGCCTGGCCACGTCGTTTGCCGCGATGACCAGGCCGTCGGCGAACCGCACGACCAATCCCGCACCGCGAGGCACGTCGGTCACCACCACGGTCAGCGTGTCGGATTCCGTGCAGTACTGGGTCGTGAAGGCGACCGGGTGACCCGCGGCGGTGACCGAGACCGTGTCGGCGGCCGCGACCCCGACGAAGTCCAGGCTGTAGTCCCGCGCCGCGGGCACGCACGCCAGGTTGCCCGCGGTGGGGGCGATCGTCAAGGTACTCGTGGACTCGGTGAATCGCATGGCGGTGCGCGCCCAACTGGACTCCACCACCAGACTGCCGCTGCCGTCGTCCTCCATCAGGTCGAAGGCGCCGTCGGCACCCGCGAAGACCCGCACCCGCAGGCGCGTTGGGGTGTCGGTGGCGTTGGCGACATCGTCACGGGGAACCAGAGGGACGATGCCTCCGGCCCTGACCAGCACCGGAATCGACGCTTGTCCGCGGTAGAGGTGCAGCTCGCGGCCGCCGTGATACCGCAGCCCGGTGAAGAAGTCGATCCAGACGCCCTCTGGCAGCCAGGCCTTCACCCTGGCCACTCCGATGGCGCTGTTCATCGATTGTGTGATCGGGCACACCATCATCTGGGTGCCGAAGAGGTACTGATTGGGTGCCAGGTAGGCGCCGTCTTCCTCCGGGTAGGCGTAGTAGACGGGCTGCACCAGCGGGAGCGCGTGCCCGCTCGCCAGGTAATTCATGGAATAGAGGTAGGGCATCAGCTCGTGCCGCAGGCGGAGGTGATCGCTCATCACGGCGGCGGCGTCGGCGCGGAAGTTCCACGGCTCCTTGCCGCTGAACGGGTTGCCCTGGCTGTGCAGGCGCATGATCGGCGAGAAGACCCCGAACTGGGTCCAGCGCACGGCCAGGTCGTCATCCTTCACCCCACCCATGTGGCCGCCGATGTCGTGGCTCCACCAGCCGTAGCCCACGTTCGCCGCGGTGGCGGTGAAGTACGGCTGGAAGCGCAGGCTCTCCCAGCTCACGATCGTGTCGCCGGAGAAGCCGACCGGGTAGCGGTGGCTGCCGAGGCCGGCATACCTGGAGAACGTCATCGGGCGGGCGCCGGCGCGGCCGCTGTCGAGGAAGTGCACGTGGTTGAGCATCCAGAGCGGGTCGAGTCCACGCACCCTGGAGTGTGGCCCTGACTGCCAGTCCAGCCACCAGAAGTCCACGCCGCGCTCTTCGAGCGGGTGGTGCAGAAACTCGAAGTATGCCGAGAGGAACGCGGGGTCGGTGATATCGAAGACGATCGGGTCTTCGTTCTCGGTGTCGACGCCGAGGTGCCGGGCCATCGCCGGGTAGGCGTCTTCGTGGGCCTGCACGCCGTCGGCGGGGTGCACGTTGAGGGTGAGTTTCAGGCCGCGCTCGTGCAGCCAGGCCATGAACTCGTCGGGGTCGGGGAACAGCTCGGTGTTCCAGCTGTAGCCGGTCCAACCGCTGCCGTACTTGGGGTCGATGTCGACGGTGTGCCAGTCCATGTCGACGACGGCCACCGAGAAGGGCAGGTTTTCCCGGTCGAATCGTTCGAACAGCTCCCGGTAGTCGGCGTCCGAGTACCGGTGGAACCGGCTCCACCAGTTGCCCAGTGCGAACCTGGGCAGCAGGGGAGTGGGGCCTGTGAGTGCGTAGAAGTCAGCCAGGCACTCCCGATAGCTGCGCCCGTAACCGAAGAAGTACAGGTCGGTGCCGGTGCCGGAGCGCGCGTCCAACCCGCCGGCGTCGTCGAAGACCAGGGAGGTGCTGTCGTCGATGACCGAGAACCCGTTCCGCGACATGAGACCCGGCTGCAGCGGAACCGGCCCGTTGATGTCATCGAGGGTGCGCGCCGTGCCGCCCAGGTCGGTCGCCGCGTCACCGAAGCGCCACATGCTCTTGTGGTCGCTCAGGTTGCCGCTGACCTGCACGCTGAGGCCGCTGGGGGTGAACGGCAGCTTGTCATAGGAGAGCTGCAGGTGCGCGGTGATGATCTGCAGGTGGTCACCGTGGTCGATGACCCGGAACGCGGGCAGCTCGAATTCGCGGGAGAGCACCAGCTGCGTGGCAGCATCCTCGAAGCGGTCCTCGGCGCTGTACTCCATCCGGATCAGGCGGGTGGTGAGCACGGTGAACCTGTAGTGCGGGCCGGTGACGACGGCAGCCGGATGAGCCTGGGGCGCAACAGACAGCGTCGGGCGAACGGCGGCCGGAGCGAGGCTGGGGGAGGTGGAACTGAGAGTCATGGTGAACGGGTCCTTATCGAAGAAGAGGGGCCCGGCCGGGGATGGGCCGGGGTTGTCGTGACTGCAGTGCAAGGCCGGGCCTCGAGGAGCTGCCCGTCGTGTGGTGTAGCGCTGGTGGTTTAGCGTTATACCTGGTGAAGTTAGCAGGCGGAATTCGGTCTTGTCAAATAGCTCAGGCCGGTGGGAATGGCGGGGTAGCCGATTGCCTAAACTGAAGTGCGCCGGCATCGCGGCGCGTCGACTCGAGAGGCGAGGGTTGTGGCGGTCACGCTCAAGGACATCGCCCGGGAAGCCGGCACCACCGTCATGACGGTCTCGAACGTGATCAACGGGCGCTACGGCAAGGTCTCCCAGGCCACGGTCGACAAGGTGCGGGCGATCGCCGAGAAGCTCGACTACGTGCCCAGCGCCACGGCGCGCAGCCTGGTGGCCAGGTCGTCACGGCTGGTCGGTGTGCTCCTGCCCGATTCTCCCGAAAGCAATGTGCTGGTCAGCCCGCACAACGTGGCCATCATCGGCGTCATAGAGCGGATGCTGCGGGAGAACGGCTACTACGTGTTGCTGCGCAGCATCCCCGCGGCGGACCCGGCGTCGGTGACGGCCGCCCTGCGCTCCTGGAACCTCGACGGCGCGGTCTTCATCGGCTTCCTGGACAGCCAGATCCGGGCGATGCGCCCGACCCTGGACACCGCCCTGGTCGTGGTGGACAGCTACGAGAAGAACTCCGACGTCATGAACGTGCGCCTGAACGACCGCAAGGGCGGCTACCTCGCCACCCGGCACCTCATCGAGAAGGGCCACGCCCGGATCGCCTTCGTCGGCCCGCGGATCACCGAGCGCGGCGTTGTCAAGGAGCGCTACAACGGCTACCGGAAGGCGCTGCGGGAGGCCGGCATCCCCCTCGACGACGCCCTCATCGTGGCCACCGACGTCACGCACGCCAGCGGTATCGAGGCCGGGCGGTTGCTCAGCGACCGGCATCCGGATGTGACCGCGGTATTCGCTACGGCAGACCTCCTGGCGGCCGGCATCATGGAGGGCGTCCGTGAGGCCGGCCGGGACGTTCCGCACGACCTGTCGGTCGTGGGGTTCGACAACCTCGACCTGGCCACCTACGTCTCGCCGCAGCTGACCACCATCACGCAGGACCTCACCGCCAAGGCCACGCGGGCCGTGGAACTCCTGTTGCTGAGCATGACCTCGGAGAGTGTGCAGCCCGCCGAGACGGTGATGGATGTTCAGCTGGTGGAGCGCGGCTCGGTGCGGGACCTCACGGCCTGACCGCGCCCGACCGCGCCTGCTCGAGCGCACGCCGGCCCGTGTTTCGTTCTGTGACGACAGCCCGTGACAGCGGAAAATCGCGAACCTACACTCGAGGCAAGACACGGCCGATGCCGGAGGAGGCTCCATGATCACGCAACCGCTGCACGTTCTGCAGTGCAACCATACGGGTGCCCACGGCTGCGTCAACCAGGGTGCCGGCCACGCCACCCGGCCCATCCACGTGCGGGTCGCCGAGGCCACCCCGAGCAAGTGGGCCGACGGCGTCGTGCTGCGCGCGACCTCCGACGGCTGGATCGGAATCGCGTTGCTCGAGCGTGACGACGAGGCTGACGGCGCGCTCGACGGCGGCGCCCCGACGGTGTGGGTGTGGAACCACGCCGACCTGACGCAGGATCTCAGCGTCGGCGCACCGGTGGCGTTGCACTCCGTCTACAACGTGCTCGCGAGCGGCCGCAGCCGCATCAGCGTCGTGCGGCTCTAGCCGGTTCGGCCGGTTTAGCCGGTCTGGCCGGCATCCGGGGTCAGTTCGCGGGCATCATTCCCTTCATCGCGTCCATCATCTTCTGGCAGCACATCGCGCACTGACGGCACGCTTCGGCGCACATGCGGGCGTCCTCGCTCATGGCGGCGTGCTTCATGCACTCCTCGGCGCTGGCGTTCGCCATGGTCATGGTGGCCATGTGCATCGCCATCATGCCCTCCATGGGCATCCCGTTCGGCCGCAGCATCGCCCGCATCATCGTGCCGGCCATGTCGGCCATGGTCGCGCACAGGCTCCGCGCCATCGCCATGTCCGCACCCAGCATCGAGTCGGCGCACATTGTGCAGGCCTGCTCACAGGCAGAGCAGGCCTCGATACACTCCTGCATCAGCATCATGTCCATGCCCTGCATGGGCATGTCCTTCATGTGCATTTCCATCATCTGCATGGTCGTGTTCATCATCTGACACCATCCCAACGCGGGTGACCGGGCACAGGCCCATCCGATGCCGACTGCGGCGCCCGCCACGGCCGATGCTACGCCGGGGCCGCCGCAAAGTCAGCAGTAAAGTGGGCGCATGGTGGGCATGGCAGACCGGGTCATCCTCGACGTCACCGTCGAGGAGTGGGAGGCGTACCTCTCCGGCGAGCCGGATGACGGTGGCGTGCGGCTGAAGCTGCGGAAGAAAAGCTCGAAGGCTGCGGGCATGACCTGGTCCGAGGCGCTGGACGTGGCGCTCTGCTACGGCTGGATCGACGGCCAGACCAACCGGCTCGACGACGATTACACCCTCACCGGATTCTCGCCACGGCGGAAGAACAGCCCCTGGTCGCAGATCAACCGGGAGCACGTGGCGCGGCTCATCGAGGAGGGGCGGATGCGGCCAGGCGGGCTCGCCGAGATCGAACGGGCCAAGGCGGACGGCCGGTGGGACGCCGCCTACCGCCAGAGAGACGCCGTGGCGCCGCCGGACCTGCAGGCCGCGCTGGACGCCGATCCGGTGGCAGCCGCCTTCGTCGCCGGCCTCACCAAGGTCGAGCGCTTCCGCATCTACTTCCGCCTGAACAACATCAAGACTCCCGCGGTGCGGGCCGCGCGCATCCGAGACGTGATCGACAAGGCAGCCCGCGGCGAACAGCACTACCGCTGACCGCCCTGCCTGCCGCCCCGCCACGTCGTTGGGTTTGGTGACTGGCCCACTTTTGTTAGTGCGCGGGCTGGTTGGACTAGCGAAACTGGGCCAGCCATGTCGTTGGGTTTGGTGACTGGCCCACTTTTGCTAGTGCGCGGGCCGGTTGGACTAGCGAAAATGGGCCAGTCATGGGGCGGGGTGGGGCAGGGCAGGGCGGGGCGGGGCAGGGCGGGGATGCGGCTAGGGCTGCGCGCCGGGCACGAGCACGCCCGATTCGTAGGCGATGATCACCAGCTGGGCACGGTCGTGTGCGCCGAGCTTGGTCATCATGCGGTTCACGTGGGTCTTGGCGGTGTGCGGGGAGATCACCAGTTCGTCGGCGATGGCACCGTTGGCGTGACCGCGGGCCACGAGGAGCAGGATCTCCCGCTCCCGCTCGGTGAGCAGCGCCAGGGCGGCGGGCACCTCCAGCGCGGCCGGCTGCGCGGGCGCCGTATAGCGGTCGATCAGGGCCTTGGTGGCGCGCGGCGAGAGCAGGGCGTCGCCGCCGTGCACGGTGCGGATGGCGTTCATCAGGTCGGGCGCCTCGGTGCCCTTGCCGACGAAGCCGCTGGCGCCGGCGCGCAGGGCCTGCAGCACGTACTCGTCCTCCTCGAAGGTGGTGAGCACGATGATGCGGGTGGCCGCCAGGTCCGGGTCGGCGCAGATCGCCGCGGTGGCCTGGATGCCGTCCATCACCGGCATCCGGATGTCCATCAGCACGATGTCCGGGCGGGTCCGTCGCACCAGGTCCACGGCCTCACGCCCGTTCCCGGCCTGCCCCGCGACCGTGAAACCCTCCTCGTGCGAGACGAGTTCAGCCACGGCCGTGCGGATCAGGGACTGGTCGTCGGCGAGGACCACTGAAATCATGACGCACCATTTCGTTGGGGATCGAGGTTGGGTTCGGTGGGCAGCCAGGCGGTGAACCTGAAGACCGGCCCCGGACCCCTGGCCGCGCTGAGGCGGCCGGCCACCGAACCCACCCGTTCGCGGGCACCGAGCAGGCCATGCCCGTCACCGGCCGCGGTCACGGCCGCGGTGCCCGCCGCGCCCGAACCAGGGCGGGGCAGCGCGGCCACGGTGTTCGTCACGGTGATCTCCACGCCGGCCGGCTGGTAGTCCAGGTGCAGCAGTGCGGAGTGGTCGGCACCGTGTTTATGCGCGTTGGTGAGCGCCTCCTGCACCACCCGATACGCCACCATGTCCACGGCGCCGGGCAGGGCCCTCGGTGTGCCGGCCAGCCGGTGGTCCACCTGCAAACCGCTCCGCTCGAAGTCGATCAGCAGCGCCTCGAGGTCGGCCAGCCCGGCGACGGGCGCCGTCGAGAGGCCCGTGGCGCCGGCATCCGTGGCCCGCAACACCGTGAGCAGGCTGCCGATCTCGCCCAACACGCTGCGGGCGGCCTCGCGAATGGTGGCCAGCGACTTCTGGGCGTCGTCGGGGCGATCGGGCAGCGCCTGCGACGCCACGCTCGAGTGCAGGTTGATCACCGCGATCTGGTGGGCGAGCAGGTCGTGCAGGTCGCGGGCGATGCGCAGACGTTCCTCGGCCACCCGGCGCAGCGCCTCGGACTCCTTGGTCTCCTCCGCGCGGCGGGCCCGCTCGGTGATGCCGCGGATGTAGGCGCTGTGTGAGCGGTTGGCGTCGCCGGCGGCGGTGGCGAAGCCCACAAACGCGGCCAGTTGCAGCATCGCGCGCGCGTCGTGCCACGACGAGTCGAGGAACGCCAGGGTGGCCGCCGCCAGGAGCAGCACGGTGGCACCGGAGAAGAGCAGGGAGGCGCGCCGGGACTGCCAGCGCGCCACAGCGAAAACCCCGATCAACACCGCAATCAGGTACGAGATCACCGGTCCGTCGATCGCGAGGCCGAGCACGCAGGCGATGACCGCCGCGGATGCGCCCGCAAGCGGCGCGCGCCGCCGCAGCAGCACCGAACCCACCGAGACGAGCACCAGCAGCGCGGCCGCGGGACTCGACGTGAGGGAGCCGCTGAAATCGGTGCGCGCGAAACTCGGGCCGAGCACCAGGACCACCAGGATGACGTCGCGCAGCCAGTTGGGCATGCGGGACAGGGGAGAGAAACTGCGCTCGTCCGAGAGGCGAGGGTGCGGTGCGTTCTCGCGCTGGCTCGGCATGCTGTCCTCCCGCCCCGGAATCGGGTCTGAGTCCATTCTGTCAACCAGGCTCGCCGCCGTCAGCCCGCGGCGGTGGGTGCCGCCCGTACCGCGTTGGTGGTACTCCAGGCCGCGCCGGCGGCGCCGGAGCACCGTCTGCGGTACGGGCAGGTTGCCACGACCGGAGGACGACCGGCTTGGCGGGCGCGAGCAGACTGGAGTCGTGCCGTTGGACCGGCTCGCTGTGGGTCGGTCCGGCCGGCACGCCAACCCGGGCTGCCGCATCCGGAGCCCCACGCATCCGCGCCGCCAGCATCGACCAGGCCCAGTATCGACCAGCAGCACTCAGGAGAGCCCACCCATGACCGTGCCCATTCTCGCCGCCCGCGACATACACAAGTCGTACGGCCGTGGCGCCACCCGGTTCGACGCCCTCAGGGGCGTCTCCCTCGACATTCAGCAGGGCGAGTCCATCGCCATCGTCGGCAAGAGCGGGTCGGGCAAATCCACCCTCATGCACCTGCTGGCGCTGCTCGACAACCCCAGCTCAGGTGCGGTGGAGCTCAGCGGCCGCGACGCCAGCGCGCTGAGCGGCCGGGTCGTCAACCAGACCCGCAACGAGACCTTCGGGTTCGTCTTCCAGCAGTTCTTCCTCACCCCCAACACGAGCGTGCTCGACAACGTGACGCTGCCCCTGCAGATCGCCGGCATCGGCGGCGCCGAACGCAAACGCCGCGGGATGGCCGCACTCGCGCAGCTGGAACTGGCCGACAAGGCCAAGAACAAGGCCACCGATCTCTCCGGCGGCCAGAAGCAGCGGGTGGTCATCGCCAGGGCACTGGTGAACAACCCCAGCGTCATCTTCGCCGACGAACCCACCGGCAACCTCGACTCCGCCACCGGCGCGGTCGTGGAGGACATTCTCTTCTCGCTGCAGAAGGAGAACGGCATCACCCTGATCATCGTGACCCACGACGAAGACCTCGCCGCCCGCTGCGACCGCCGGGTGTACATCCGCGACGGCCTGATCACCGAGAGCCTGCACGGGGAGCCGATCGCGACCCCGGCCGCGGCCTCGAGCACCGGGGAGGTGCGCGCATGAACGCCTTCGACCTGATCCGCTCGGCCGTGAAGAACAGCCTGCGCAGCAAGACCCGCACCACACTGACCGTGCTGTCGATCTTCATCGGCGCGTTCACCCTCACCCTCACCAGCGGTGTCGGCACCGGCATCAACCAGTACATCGACACGACTGTCGCCTCGATCGGCGCCAACGACGTGCTCACCGTCACCAAGGCCGCCGAAGACACCGGCGACGGTCCGGTGGAATACAACCCGGATTCGACGACCGTCGCCGCGGCGGGCCCTCCAGGTACCACCGTGGTGACCCTGGGCAGTGATGACCTCACCGCCATCGGCGACGTCGACGGCGTGCTCTCGGTGGAACCGCAGCTGCGGGTGAGCCCGGACTACGTGCAGGTGAACGACGGCACCGCGTACGAGGCCAGCGTGGGCAGCTTCATCCCCGGCATGGCCCTCGACCTCGCAGCCGGCGCCGAACCCGACCCGGCCGCCGGCAGCAACGAGGTGGCGATCCCGGTCTCCTACGTCGACGCACTCGGCTTCAGCGACGACGCCGACGCCGTGGGCGCCACCCTCACCTTCGGCATCACGGATGTCGCCGGCACGCCGTCTGACATCACCGCCACCATCGTGGGCGTAGCCGAGGAGGGACTCGTGGGCTCCAGCGCGTTCACCGCCAACGAGGTGCTCACCGAGGCGCTCTACGACGCCCAGAGCGTGGGCCTGTCCGCGACCAGCAAAGACAGCTATGCGCAGGCCGTTGTTCGGTTCGACCCGACCGGCACCGAGGCCGAGCTGACCACGCTCAAGGCCGATCTGGCCGACCTGGGCTACACAGGCACCACGGTGGAAGACCAGATCGGTTCGTTCAAGGCCGTCATCGACGGCATCGTGCTGGTGCTCAACGCGTTCGCCGTGATCGCGCTGCTGGCCGCCGGCTTCGGCATCGTCAACACGCTGCTGATGAGCGTGCAGGAACGCACCAGGGAGATCGGCCTGATGAAGGCCATGGGCCTGGGCGGCGGCAAGATCTTCGGCCTGTTCAGCCTGGAGGCCGTCTTCATCGGCCTGATGGGCAGCGCCATCGGCGTTGGAGTGGGCATGCTGGCCGGATTCGGCGCCAACTCGGTGCTGGCCGACACCCTGCTCGCCGACCTGCCCGGACTCACCCTGGTGGCCTTCGACCCGGCGGCGCTCGCCACGATCGTGCTCACGGTCATGGGCCTGGCGTTCCTGGCCGGCACCATCCCGGCGCTGCGCGCCGCGCGGCAGGACCCGATCGAGTCGCTCCGCTACGAGTAGCCGCGGCGCCCGGCGCCTGAGGCGAGCTGCCGCCTGAGGGGAGCTGCGCGGGTGAGGCAGCAGCGCGGGTGAGGCGCCGGTATGCGGGTGGCACGCCACCCGCCGAGCGGCGCCTCGCCCGCATGCCGGCTCTTCCCGGGGCATCCGCGCGCGGCTATCCCGCCGCATCCGCGCCGGTCACTTGTGCATCGGCGCGACACGGGCTGGGATGGGGGGCATGAAGCTGACGAGCGTGACCGTGGGGATGCCGGTGCAAGACCTGGAGCAGGCCGAACGCTGGTACCGGCGGGTGTTCGAACTGTCGGAGCCGGCGATCTCGCCGGCTCCGGGGGTGGTGGAGGTGCCGATGGGCGCGATCGACCTCCAGCTGAGCGGGGAGCCGGTTGCCCGATCGGGCGCCCGGAACACCCTGCGGGTAGGCGTGGAGAACGCGGCCGCCGAGTACGAGCGACTCAGCGCGTTGGGGATCGAGCTCGGTCCCCTCGAGCATGTGCCTGGAGCCGTGGACTACTTCGACTTCGACGACCCCGACGGGAACGCGCTCGGCGTGTATTCGCTGGTGCTGGACTGACCCGGTCTTAGCGGTCGTTCTCGTCGGCGTGCACGAGCGCGAGGTTCGCGGCCCGGTTCGCCACCATGGCCCCGATCAGGACGAGGATCAAGGCCGCGGCCGAGGACGCGAGCACCAGGGTTCCGGTTGCCTCGCCGTCGAGACGGAGCAGGATGGCGAGGGCGCCCGCCATGAAGATGACCAACCCGGCCAGGCCCATCGGGATGCGCGCGGCCCGGTGGCCCGCGGTCCAGGCCTCATCAGACATCATCAGGGCGCCCGTGCGGATGCCCGCCAGCGAGTTGATCCCCAGGCGTCCGCGGGCAGCGAGCTCACTGACCACCAGAACCAGGATGCCGGCGAGCATGAGGACGATTCCCGAAATGAGCATGCCTGCAGGCTACCGGGCTGGGCCGGCGCCGGGCCGGGCCGGGCCGGCGGGTCCGGTCGGCCGGGGCCCACGGGCTAGGGAATGAGACGCTCGGCGCGGTAGCGCTCGAACAGGTCGAGGAACGCCTGCTCGGTGTCGCGGTAGCCGGTGAATCCCGCGGCGCGACTGCGGCCCATGTCGGCGAAGACCTCCATGGCGCGGCCGAGGTCGGCGTCGCTGTGCCACCAGGACGCGAGCCGGCCGAGGTCGCCCTCCACGAGCCCGTGCTTGGCCACGATGCGGTCCCAGACCGGCTGGGCATCCGTCATCTGGGCCTCGAGTGGGCGCGCGGCCTCGCCGAAGCCCTCAGGCTCGACGCCGAAGTGCGCGGCCAGGCGCGGCCAGAGCCAGCGCCAGCGAAAGGTGTCGCCGTTGACGATGTTGAAGGCGGTGTCGGCGGCGGCCGGGGTGGTCGCGGCCCACACCATCTGCTCGGCGAGGAGGCCGGCGTCGGTCATGTCGGTGACGCCGTTCCACTGGGTCTCGGAGCCTGGGAAGACGAACGGGCGGCCCAGTTCCTTGCAGATGGCGGCGTAGGTCGCGAGGGTGGAACCCATGTTCATGGCGTTGCCGACGGCGTGGCCGATCACGGTGTGGGCGCGGTGCACCGACCAGGTGAACCCGCGCGCGCGGGCGGCGGCCCAGAGCTCGTCTTCCTGCGCGTAGTAGAAGTTCTCCACCGACAGGCGCGGTTCGTCCTCGTGGAACGGGGTGTCGGGCACCTCGCCCTGACCGTACGCCTCGAACGGGCCGAGATACTGCTTGAGCCCGGTCATCAGGGCCACGTGCCGCACCGGCGCGTCGGCCAGCGCGGTGAGCAGGTCGCGCACCATGGCGGAGTTGACCCGGATGTTCTCGGCCTCGGTGTCTTGGCGGAGCCACGCTGTGAAGAACACGTGGGTGGGCTGATGGCCGGCCAGGGCGGTGCGCAGCGACTCCACGCTGCGGAGGTCCGCGCTGACCGGGCTGACGCCGGGGCGAGCGGCAACGGGAGTGCGGGAGAGAGCGATCACGCTCCAGCCCTGCTCGGTCAGCAGGTCCACGAGGGCCGAGCCGGCGATGCCGCTGGCTCCGGCGACGAGTGCGGTGCGGGCGGGCGGGGTGGGCAGGGTGGGCAGGTCTTCGGGTGAAATCAGCATCCCGTGGCACAACGTCGCGCCCAGCCGGAGAATTCCGGATGCCCCTGGGCGGGGATTTCAGGCCACTGAGTAGCGCACGGTCATCGCGTGGCCGGCTCCCGGCGCCAGGGTGATGGCGTTGTCGCGGATGTTGCAGGTTTCCACACACACCATGCCGGTGTACTCGTCGTCACCGAAGTCGGCCATGGCGGCGGCCTTGTCGATCCATGGGTTCCACACCACGGTGCTTGCCGAGCCCTGCGTGCTGACGGTGATCGCCCGGTCGGTGGCGGCATCCGTCACGGTGGTGGTGGCGGTGGTGTTCAGGTAGATGCGGTCGGTTTCGGCCTCGAAACGCACCGGGGTGCTCTCGGCGGGCTTCGCGCCGCTGAGCCGGTCGATGAAGGGGGCGCCCTCGAGGCCGGCGACCGTGGTCTGGCGGATGTCGGCGACGGCGAAGTAGGTGTGCAGGGCCTCTTCGAAGGTCACCGTCTCGCTGTCCCGGTTGGTCACCTGCAAGCTGAGCGTGAGTTCCGCGCCCACCGTGATCGTGTACCGCGCCTCGAACCGGTGCGGCCAGGCCGAGGACCGGGTGGCCTCGGTGTCGGTGAGCTGGAAGACCAGCACCACGTCGTCGCCGGCCTCGCGGGCTTCGACCAGCTGCCAGTCGGCCAGGCGGGCGAACCCGTGGGAGGGGGCGGAGGCATCCGTGGGGTGCCCGGCGAACCAGGGGAAGCAGATGGGCACGCCGCCGCGGAGCGGAATCCCTGGCGCGAACTCGCTCTGCTCGCTCATCCAGATCACCGGGGTGCCGCCGGCCGGTGCCCAGGCGCTGACGTGCGCGCCGCGCAGGTAGACCTCTGCAGTGGCGGCCGGGCCGAAAACCCGGACCACGGCCAACCCGCCCTCGCCCATGCCCAGTTCGACGGACGACGGCAGTTCGAGCGTGCGGGGGATGGCGGCAGACATGGTGACCTCCGTGGTCGTTGGTGTGGTTCCATCCTAGGAACGCTCGCCCGGGCGGGCACGGCGTTGGGTGCACGTGTGCTCGGATTCGTGCCGGTCAGGCAGGCAACCGATTGATCAGGGTGAGCGCGGCGGCGGTGGCGAGGTCGCGGTCGTGGGTGAGCACGAACTCGTAGGAGCCCTCGGCGTGGTTGTGGGGGTCGACCTCGCGGGCGGCCAGAACGGCGGCGAAATCCGCGGTGAGCACCACGATGTCCCACTCGTCGAGCAGCGGGTCGGCCGGGGCGATCTGGCCCACCCGGATGCGGCTGCCGGTCTCGAGCACGGGCTCGCCGGCGAGGTACACCGCCACCAGGCCGGCCGTTCCGCCGAGTTCCTCGTACCGCCTGCGCGTGGCCGGCGTGAGGTTGGTGTGGTGCTGGAAGGTCGAGAGCACCACGGCGGAGTCTCCGCTGGCCTGCGCGCGGGACTCGAGGAAGATGCTCATCTGCACCAGCAGCGCCCGGTTGGACGGACGCGGGCTGCGGAGCGGCGCCACCACCTCGTACGGGGTGCCCCTCGGTGCCGAGGGGGCCACGGGCTGGTCGGGGAAGCTGATGCCGGCGAGGCCGGCGGCGTCGGACACCTCGGCGACCGGCCGGCCGAAAAGCCAACCCTGCCCGTATGTGGCCCCGAGCGCGAGGGCGGTGACCCGGTGCTCCTCGGTTTCGATGCCCTCGGCGAGCACCACGGCGCCGGTGCGTTCGGCGTGCGCGGCGACGGCGCTCATCACCCGCGCGGCATCCTGGTCGGGCCGTTCGCGGATGAGCGCCATGTCGAGTTTGATCAGGTCGGGCGCCAGCAGGGGCAACAGGGCGAGCGATGCCGGTTCGGCGCCGAGGTCGTCGATGGCGATGCGGTAGCCCAGCGCCCTGGCCCGGTCGATGGCGAAGAACAGTCCGGCCGGGTTCGCCAACAGCGCCCGTTCGGTGACCTCGAGCACGGAGGGGGCAGGTGGGTGCGGGGCGTCCACGAGGTCGGCTCGGCGCAGGGAACTGGGTTCCACATTGACGAAGAGCGAGTGCGGCGCGGTGAAACCCTGCTCGGTGGCTGTGCGCACGCTGGAGCGCCAGCAGGCCAGGTCGAGGTCGGAGACGCGGCCAAGCTCGTGGGCCCGGTCGAAGAGCGCAGCCGGGTTGTGGAACGGGGTGTCGACGGGGCCGCGGCTGAGGGCCTCGTAGGCCACGGCGTCGCCGGACTCCAGATGCACGATGGGCTGGAACCGGCTGCTGATCAGCCCGTCCGCGAGAATCTCGTCGAACAGGACGTCGGACTCGCGCGCGCTCGCTGTCGTTCCCACAAATCCCCCATCAGCGCCGAAGCGCGTCTTTCTGGGAGTCTAGCGACGCGCACCCTGACTGCCGGTACGCGGGCAAGGCGCCGCTATGCGGGTGGCGCGCCACCGGCATAGCGGCGCCTGACCCGCAGATCGCGCGGCCCTGACCCGCAGATCGCGCGGCCCTGACCCGCAGATTGCGCGGCCGGGCGCCCGCGGGCGGGTCAGGGAGTGGCGGGCGCCGGGTCGGGTGCGAAGCGGTAACCCATGCCGGCCTCGGTGAGCAGGTAGCGCGGATGGGCCGGGTCCGGCTCGAGCTTCTTGCGCAGTTGGGCCAGGTAGAGCCGCAGGTAACCGGTGTCGGTCATCTTGTGTTGCCCCCAGACCTCGGCGTAGAGGGCCTGCCGGGTCACGAGCTTGCCCGGGGTGCGCAGCAGCAGTTCCAGGATCTGCCACTCGGTGGGGGTGAGCCGCACGTGTTCCGGCCCGGCGGGGCCGGCCCGCACGATGTTCTTGGCCGGCAGGTCCACGGTGATGGCGCCGAAGGTGACGACGGGTTCGTCGCCGCTGGTGGGCATCCGCCGGGTGAGGGCGCGGATGCGGGCCAGCAGTTCGTCGATCGAGAACGGCTTGGTGACGTAGTCGTCTGCGCCCCGGTCGAGGGCCTCCACCTTGTCGGAGGCACCGCTGCGGCCGCTCACCACCAGGATCGGCACACTGTTCCAGCCGCGCACCGAGTCGATCACGGCGAGGCCGTCGAGGTTGGGCATGCCGAGATCGAGCATCACCAGGTCGGGGTGGTACTCCACCACGGCCGCCAGGGCACTGGTGCCGTCGTGGGCGGTGACGATCTCGTAGCCGCGGGCGCCGAGCGTGATGCGCAGCGCCCGCAGGATCTGCGGGTCGTCGTCGGCGATCAGGATTCTCATTCGGTGACCTCGCCGCTCGGGGGGGATGCGCCGGCCGGGGGCGGGGTGGGCCCGACGGCGGGCAGTGTGATCACCATGGTGAGGCCGCCGCCGGGGGTGTCGTCGGCCTCGAGGGTGCCGCCCATGCCCTCCACGAACCCTTTCGACAGCGCGAGCCCGAGGCCCAGGCCGGTGCTGTTGTCGGTGTCGCCGAGCCGTTGGAACGGCACGAACACGTCGCCGCGCCGATCGGCGGGGATGCCGGGGCCCCGGTCCATGATGCGCAGCTGCACGGTGTCGGCGAACCGGCTGGCCGAGACCCGGGTCGGCGTGCCGGCCGGGGAGAAGCGCAGGGCGTTGCTGAGCAGGTTCACCACGGCCCGCTGCAGCAGGCCGGGGTCGGCGAGCACCGGGGCGAGGTCTGCGGGCAGGTCGAGTTCCACGGCGTCTGGCCCCAGGCCGAGCTCGTCGAGCGCGGGCAGCACCACGTCGGCCAGGTCCACGGGCCCGAGCGACACGGCCAGCGCTCCGGCCTGCAACCGGCTCACGTCGAGCAGATTGGTCACGAGCGACGCGAGCGTGTCGAGGCTCTCGCCGGCCGTGGCCAGCAGCTCGGTGCGGTCGGTGTCGGCCAGGGTGATGTCGGTGGCGCGCAGCCCGCTGATCGCGGTGGTCGCGGCGGCGAGCGGCCGGCGCAGGTCGTGCCCGACGGCGGCGAGCAGGGCGCTGCGCATACGGTCGGCCTCGGCCAGCGGCCCGATCTCGCTGGCGGTCTGGGCGAGATCCCGGTGCTCCAGGGCGGCGTCGATCTGGCTGGCGATGACGCTGAGCAGCCGACGCTCGGAAGCGGCGAGGTCGGGTCCGTAGAGTTCCAGGCTGGCCCGGCTGCCGATGGGCACTGTCGTGGCCGGAGTGGCCGGAGTGGCCGGAGTGGCCGAGGTCACCGGCGTGCCCGCCACCGCCGCAACGCCGGCACCGGCCACGCCCGCCGCGTCCTGCGCATCCGCCCCACCGGCCTCGACCAGCACCACGCCGTCGGCGAGCAGCCGCACCCGGCTGAGCCCGAATGCCTCCCGGGTGCGGGTGACCAGGGCCTGCACGGCGTCCTCGCCGCGCAGCACGCTGCCGGCCACGGTGGCGAGCAGCTCGGATTCGGCCGCGGCCCGCCGGGCCGTGCGGGTGCGCCGGGCGGCCTGGTCCACGACGTAGCTCACCAGCATGGCGTTGACCAGATAGAGCGAGAGCGCGAACAGGTGCAGCGGCTCGGCCACCGTGATCGTGTAGAGCGGCTGCACCAGGAAATAGTCCAGCGTGAGCCCGGAGAGCAGCGCCGCGAACAGGGCCGGCCAGACCCCGCCCACGAGGGCGACCACCACCACGAGCAGCTGGTAGCTGAGCACGTCGCTCGTGATCGACTCCTCGCTGCGGAAGGTGACGAGCAGCCAGGTGAGCAGCGGCCCGCCGGCCAGGGCCAGCGCAAAACCGGCCAGCCGGCGTCTCGCGGTGAGCGAGCCGCCCAGCCGGGGCAGGGCGAAGGTGCCGCCTGCGGCCGAGTGGGTGACGATGTGCACGTCGATGTCGCCGGACTCGCGGGTGATGGTGGCGCCGATGCCCGGGCCGGAGAGCGCCGCGGCGAGCCGGGGCCGGCGGCTGACGCCGATCACCAGCTGGGTGGCGTTGGCGGCGCGGGCGAACTCCACCAGCGCCCGGGGAACGTCGTCGCCGACGACCTGGTGGTAGCTGCCGCCGAGTTCCTCCACCAGCGCGCGCTGCGCGGCCAGGGCGCCCGGATGCGGCGTGGCCAAGCCGTCCGGGCTGATCACGTGGGCGGCGATGAGTTCTCCGCCGGCCGAACGGGCCGCGATGCGAGCGCCGCGGCGAATGAGGGTCTCGCCCTCCGGGCCGCCGGTGAGGGCTACAACCACCCGCTCACGGGCCTCCCACTTGTTGGAGATGCCATGTTCGGCCCGGTAGCTCTGCAGCGCGGTGTCGACCTCGTCGGCCAGCCAGAGCAAAGCCAGCTCGCGCAGAGCGGTGAGGTTGCCCAGCCGAAAGTAGTTCGACAGTGCCGCGTCGATGCGGGCCGCCGGGTAGACGTTGCCCTCGGCGAGCCGGTCCCGCAGCGCCTGCGGGGCCAGGTCGATGACCTCCACCTGGTCGGCGCCGCGCAGCACCGCATCCGGCAGCGTCTCGCGCTGGGGCACCCCGGTGATCTGCTGCACCACGTCACCCAGCGATTCGATGTGCTGGATGTTGACGGTGGAGATCACGTCGATACCCGCCGCGAGCAGGTCCTCGACGTCTTGGTAGCGCTTGGCGTGCAGCGAGCCGGGCGCGTTCGTGTGCGCGAGTTCGTCGACCAGGGCCACGTCGGGGTGCCGGGCGAGGACCCCGGCCAGGTCGAGTTCGGTCAGTTCGATGCCGCGGTGCGCCACGGTCGACCTGGGCAGCACCTCGAGGCCCTCGACCATGCGGGCGGTGGCCGCGCGACCGTGGGTTTCCACGATCGCGACGGCCACGTCCCGGCCCTCGTCCTGCAGCCGGCGGCCCTCGTCGAGCATGCTGTAGGTCTTGCCCACGCCGGGGGCGGCGCCGAGCAGCACGCGCAGACGACCGCGTTTCATGGGCTAGCCCTTTCCCTGCTCCGACTCGAGCTGTGCGAGTGCGAGGTTCAAGTTGAGCACATTCACGGTCGGTTCGCCGAGATACCCAAGGTCGGGCCCCTGTTCGGCCGCGTCCACCAGCGCGCGCACGTCGGCTTCGGGCAGGTCGCGGGCCGCGGCGACCCGGTCCACCTGCAGCCGGGCGTAGGCCGGGCTGATCTCGGGGTCGAGCCCGGAGGCGGATGCGGTGACCGCGTCCGCCGGGATCTCGGCGACCGGCACGCCGTCCAGCGCGCTGATCGCGGCCTGGCGGTCGTCGATCGCCTGGATCAGGTCGGCGTTCTCCGGCCCCCAGTTGCTGCCGCTGGAGGCGGCCGCGTCGTAGCCGGCGCCGGCCGCGGACGGCCGGGACTGGAACCATTCGGGCCTGGCCGCGCCGTCGGCATCCGTGAAGGACTGCCCGATCAGGTTGGAGCCGACGACCTCGCCGGAGCTGCGGGCGAGCGATCCGTTGGCCTGGGCGGGCAGCGCCACCTGGCCGATCAGGGTGATGGCCAGCGGGTAGGCCAGGCCGAGCACCACGGTGAAGACGAGCATGGCGCGCACGGCCACCCCGTACTGCCTGGTGCCGGTGCGGGTGCGGGTGGTGCTCATGAGCGGGACGTCCATTTCGGTTGGCGGGAGGAAGAGTTGCGCACGGTCAGAATCCCGGCAGCAGCGACACGACGAGGTCGATCAGCTTGATGCCCAGGAACGGGGCGATCACCCCGCCGAGCCCGTAGATCAGCAGGTTGCGGCCGAGCACGCTGGCGGCGCTCGCCGCGCGGTATTTCACGCCGCGGAGGGCCAGCGGGATCAGCACGACGATGATGATGGCGTTGAAGATGATCGCCGACAGGATCGCCGATGCCGGGGAGCTCAGCTGCATGATGTTCAGCACGGCGAGGCCCGGGAACACCCCGGCGAACATGGCCGGGATGATCGCGAAGTACTTGGCGATGTCGTTGGCGATCGAGAACGTGGTGAGCGCACCGCGGGTGATCAGCAGTTGCTTGCCGATCCGCACGATGTCGATCAGCTTGGTGGGGTCGGAGTCGAGGTCGACCATGTTGCCGGCCTCCTTCGCGGCGGAGGTGCCGGTGTTCATCGCCACGCCCACGTCGGCCTGGGCCAGGGCGGGCGCGTCGTTGGTGCCGTCGCCGGTCATCGCCACGAGGTTGCCGCCCTCCTGTTCCCGGCGAATGAGGGCGAGCTTGTCCTCCGGGGTGGCCTCGGCGAGGAAGTCGTCGACGCCGGCCTCGGCCGCGATGGTGGTGGCGGTGAGGGCGTTGTCGCCGGTGACCATGACGGTGCGGATGCCCATCGAGCGAAGCTCGGCGAAGCGCTCCTTCATGCCCTCCTTGACGATGTCCTTGAGATAGACCACGCCGAGGACGGTGCGCTCGCCGGATGCCGAACCGGTGGCGACCACGAGCGGCGTGCCGCCCAGCCGGGAAACCCGTTCCACCTCCGCGGTCAGCTCGGCCAGCACGGTGTCGGCCACCGGTCCGGCCTCGCCCACCCAGGCCAGCACGGCGGAGCCGGCGCCCTTGCGGATCTGCCCGCCGGCGAAGTCGATCCCGCTCATGCGGGTTTGCGCGGTGAACGGCACGATGTCGCCCGCCAGGCTGTCCGGTCGGTGGAATCCGCGCTCGGCGGCGAGGTCGACGATCGACTTGCCCTCCGGGGTGGGGTCGCTCAGCGACGAGAGCGCCGCCGCTCGCACCAGCTCGGCCTCGGTCACGCCGGTCAGTGGCGTGAACTCGCGGGCCTGCCGGTTGCCGTAGGTGATGGTGCCGGTCTTGTCGAGCAGCAGGATGGTGACATCGCCGGCGGCCTCGACCGCGCGGCCCGACATGGCCAGCACGTTCCGCTGCACGAGCCGGTCCATGCCGGCAATGCCGATCGCCGAGAGCAGTGCGCCGATGGTGGTGGGGATCAGGCAGACCAGCAGGGCGATCAACACGGGCAGGCTCACGGTGGCGGCGGAGTAGCTCGCGATCGGGTTGAGGGTGAGCACCACCACCAGGAACACGATCGACAGGCTGGCCAGCAGGATGTTCAACGCGAGTTCGTTCGGGGTCTTCTGCCGGGCGGCGCCCTCCACGAGGGCGATCATGCGGTCGACGAAGGTCTCGCCCGGTTTGCTCGTGATGCGCACCACGATCCGGTCGGAGAGCACCCGTGTACCGCCGGTGACAGCGGAGCGGTCGCCGCCGGATTCCCGCACCACCGGCGCGGATTCGCCGGTGATGGCGGATTCGTCGATGGAGGCGATGCCCCACACGATGTCACCGTCGCCCGGCACGAGCTCGCCGGCCACGACGATCACGGTGTCACCCAGGGTGAGATCGGCCGACGAGATCGAGCGAACCGGGGCGCCCTCCGCCCCGGGGTTGGTGCCCGCGTTGTAGTCCAGCACCTGGGTGGCGTTGGTGCTCGTGCGGGTCTGGCGCAGGCTGTCGGCCTGCGCCTTGCCGCGGCCCTCGGCCACGGACTCGGCCAGGTTGGCGAAGATCACGGTGAGCCAGAGCCACACCGCGATGCCCACGGCGAACGAGCCGGGCACGGCGCTGCCGCCGGAGTCGGCGGGCCCGCCGAGGAACGGTTCGCAGATCGCGAGCGCGGTGGTGAGCACGGCGCCGATTTCGACGATGAACATCACCGGGTTCCGCCACATCAGGCGCGGGTCGAGCTTCCGCACCGCTCCGGGCAGCGCGGCCACGAGCTGGCCGGCGCTGATCGCCTTCTTCGGTGCGGGCTTCGGGCTCACGGGGGCGGTCGGGCTGTCGGGGGTGGTTATCAGTGTGGTCATGGCTTACTGCAGCCCTTCCGCCAGGGGACCCAGCGCGAGTACGGGGAAATAGGTGAGTGCGGTGATGATGAGCGTGACGCCGATCAGGAGGCCGACGAACTGCGGCCGGTTGGTGGGCAGGGTGCCCGCCGTGGCCGGCACCTTGTCTTGCGCGGCGAACGAGCCGGCCAGGGCGAGTACGAACACGATGGGCAGGAACCGGCCGAGCAGCATGGCCACGCCGAGCGCGGTGTTGAACCACGGGGTGTTGGCGGTGAGGCCGGCGAAGGCCGAACCGTTGTTGTTGGCCGCGGAGGTGAACGCGTAGAGCACCTCGGAGAGACCGTGCAGGCCGGGGTTCCAGATCGACGTGGCCTCCACATCCGCTCGCACGGCGGGGACCGCGAAGCTCAGCGCGGTGCCGGCGAGCACCAGGGTGGGGGTGACCAGGATGTACAGGCTGGCCAGCTTGATTTCCCGCGGCCCGATCTTCTTGCCCAGGTATTCCGGGGTGCGGCCCACCAGCAGGCCGGCCACGAATACCGCGATCACCGCGAGGATGAGCATGCCGTAGAGGCCGGAACCGGTGCCGCCGGGGGCGACCTCGCCGAGCATCATGTTGAGCATCGGCAGCATGCCGCCAAGCGACGTGTACGAGTCGTGCATCGAGTTGACCGCGCCCGTGGAGGTGAGGGTCGACGTGGTGGCGAACAGGGCAGAGCCCCAGATGCCGAACCGGGTCTCCTTGCCTTCCATCGAAGCCCCGGCCAGCCCGGGTGCGGTGCCGGCGCCGTTCAGTTCGAGCAGGGTGAGCGCGGTGAGGGAGAGCACGAAGATCGTGGCCATGGTGGCCAGGATCGTGTAGCCCTGGCGCTTGTCGCCGACCATGGTGCCGAAGGTGCGCGGCAGGCTGAACGGGATCGCCAGCATCAGCACAACCTGGAACAGGTTGGTGAAGCCGGTGGGGTTCTCGAACGGATGCGCCGAGTTGGCGTTGAAGAAGCCGCCACCGTTGGTGCCGAGCAGCTTGACCGCCTCCTGCGAGGCCGCCGGCCCGCCGGGGATCGACTGGGTGGCTCCGGTGAGCGTGGTCACATCGGTGAACCCGGTGAAGTTCTGGATGACCCCGCCGGCCAGCAGCACGATGGCGGCGAGAACCGACAGCGGCAGCAGCAGGCGCAGCACGCCGCGGGTGAGGTCCACCCAGAAGTTGCCGATCGTGCCGGAGCGGCGCAGCATCAGGCCGCGCACCAGGGCGATCGCCACGGCGAGGCCCACGGCGGAGGAGACGAAGTTCTGCACCGCGAGGCCGAGGATCTGCACCGAGTAGCCCAGGGTGACGTCGGGGGAGTAGGACTGCCAGTTGGTGTTGGTGACGAACGACACCGCGGTGTTGAACGAGAGCCCCTCCGGCACGGCGTCGAAGCCGAGCGAGTAGGGCAGCACGGCCTGGGCGCGCTGGATGGCGTAGACGAACAGCACCCCGACGAGAGAGAACGCGAGCACGCTGCGGAGGTACGCCGCCCAGGTCTGCTGGCCGCGGGCATCCACCCCGATCAGGCGGTAGAAGCCGCGCTCGATGCGCAGGTCGCGGTGCGAGGTGTAGATCGTGGCCATGTAGTCGCCGAGCGGCCGGTAGATCGCCGCGAGCACGGCCACCAGGGTGAGGGCCTGCAGGATGCCCAGCCAGACCGGCACTAGAACCGCTCCGGTTTCACGAGGGCCAGCACGAGATAGCCCAGCGCCGCTACGGCGAGCAGCGCGGCGATCACATCGAAGACGATCACAGCTTCGCCACCCCCCGGGCGGCGGCGCCGATCAGTGCGAACACGGCGATCACGCCGAGCACGTAGACAAGGTCGAGCATGTCGATTCTCTCCATTCCTAGGCCGCCGGAACACCGGCTGCAACCTGTGCTCTGCTCGAGCACGGAATCGAGTACACACCCGCGCGACGCCGCCCAGCCGTTTCCTAACGAACCCCTAACGCCTTGTCTGGGCAGGCGCACGAGTTGGGCGCCTGGTGACCGACGCGGTCACGTTCCACGGCGCCTCGAACACCGCCGTGCTGCCCGCGCTCTAACGGTGAGCGGCGGGGCGCTGTACCCGCGGCGCACCGAGAACCGCCCCGCACCACAACGCCGTAGCCCGGGCATGAAAAAGCCCCGGTGCCGCTCGCGCTTCGGGGGAAAGGGAGCTGGCACCGGGGCCAATCGTGGAGTGGGGGAACTCCAAGAGCAACCGTACGCCCTGTCGGCTGCACGTGGGCTGCACGCCGGCTAAGAGTTTTCTGTGCCGTTCGGAATCGGCACGCCGTTCGGAATCGGCACCGTCTCCGACCGTGTGCCCCCGCGGGGTGCCGTCGGACGCGGTGCCGTCGAACGCAACCTCGTTAGACGGCCGTGCCGGCCAGCGAACCGGTGGTCTTCTGCGGGCCCATGACCAGGCAGAGGATCTCGTGGTCGCCGCTTTCCCAGCTGCCCTCGGTGGGGGAGAGGTAGTTGAAGTCCAGGGTGGACTCCTCGTAGGTCTTGCCGATGAAGGTGGCGAATTCCGCCATGCAACGTTCTTCGGCAACCTGGGTGATGGCCTCGTCGCCGGGGAAGGTCTCGTCTTCGCTCACGTCGAAGGCGAAGAAGGCCTCGTAGTCGTGGGCGTCGGAGCACGGGATGGCCTCGACGCTGTCGATCTCATCGGCTTCCTGATCGTTGAAGCAGTCGCCGACGGCGAGCGTGAAGACGTCGGCCTCGCCCGCCTCGCTGATCTCCTGGGTCTCGGCGTCGCGTGCCGCTTCCTTGGGGAAGAGGCCGCTGATCGCGCTGCACCCGGAGAGGGTGAGCGCCCCCACGGCGAAGACGGCCACGATCAAACTGGTGCGCAGGCGTGAAGTTGTGCGGGACATGGCGGTGCCTTTCAACGGATGCTGGGGTCCAGGACGCAGAACGGTGTGCGCCCCGCACGATAATCGGCGGATGCCCTCAGCACTCGAACCCCAAAAATTGGCGCTGACGGCGCTCCCATCTTGGCCGACTCCGAAACGCCAGCGCAAGCCGCAGCCTTAGACGCGCGAGCGCAACAGCGTGAACGAACCGTCCCGCACGATCAGCGTGCTCACCGGTGCGCTGACCTGCTGACCTGGGTCGCTGGAAGACGCCAGCTCCCATTCCCCGTTCGGGGCGGTGGGGATGGTGAACTCGACCCCGTTCGCGGCCGCGTTCAGGAGCAGGGCGAAGGCGTCCGATCCGGCGTGCTCGAGCACGAAGGTGATGGCGTGGGCGTCGTCGTCGGTCCAGTCCGCGTCGGTGAACTCCTCGGCATCGGCCCGCAGCACTCGCACGGTGTCGACGGGAGCGGTGCCGATGGGAGTGTCGGTGTCGGGGCGCGGCGCCTGCCGGAACCAGGCGGGGCGGAGCGCCGGGTTCTGACGGCGGAGCGCCACCAGGCTGCGGGTGAAGGCGAGCAGATCCTCGTCGGTGTTCGCCCAGTCGTACCAGGAGATCTCGTCGTCCTGGCAGTAGGCGTTGTTGTTGCCGCCCTGGCTGCGACCGAGCTCGTCGCCGCCGAGGATCATGGGCACACCGGCGGAGAGCAGCAGGGTGGCCAGGAGGTTGCGGCGCATCCGGGCTCGGCGCTCGTTCACCTCGGCGTCGTCGGTGGGGCCCTCGATGCCGTTGTTGGTGGATTGGTTGTCGCTCTCGCCGTCGTTGTTGTCTTCGCCGTTGGCCTCGTTGTGCTTCTCGTCGTACATGGTGAGGTCGGCCAGGGTGAAACCGTCGTGTGCGGTGACGAAATTCACGCTGGAGAGCGGAGAGCGCCGGTCGGCCTCGTACACGTCGGGGCTGCCGAGCACCCGCTGGGACAGGGTGCTGAGCAGGGCCGCGTTGCCGTGCCAGAAGCCGCGCACGTCGTCGCGGAACTTGCCGTTCCACTCCGACCAGTCGGCCGGGAAACCACCGACCTGGTAGCCGGCGGTGTCCCACGGCTCGGCGATCATCTTCACCGGCGCGAGCACCGGGTCCTGCTGGATCAGGGTGAGGAAGGCGCTGTGCAGCTCGGCGTCACCGCCCTGCCGGGTGAGGGTGGTGGCCAGGTCGAAGCGAAACCCGTCGACGTGCATCTCGGTGACCCAGTAGCGCAGCGAGTCCATGATCAGGCCGAGCGCGGCCGGGTGGCTCACGTTCACGCTGTTGCCGGTGCCGGTGGTGTCGAAGTAGTTGCCCCTGTCGCCCTCCACCAGCCGGTAGTAGGCCTCGTTGTCGATGCCCTTGAACGAGAGGGTCGGGCCCATGTGGTTGCCCTCGGCGGTGTGGTTGTAGACCACGTCGAGAATCACCTCGAGGCCGGCGGCGTGCAGTGCCTTGACCATCTGCTTGAACTCGGCCACCTGGCCGCCGCCGTCGCCGGCGGCGGCGTAGTCGCCGTGCGGGGCGAAGAAGCCGATGGTGTTGTAGCCCCAGTAGTTGCGCAGGCCCTTGTCCTGCAGGTGGCTGTCCTGCACGAACTGCTGCACCGGGATGAGCTCCACGGCGGTCACGCCGAGGTCGGTGAAGTGCTTGATGGCCGCCGTGCTGGCCAGGCCCGCGTAGGTGCCGCGGATGTCTTCGGGCACGTCAGGGTGCGTCTGGGTGAAGCCCTTCACGTGCACCTCGTAGATCACCGAGTCGGCCAGCGGGGTGCACGGCGCGGAGTCGTCGGCCCAGTCGAAGGCGGGGTCGGTGATGACACAACGTGGGGTGGATCCGGCCGAATCGCTCGAGTCCATTTCCTGGGGATTCTGCTGGTCATGTCCGGAAACCTCCTGACCCCAGGCATAGTCGCCCTCGACAGCGGTGGCGTGCGGGTCGAGCAGGAGCTTGCGGGCGTTGTGGCGCAGGCCGTTCGCCGGGTCCCAGGGTCCATGCACCCGCAGGCCGTACCGGGTGCCGACGCCGGCGCCGGGAACGATGCCGTGAAAGACGTGGCCGGTGCGCTCGGTCAGAATCGTGCGGGTTTCTGTGCCGGTCTCGTCGAACGCGCAGAACTCGATGCTGTCGGCCGTCTCGGAATAGACCGCCATATCAACGCCACCCGCAACGAGGGTGGCACCCAACGGGTAGGGCAGGGAGCGGGGCGTGACGGCAGTCATTCGGTTCTTTCGATCGGCGATTGTTCGGATGAATCACCGAATGTTTGGTCAGAATAGCCGCGGAATCCCGGCAAAAACTGAGAAAGCGCTGAGTGGCGATTCTGTCGGCGGCCGCTGCTAGTGTGCTCTCAGAAACAGGCGGAGCGTCGGCTGACCATTCGGCCCCAACCCGTTCCCGCCGGTCACGAAGGGAATCCCCATGAAGGCATCCGCAGAACTCGGCAGCAACCTGCAGTCGGTCCTCGTCGACCTGATCGAACTGCACGTTCAGGGCAAGCAGGCGCACTGGAGCGTCGTGGGCACCAACTTCCGCGACCTGCACCTGCAGCTCGACGAGATCATCGATGACGCCCGGATCTTCACCGATGAGCTGGCCGAGCGGATGCGCGCGCTCGACGCCCTGCCCGACGGACGCACCGAGACCGTCACCAAGACCACCCATCTGCCCAAGTTCCCCGCCGGCGAGGTCGACACCACCGAAACCGTGGGCCTGGTCACGGCGCTGTTGACCGCAACAGTCGACAACATCCGCGAAGTTCACGAGGCCGTTGATGAAGAAGACCCGGCCAGCGCCGATATTTTGAACGGGTTCATTCTGAAGCTCGAGCAGTACATCTGGATGGTCAGCGCCGAGGACCGGAAGCCCCGGAAGGCCACCGCGAAGGACTCCACCCGCCCGGTCGGCAAGGCGTAGCTCGCCTCCGGCGGCCGGATTCGTGACGAATCCGGCCGCCGCCGTGACGAATGGGCGCTCGGATGCGTCATAGCTAGACCAACACTTCGCTCCATCCAGTCTGCCCACCACGTGCGTGACCCGTCCGCCAGACATCTCCGGCGAGATGGCGCACGCTTTTCAGGAATAGAGGATGCATCCCGTGACCCAGGTAATCGAGACGATCGACGTAGACGTTCCCGTGCGAACGGCGTACAACCAGTGGACCCAGTTCGAGACTTTTCCGCATTTCCTCGACTTCGTCGAGAGCATCACCCAGATCGACGACACCCACACGCACTGGAAGGTGAAGGTCGGCGGAGCCGAACGTGAGTTCGATGCTGAGATCACCGAGCAGCACCCCGACGAGCGGGTGGCCTGGAAGAGCATTTCCGGCGACGAGAAGCACGCCGGCGTGGTCACCTTCCACCGTCTGAGCGACACGACGTCCCGCGTCACCGTTCAGCTGGATTGGGAAGCCGAAGGCTTTCTGGAGAAGGTCGGCGCCGTGTTCGGTGTCGACGACCACGTGATCCGTAAGGACCTCAAGCAGTTCAAGACCTATGTCGAAGACCCCGCCCACCAGACCGGCGGCTGGCGCGGAGACGTCACCATCTAGTTCAGCCACCGGAGGCCCGGCCCTGCCGGCCTGCCCCGGTACCCGGCGGAGAGATGGTTTCGATCTCTTCGCCGGGCTATGCTCCCTGCGACGGGCGCCGCAGCGCGCGGTGCCGTGAACAGCATCGAGCACGGGATGGGCGACCGGTGGCCGAATCAGGGCAGGCGATTGGCGTCGCACGGCACGGGCGACTGAAGAAGTCACACGCCGTGACGACGCTGCTGAAGGCTGTGGCGCTGGGCCTGGCGGTGATCCTGGTCAGCGGGGCTGTTCTGGTGGCGTTCACGTTCTGGCAGGTCAGCAGCACGGTCTCCGCCCGCTCCATCGACATCGGCGCCGCCGGTGAGGGTGACGCGGGGCCGCCGGGCATCGGCAGCTATGAGAACGGGTTCAATCTCCTCATCGTCGGCGTCGACAACGACTCGGCCCAGGGAGCGGCCTACGGGGTGCGGGAGACCACCCTGAACGACGTGAACATTCTGGTGCACGTATCTGCCGACCATTCGAATGCGGTGGTCGTGAGCATTCCCCGGGACCTCGTGGTGTCGCACCCCGAGTGCACCGATGTCGGCACCGGTGAAGTCTTCGGCGAACTGGGGGCGGCGCCGGTGAACGAGGCCATGGGGCGAGGCGGGCTCCCGTGCGTGGTCAGCACCGTGGAAGAACTCACCGGACTGGAGATCCCCTACGCGGGGTTGGTCTCCTTCGCCGGGGTCGTGCGCCTCAGCGACGCGGTCGGCGGCGTGCCGATCTGCCTGACCGAACCGGTGAACGACCCGAAGGCCGCCTTGTCCCTGCCGGCCGGCACGAGCATCGTGGCGGGCGAGACCGCCCTGGCCTTCCTCCGCAGCCGGCACGGTGTGGGCGACGGCAGCGACCTGGCCCGCATCTCGTCACAACAGCTGTACCTGGCCTCGCTCCTGCGCACGGTGCGGGGAAATGGCACCCTCGCCGATCTCCCCAGGCTGTACGCCCTGGCCAACGCCGCGGCAGGCACCGTCAGCCTCTCCACCAGCCTGGCGCGCACCGACACGATGGTCTCGATGGCCCTGGCGCTGGCCGACATCGACCTCGACAAGCTGGTCTTCGTGCAGTACCCCGGCAGCACCGAGGACCCGGCCTTTCCGGGAAAGGTCGTGCCGGTGCGAGACCTCGCCGATGCGATGTTCGCCAAGATCGCCGCGGACGAACCGTTCTCGCTCCCGCCGGCTCCGAGCACCGACGAACCCCTCGCGCTCGATCCGCCGGTTGACATCCCCGACGGTGCCGCCGCGGCCGACCCCGTCGCCACGGATGCCGCGGTGCCGCCCGACACCCCGACCCCGACCCCGACGCCGACGCCGACGCCGACCCCGGAGCTTCTGACCGGGCTCACCGGGCGCACAGCAGAGGATGACTCCTGCGCCCAGCCGGGCGGCGGCTGACCGGTTACCTCAGGTCGGCCGGCTGCACGTGGTCCATGTCGTCGAAGGCCTTGTTCTCGCCGGCCATCGCCCAGACGAACGAGTAGCTGCCCGTGCCGAAGCCGCTGTGCAGCGACCAGCTGGGCGAGATGATGGCCTCGTTGTTGGCAACGACCAGGTGGCGGCTCTCGGTGGGTTCACCCATCAGGTGGATCACACGGTGCTCCGGGGCGAGGTCGAAGTACAGGTAGCACTCCGTGCGGCGGTCGTGGGTGTGCGCCGGCATGGAGTTCCACATGCTGCCGGTGCTGAGCACGGTGACGCCCATCACGACCTGGCAGCTCTGCACGCCGTTGGCGTGGATGTACTGGTTGATGGTGCGTTCGTTCGACGTGGTGGGGTCGCCGAGCTCGCGCACGGTGCCCTTGCCCTTGCCCACCAACGTGGTGGGGTACGCCGTGTGGGCGGTGGCGGAGAACAGATAGAACGAGGCCGGTGCGGCCGCGTCGGCGCTCGCGAAGACCACATCCGTCACACCGCGGCCGATATAGAGGCACGCACCCGGCTCGAGGTCGTAGCCGGTGCCGTCGACCGTGATGGTGCCGGCGCCGCCGACGTTGACGATGCCCGCCTCGCGGTTCTCGAAGAACGTGTCGGTGCGGAGCAGGTCGAAGGTGCCGAGGGTGATCGGGCCGGTCACCGGGCGGGCGCCGCCGAGCACTATGCGATCTTCGTGGGTATAGGTGGCACGGAACTCGTCATCGGCGAAGAGGTCCTCGACAAGGTAGTTCTCCCGCAGGGCCTTGGTGTCGAAACTACGGATTTGGGCGGGATTGGTGGAATGACGCAACTGCATTGTTTTTCTCATTTCCTCTGGAGATGTGAGTGATCTGCCGGCGGATGCTGCGGTCAAACCGCACGTTCCGTGTCGCGGAACAACATACCAGTATTTAACCGGGTCGCGGAACCGGATTTGCGAAAATAGGACTTTAGTCCCGTTTACATCGGGCGTGTCGCACTTATTCTATGTCTGTACCACGGCCATGCATTCCGCCCAGCGGAACACCAGCGTGGCACTGAAGCTCAACGAGGAGGAACCAGTGAACACGCACGCAACTCGGCCCTCCCCACCGTCCATCGGTGCTCGCATCAGCCTCGGCTGACCCACTCCTCCCTGCTGCCCCGGCGACGCCGGAGGCCGCTTGGAACCCTTCCGGCCTGCCGCTCACGGCAACGTCGCCCGCACGAACCCATGATCACAACCGAAAGCGTGACAGTGCCCCATGAGTATCCAAGACAACATTGACGTCGTCCCGGACGCAGCGCCCGTCGTCGCAGCCGACGAGGCTGCCGGAACCCTGACCGGGAAGGAGAAGGTGGCCTACGGGGTCGGTGACCTCGGCACCGGGTTCATGTTCGACCTCGGCCAGGTCTACCTCACCAAGTTCTGGATCGACACCGCGGGCATCGGCCCGGCAGTCGTGGCGCTGATCTTCGTTCTGGTCAAGCTCTTCGACGCCGTGATGGACACTGTCGCGGCGCTCTTCATCGACGGTCGTAAGGTCGGCAAGCGCGGAAAGTTCCGCCCGGTCATGATGGTCTCCGCCGTCATCCTGGGCGTGATGACCGTGGTCACCTTCACCATGCCCGACGTGTCACTGGGCTGGAAGATCGCCTTCGCCGCCGTGTCGTACGCCATCTGGGGCGCCACCTTCTCCTTCGCCAACGGCCCGTACGGTTCGCTCGCCTCGGTGATGACCCGCAACATCAAGGAGCGCGCCCAGCTCGCCACCTCCCGCCAGGCCGGTTCGCTCGGCGCCCAGTGGATCTGCGGCATCGCCTTCATCCCGTTCATGATGATGCTCGGTGGGATCACCGCACCGAACTACATGTGGGCCGCCATCCTCATGGCCGTGCTCGGCATCATCTGCTTCTGGATCTGCTACAAGGGCACCAAGGAACACGTTGTCGTGAACCGCGAAGCCAATAGGGAGAAGACGGGCCTCAAGGACTACGGCCGCGCCGTGCTCACCAACCGCCCGCTGCTCGGCCTGGTGCTGATGAGCCTGTTCACCATCTCCTCGATGAACGTGAACAACATGATGATGATCTTCTTCGCCCAGTTCAACCTCGGCAACATCGCGCTGATGGCCGTGCTCAACTTCGTGATGATCGGGGCCTCCATCGTGGGCATCATGTTCATCCCGAAGCTGGTCGTGCGCTTCGGCAAGAAGCGCACCGTCATGGTCAGCTTCGCCGTCGCGGTTGTCGCCAACGGCTTGAACTTCATCATCCCGACCAACCTGTGGACCTTCATGATCCTCGTCACCATCGGTTACGTGGCCCTGTCGATCCCGAACGGCATCACCTGGGCGTTCGTCTCCGACACCATCGACTACGGCGAATGGCACACCGGCGTGCGCAGGGAAGGCATGACCTACGCGGCCTTCAGCTTCTCGCGCAAGGTCTCGCAGTCCCTGGCCGCCCTGGTCGGTGCCGGCATGCTGGCCGTCTCTGGCTACGTCGCCCAGGCCACCAGCCAGTCGGAGGGGACGCTGCTCGGCATCAAGGCCGTGATGACGCTCTACCCGGCCGTTGCTCTCACCATCGCTGCCATCATCGTCTACTTCATCTACAACGTGAGCGACGACAAGTACCGCCGGATCGCCAAGGACCTGAACGAGGGTCGTTGGGAACACGGCATCATCGGCGAAAGCACCCTCGCCACGCTCGCCGCCAAGTAATCCAGAAAGCGCTCTCCGACAGGGGGTGCCGCTGGCGCCCCCTGTCTTATCCCCGGCAACGTCAGGAAAATAGCTCATGCGTATTGCTCGACTCGAAACTCCGATCGGCCCGCGCCACGCTGTGGCCGCCGGTGGACAGTGGAACCTCATCGCCGACCCGTTCGCCGCACCGCTGGTCTACACGGGCGAGTCCATCCCGGTCGCCGACGCCGTGCTTCTCGCCGCGGTCGACCCGCGCGTTGTCGTCGGCATCGGCCACAACAAGCCGGGCAACCCCTTGCCCATGCAGGCCTGGCACAAATCGGTGCACACCGTCGCCGGAACCGGCGACGACATCTACGCCGTGCGCGGCGTGGGCACCGTGAACATCGAGGGCGAGCTCGCTGTGGTCATCGGCGCCTCGGCGACGAACCTCACGCTCGATAACGCCTTCGAAGCCGTGCTCGGCTACACGGTGGCCAACGACGTCACCAACGTCGACCAGGGTTCGATCGACCAGCGCAACTTCCAGGGTAAGAGCGGCAAGAACTACACCCCGCTCGGCCCGTGGATCGAAACCGACCTCGCCGACCCCGAGAACGTGGCCACCGAGGTGGTCATCAACGGCGCCGTGGTGGCCAACTCGGGCTCGTTCAACCTGCCCTCCTCGGTCGCTGCCACACTCGTCTACGTCACGAAGTGGCTCACCCTCGAGCCCGGCGACGTGGTGCTCACCGGGGCCCCCGGCACCGACCTCCCCGTGCAGCCGGGCGACACGGTCGACATCACGCTCGCCGGCATCGGCACCCTGAGCAACACCATCGCCTAGGGCGCGCGAGACAAAAACCAACTCGGCCGCCAATTCGGCGGGCGACAACAATAAGGAGCACACATGCCCAACATCACCGTTCAACTGCTGGCGGGCCGCGATATCAACCAGCGCCGCGCCTTCGTCCAAGACGTCACCAACAGTGCCGTTCTGACCCTGGGTGCACGCCGCGGCGACGTCCGGATCGTCTTCGAGGAGATCACCCCGGACATCGTGGCAAATGGTGGAGTCTTCGCCAGCGAAGACGAAAGCCGCGCAGAGGTCGTCAGCCGTTTCGTGCCCGAGGCCACCTCGTAGCACCCCCGAGCCGTTCGAAGGCATCCCCGGTCGCACCGCCGGCGACGAGTCCTCTGCCCAGGCCCATACCGGCTGAGCGGACCCGTCGCCGCGGGCTCGTTAGCCGGTGACGACCGCGATCTCGTTCGGGGTGGCCGGCAACTCCACCGAGCTGACAACCTTTCCGGTGGCGAGGTCGACGGCGTGCAGTGAGTTGGTGGCCGGTTCGGTCACGTAGGCGGTGCCGCCCACGACGATGAGTGCGGGGTGCGCGTCCTGCCACTCCACCGGGCTCTCCCAGGCGCCGATCACCGGGTAGGAGTCGCCCAGCTCGCCGGTCTCGGGATCGAGCACGTAGAGCGACCCGTCCGAGGCCAGGATGAGGGCCTCATCGTTGGGGCCACGAGCCACATCGCGCCAGGTGTACTCCACGCCGGCGGGCAGGTCGATCACCGTGGAGGTCTTGGCCGCGGTGTCCACGAGCACGAGTTCGCTCAGCAGGTAGCCCTCGGAGTCCGGGTCGGAGTTGTAGTCGCCGACCGCGATGGTGGAGGTTTCGGAGACGTACATGTTGCCCGTGCGGCCATAGGCATCCGGGGCGGCGATCTTGGTGATCACGCCATCGTCGTAGACCAGCACGCCGTCGCTGCAGCCGAAGACGGCCACCTCGTCGGCGGCCGCGCCCTCGCCATGCACCGACGGGCACTCGGCGTTGCGGGCGATCTCCTCGCGGTCGGCGTTCAGCACGCGGATGCCGGTGCGGGCCTCCGGGGTGCCGACGGTGGTGAGCAGGGTGCCGTCGTCGAGCTCGATCGAGACGCCGTGGTGGGCGGCTTCGGCCGGGACCACCTCGGTGGCCGGCAGCTCGTCGGTGGCGTCCAGCAGGGCGGCGGTCTCGAAGATGGTGGTGTCTCCGGTGCCGTCGGCATAGAGGATGGTCTTGTCACCGTGCTTGACCACGTGACCGGCGGCCGGGGCGTCGAAGACCAGGTCGGTCAGCACGGGGTCGGCGGTCTGGGCGGCGCCGGAGGCGTCGGTCCAGGTGCCGGTGTCGAGCACCTGGAAGCCCTCGGTGGTGGTGACCAGCACGTGCCGGCCGTCACCGGCGGTGTTCAGCCGGTTGAACCCGGCCAGCGGCAGGTCCGCTTCGATGGTGAGGGTGTCGCCGTCGAGCACGTAGACGCCGCCGTCGTAGGTCAGGGCCACCCGGGGCTGCGCCTTCGGTGAATCGGTGGCCGAGCCGGCGTCGCCCGGGGTGGCATCCGTGGTGGCGCAGGCGGTCAGGAGCAGGGCCGAGGCGGCGATCACTGCCGCGAATGCCGTGGTGCGGTGCTGTCTTCTCATGTTTTCTTTTCTGTGTTGAAGGGCTGCTCGTCAGGGAGAAAGCCCGGTGGCGATGCGCTCGGTATTGGTGCGCATCATGGTGAGGTAGCTGCCGGCGCCCGCGCCGGGTTCGCTGAGCGATTCGGTGAAGAGTTCCACCACGGCCACGTCGAGGCCGGCTTCGTCGGCGAGCACCTGCACGAGACGGTCGGGCTGGGAGGACTCGGCGAAGATGGTGTTGACTCCGGCGGCGTCGATCGCGTCGACGAGACCCTGCAGGTCGGAGGCGCTGGGGGCGGCCAGGGTGGAGCCGCCCGGGATCACGGCCCCGACAACGGTGAAGTCGAACCTGTCGGCCAGGTAGCCGAACACGTGGTGGTTGGTGACCAGGTTGCGGTGCTCGGCCCCGAGGGCGGCAAAGGCCGTTGTCATCTCGGCGTCGAGGGCGCGCAGTTCGGTCGTATAGGCCGCCGCCTGCGCCTGAATTGCGGCGGGATCGGCGCCCGCGACGTCGGTCTGCACGGCCGTCGCCACCGCGTCGACGACCTCGATCATGCGGGCCGGATCGGTCCAGAAATGCGCGTCGGCCGTGTCGCTGCCGGTGCCGGTGCCGACGGCATAGGGCAGCGGATCGATCACCGCGCCGGCTGCGAGCATCGGCACGCCGGCCGCGTCGGCCGCGTCGAGCTGGTGCTGCAGGCCCTCTTCGAGGCCGAGGCCGTTGGAGACGATCAGGTCGGCGTTCAGGATCCGGGCGGCCTCCTGCGCCGAGATCTCGAACGAGTGCGGGTCGGAGTTCGGCCGCATCAGGGTGAGCACCTCGGCCTGGCCGCCCACGATGTTCTGCACGACGTCGCCCAGGATGTTGGTGGTCACCACGATGAGCGGCCGGTCGGCTGCCGGGGGAGTGCAGCCGGCCAGAGTGCCGAGACACAGGGTTCCGGCGAGGGCGAGCGTGAACGGACGGATCAGCCGCATGGCTCTACAGCCCGGTCTCGGCGAGGAAGCGCGGCTCGCCGTCGATCGGGAAGGTCCGGGCGATGCGCGCGTTGTCGGCGAAGTCGACCTCATAGACCAGGCCCTCGAGCGGGGCGTTCAGGTAGGCCCGGCCGGCATCCACGGTGAGGGTGACACCGTCGGGGGCGCTGCCCGCGCCGGCCGCGAGGGTCGCGGGCAGCAGTGGTTCGGTCGCGGCGAGGGTGCCGCCGGTGGCGGCGTCGAGCACGAGCACCCGGCCGTCCCTGGCCAGCGCCACGACGTGCCCGGCGGAGTCGTCGACGGCCGTGACCTGCAGCAACGGAGTGTCGGTGGCCAGTCTCGACCAACTGCGTTCCCGGGTGTCGAGCAGCCAGGCGCCGCCGTCGCCGGAAACGGCGGCCACGGTGGGCCGCCCGGCCCGGTTGGCGAAGGCCAGGGCCCGGTCGGAGGCGATGACGCCGTCGGGGTAGGGGATGCGTTCGAAGTCGATGGTCTGCTCGGCGCCGGCGGTGGCCAGGAGGGCGCCGTCGGCGCAGCCGAAGACCACGCCGACCCGGGTGGTGATGGTGCCGGAGAGCTCGGCGCAGTCCGCGGTCGCCCCGGCCAGCGGGGCGCCGGTCGCGTCGAGCACCCGCACGGCGGAGGCTCCGTGCGCGGCGCTGCCCGGCGCATCCGTGCGGCCCTCGAGAACGCTGTCGCCGAACGGCACCAGCACGCCGGCACCGGGGTCGCCCTCGATGCGGCCGAGTTCGGTGACCGTGCCGTTTTCCAGGTCGCCGTGGTCGAGGATCAGGCCGGTGCCGGAGTCCGCGAAGCGCACTGTGCTGAGCGTGCCGCCGCCGGAGACGATGCCCGCTCCGGTGCCGGTTACGGTGCCCACGACGGCGGGTGCGGCACGGTAGTAGTGCTGGTGGTCTTCGTGGTCGACGGTCCAGACGCCGCTGTCCACGATCGTCACGGCGCCCTGCCCGGCGGAGGCGGCGAACACGAACCGCCCGTCGGTGGAGACGCCGCTCACCTCGTCGATGGTGGTCACCGGGGTGGTCCCGCCGCCGAGCAGGTCGAGCAGGGCGAGGCTGCCGGCCGCGTTGAGGGTGGCGAGGTGCAGCTGGGGTTCGGCCATTTCCGCGGCGCCGGCCACGTAACCGTGCGGCACGGCGCTCGCCGAGGGCGAGGCCGCCGGGCTTGCCGCGGGGCTCGCGCACGAGGCCAGGCCGAGCAGGCCGGCGACGGTGAGCAGGGAGGCGACGGCGAGCGGCGCCCCGAGGCTGCGCGATCGGATTTGGCGGGGGGAGGTGGGCTTAGCGGGAGGCACTGGCGCCTTTCTGGTCGAGCACTGGAACGAGGGTGCGCAGGGTGGCAGACACGGCGACGAGGGCCACCGCTGCGGCGGCGACGGTGGCGCCGGCGGCGGTGCCGGCGTGCCAGGAGATCAGCAGCCCGGCGGCCACCGCGGTCGCCCCGAGCAGGGCGGCGAGCAGCATGACCGCCCGGATGCGACGCACCCAGTGGCCGGCCGCGACGGCCGGCGCGAGCAGCAGGCCCACCACGAGCAGCGACCCGACAGCCCCGTACGACGCGACCACGGCCAGGGTGACCAGGCAGACGAGCACCACCTGGGCCAGGCGGGGACGAAGGCCCAGGGTGCGGGCGACCCTGGGGTCGAAGGCCAGCGCCACGAAGGCCCGGTGGAACAGTGCGGCCAGCACCAGGGTGACGCCGAGGGCGATGGCCAGGCCGGTCAGGTCGCTGTTCTGGATGGCGAGAATGTCACCGAACAGGATCGCGGTGAGGTCAACGGCGAAGCTGCGGGAGTGCGACACGATGATCACGCCGAGCGCGAGCATCCCCACGAAGAGCAGCCCGATGCTTGTGTCGTGCGAGAGCCGGCCGCGGCGGGCGATGAGTCCGACGCCCAGGCTCATCACCAGGGCGCTCACGGCCGCGCCCACGATCACGGGCAGCCCGAGCAGAGACGCGAGCGCCACCCCCGGCAGCATGCCGTGCGCCATCGCCTCGCCGAGAAAGGCCATGCCGCGCACCACGACCCAGGTGCCCACGACGGCGCAGATCGCGGCGACGAGCACGCCGCCGAGAAGGGCGCGCAGCATGAAATCCGCCGAGAGCGGGTCGGTGAGCCAGGTCATGACAGCGACTCTAACTGATAACGATTCTCATTCTTGATACGGTGGACCCATGCACACCACCCAGGACACCCGTCGGATCCTTGCAAATCCGGGCCAGATCAGCCTCCGCGCCATCCGCGTGACCCACGGTGGCACGGTCGCCCTCGACGGCGTGTCGGCCACGACCGCGCCCGGCCGGGTGACCGCGCTGGCCGGGGCGAACGGCTCGGGCAAGTCCACACTGCTCGGCGTGCTGGCCGGCAGCCAGCCCTGGCAGGGTGGCGAGCGGCTCGCGGCGGGTGCCGGACGGATCGCGCTGGTGGTGCAGCGGAGCGCCGCCCCCGACACTCTGCCGCTCACCGTGGCCGAGACCGTGAGCATGGGGCGCTGGGCCCACCGAGGCCTGTGGCGACCGCTCTCCGGCGACGACCGGGCCATCGTGGCTGCGAGCATCGCGGCCCTGGGCCTCACCGGACTCGAGCGGCGCGCGCTCGGCGAGTTGTCGGGCGGGCAGCGGCAGCGCGCCCTGGTGGCGCAGGGTCTGGCCCAGCAGGCGGAGGTGCTGCTGCTCGACGAGCCGGCCGCCGGGCTCGACGACGACGCCCTGCTCCTGATCGACCTGGCCATCCGCTCTGAGGCTCGACGGGGTGCCGCCGTGGTTTACGCCACCCATGACGCCGCGGTGATTCAGGCCGCCGACCGGGTGATTCGTCTGGAGGCGGGCCGGGTGCTCGACCGCGACGAGGACTAGGCGCCGGGCACGGGCCGGTGTGGCGGGCGCCTGGCCGGCCGACGCGGCCCGAACGCTCAGCCAGCCTTGGTCCAGGCCTCGCGCAGGCAGTCGAGCACGCCGGCGTCCAGGTCGGCCTCGGAGTGCAGCTCGAGGTGGTGCATGAAGTGGTTGAGGGTGGGCTCCACCACCTCCTTCCACCGCGGTGAGGTGTCGAACCTGTCCAGGTCCACCGAGAGCACGAGCGGGGCCACGACGCCGGAGAGGTACTGGCCGGGCAGCCAGGTCCACGCGAACGAGCGGCGCCGGCGGAACGCGATCTGGCTCGTGGTGACGCGGATCTCCGTCTCGCCGATCGACTGGACGGCCGACCGGACGGCGTCGTAGAGCGACCGGGCCAGCGGGTCGCTCCCCGCGAAGTACTGCTCGAGTGGAATGGGATTCCCGTGCGCCGTCATGCCCTGCACAGTAGACCTGTCTGGCGGGACCGGGCATGGCCGGGCCGACGGGAGTAGTTTGGCCGCGGAACGACCGGGGAGCGGGCGCATCCGGTGCCGAGGGGCGCGCGTTCACGAGCAGAACTTCACAAGCAGAGGTTCACAAGCTGAGGTTCACAAGCAGAGGACTGACCCGCCATGTTGCGAAAACTCGGCGTGAGTGTTGCGCGCCACCGCCTGATCTCCCTGCTGTGCTGGCTGGTGGCGCTGGGCGCCTGCGTGGCCACGGCGCTTCTGGGCGTCACCGGCGAGAGTCTCTTTCAACGGCTCTCCAGTGCGGGGCCGTCGGTGCAGGGCGAGGCGCAGGAAGCAACCGACCTGGTCGAAGGCCCGGCCGACCAGCAGACCGAATCGCTCTCGCTGCTGGTGCACCCCACCGACCTGAGCTCGCCCGACCTCGCCGCGATCCTGGAATCCGCTACCCTGCGGCTGGAACAGGTCGACGGGGTCAGCCAGGTGATCAACCCTCTCGTCATCCCGCCGCTGCCCGACGGTAGCCCCAACCCGGCGGCCGCCCAGCTGCTCTCCGCCGACGGCGAGGGGATGCTGCTGAGCGTGTTGATGGAGACCACCGACGGCACCGTCAGCGAGCCGCTGCTCAACTTTGTGGAACGCCGCCTTCAGGTGGCCGCCGACGAGATCGGCCAACTCGACCGGAACGCCCAGGTGGAGGTGGGCGGCGCGCCCCTGGTGGTGGAGTCGCTCGTCGCCGTCGCCGAGTCCGACCTGCAGAAAGGGGAGCTGATCGCGTTGCCGATCGCGCTCCTGGTGATGCTGATCATCTTCGGCGGCTTCCTCGCGGCCGGCATCCCGCTGGTGGGCGCGATCGCGTCGATCATCGGGGCACTCGGGATGCTCTACGCCTTCACCTACGTGCTCGACGTGGGCATCACCGTGATGAACGTGATCACCGTGATCGGGCTCGGTCTGTCGATCGACTACGGGCTGCTGATGGTCAGCCGGTTCCGGGAGGAGTTCCGGGCGCGGGTCGGTGGCGAGGGCCCCGGCTCCCCGCCCGGCCCGCACGGGGAGCCCTTCACCGACCTGCCGCCGCTCGAGACCGGAGAGCTGGCCACCCTGCCGCACCACCGGCACAGCCGGCACGAGTTGATGCTCCAGGCCGTGGGCAGCGCGGTCAACACGGCCGGGCGCACAGTGTTGTACTCCGGGCTCACCTTCGCGATCGCCACCGCGGGGCTGCTGGTGTTCGAACCGGCGATCATCCAGGCCATCGCGATCGGTGCGGTCTGCGTGGTGCTCATCGCCATCCTCACCGCGCTGGTGCTGGTGCCGGCCCTGCTCGGCTACCTCGGTGAACGACTGGTGCAGCCCGGCCTGCTCACCCGCATCCCGGTCGTCGGCCCGTGGCTGACCAGATTCGGCGACATCGCGCCGGAGGAGGGCGTCTTCTCCAAGCTGGCCCGGCTGGTGCAGCGGGCACCGATCCTGGTCGCTCTCGGTGGCACCGCCGTGCTGCTACTGCTCAGCAGCCCGGTGCTGTCGATGACGGTGGCCAATAGCGCCGACGACGCCATCCCGCGCTCGTCGACCCAATACGACTTCATCACCACGCTGAACGAGGAGTTCCCGTTGGCCACCGCCCCCAGGGTGCAGCTGGTGTCGAGCGCCGCCGAGGCCGATGAGGCCGCCGCGGCCGCCTGGGCGACCGAGGTCGCCGCCCTGCCCGGCGTCACGGATGTCACCGCTCCGGTGGAGACCAACGGCTACTGGGTGTCCAGGGTCACCGTCGACACCCACCAGGGCGACGACGTGGTGCGGGAGATCCGCGCCGACCGCCCGGCCTTCGACAGCTGGGTCGGCGGTGTGGACGCGCAGGCCGTCGACTATCTCGATTCGCTGGCCAGGGGAGCGCCCTGGGCGGTGCTGATCATCGCCCTGGTCACGTTCGTGCTGCTGTTCCTGATGACCGGATCGGTGATCATCCCGCTCACGGCCCTGGTGATCAGCGCCATTTCCCTGGGGGCGGCCGCCGGCGTGCTGGTGTGGGGGTTCCAGGAGGGCAACCTGTCAGGGCTGCTTGATTTCGACCCCGACACCATCTCGGGCGTGGACGCCCTCGTGCTCACCCTGGTGCTCACCTTCGGCTTCGGTCTCGCGATGGACTACGAGATGTTCCTGCTCGCCCGCATCAAGGAGCATCACGACCGTGGCGAGGGCACCCGCACGGCGATCGAGACCGGCCTGCAGAGCTCCGGACGCATCATCACCTCGGCCGCGCTGATCATCGTTCTGGTCTTCGCCGGCTTCGCCACCGGGGAGCTCATGCAGATGAAGCAGATCGGCACCGCCCTGGCCGTGGCGGTGTTGCTGGATGCGACGCTGGTGCGAATCGTGCTCGTGCCCGCGGTGATGACAGCCCTCGAGCGCATTCTGTGGTGGTCCCCGCGCTGGAGCGCGCCCATCCACGCCCGCTTCGGCCTGCGCGAGTAGCCCGGTCGCGCCCGCGCCCGCGCCCGAAGAGCCGCAACTGTTGCCGAAGCGGACAATTGCGCCCGGTGCGCCGGGCACAAATGTCCGCACGGGCAACACTTGCCCCCGGGTCGGGCGGCCGGGCGGCCCTGGCCCGACCCGCGTGGTTGACTTGCGGCATGGCTACCCGGGGGAAAGCGACAGGGGATCGCACCCCTGGCGGCGCTGGACCGTTCGCCTCGGCCCCGTTCCGCTGGCTGCTCACCGCTCGCACCATCGCCACCCTGGGTAACGCCGCCGCCCCGATCGCCCTCGCCTTCGCGGTGCTCGACCTCACGGGGTCCGCCGTCGATCTGGGCATCGTCGTGGCGAGCCGCTCCATCGCCAACGTCGCCGTGCTGCTGTTCGGCGGGGTCATCGCCGACCGGCTGCCCAAGCACGTGTTGCTCGTCGGTACTTCCCTCGCGGCGGCGGCGACCCAGGCCGCGGTGGCCGCGCTCGTGCTCTCCGGCTCCGCCACCATCCCGTTGCTCGTCATGCTCAGCGTGCTGAACGGTGCCGGCGCCGCGGTGAGCTTTCCCGCGTCGGCGGCGATCGTGCCGCAGACGGTGCCCGTGGCTCAACTGCGGCCGGCCAACGCGCTCCTCCGGCTCAGTCTCAACGGCGGCGCGATCCTCGGCGCCAGCTTGGGCGCGCTTCTCATCGCCGCAGTCGGCCCCGGCTGGGGGCTCGCGCTGAACGCCGCATCCTTCGCCCTGGCCGGCGTCTTCTTCGCTTTTGTGCGCACGCCGCACGCGACCCGCACCGCCGGCGCTGGTGCCGGTGTGGGTTCCGCCGAGCCGGCCGGCAGCGTGCTGCGAGAGCTGCGCGAGGGCTGGCAGGAGTTCTCCAGCCGCACCTGGGTGTGGGTGGTCGTGGCCCAGTTCGCCCTGGTGAATGCGGCGTTCGTGGGGGCCATCGCGGTGCTCGGCCCGCTCGTGGCCGACGAGAGCTTCGGCCGCGCCAGCTGGGGTCTGATCATCGCCGCCGAAACCGTGGGCCTCGCGCTGGGCGGGCTGCTCGCGCTGCGCTGGCGGCCCCGACACGCGCTCGGCATCGGGGTGGGTCTGGTGATCGTCACCGCCCTGCCCATTGTGGGCCTCGCCCTCGTGCCGGTGGTTCCGCTGCTGGTGATTGCCTTCCTCATCGGCGGCGTGGCGATCGAGCAGTTCGGGGTGGCCTGGGACCAGTCGCTGCAGCAGAACATCCCGCCGGCCGTGCTCGCCCGGGTGTACTCCTACGACGCCGTCGGCTCCTTCATCGCCATCCCGGTGGGGGAGATCCTGGTGGGTCCGCTCGCGCATGCCTTCGGCACGACTCCGGTGCTGCTCGGCTGCGCCGCCGTGATCGTGGTCGCCAGCTTCGCGGCGCTCGCCACCCGCAGCGTCCGCCGCCTCACCGTCGGCGTGCCAGCGGTCACCCTGCCAGAAACCGCCGCGCCGCCCAGCCCCGCGCCCGGCCAGCCCTAACTGTTGCCGTTGCGGACATTTGCACCCTGCGTACCGGGTGCAAATGTCCGATTCGGTAACAGTTACCCCGCAGGGTGGGCAGGGCGGGCGGGGCAGCGGGACCGCGGGCGGTCAGCCGCCGGCAGTCAGGATGCTGACGCCGGCGCCCCGCAGCTCGGCCAGGGTCGGGTCATCCGCCGCGGTGTCGCTGACGATGCCCGCGATCTCGCCGAACGGCATCACCCGGTAGGGCGAGGCCACACCGATCTTCTCGGCGCTGGCCAGCACGTAGGTGTCGGCGGCCCGGCCGGCCAGGGCCCGCTTCATCGCGGCCTCCTCCACGTCACCCGTGGTGAGCCCGGCGGTGGCGTGCACCCCGGTGACGCCGAGCAGGAACAGGTCGGCCGAAATCGCCTGGGCTGCCTCCACCGCGGCGGCACCGCAGGTCACCGCGGAGTGCTTGAACAGCCGCCCGCCGAGCAGGAAGACCTCGACGCCCTCGTGCGGCACGAGGGCGGCGGCGATGGTGGGGCTGTGCGTGATGACGGTGCAGGTCAGCGCGGCCGGCAGTGCGCGCACGACGGCGAGGGTCGTGGTGCCGCCGTCGAGGATCACCGTGCTGCCCGGCGCGATCAGTTCGGCGGCGCGGGTGGCCACCCGGTCTTTGCTGTCGGGCTGCACGAGGGTGCGGTCGGCGTACTGCGCCAACGCGGGCGACACCGGCAACGCCCCGCCGTAGACCCGTTGGCAGAGGCCCGCCGCGGCGAGCTCGCGCAGGTCGCGCCGCACACTGTCGTCGGAGAGGCCCAGTTCTGCGGCGATCTCCTTGGCGACGACCTTGCCGTCCCTGGCCAGGCGGGCCAGCAGGAGGGCCTGACGTTCGGCTGCGAGCATTCGCGTTCCTTCCGATTGATGCATGTTTGTGCACGTTGTACTAGCGTAGCGGACATGACCGCCTCCCTGATGATCCTGATCGCCGGCCCCTACCGTTCGGGTACCGGTGACGACCCCGTGCTGCTCCGCCGAAACCTCGACCGCCTCGAGGAGGCCGCCTGGCCGCTCTTCCAGGCCGGGCACCTGCCGATGATCGGCGAGTGGGTGGCGCTGCCGGTGCTCGCGAGCGCCGGGGTGACGGATGTCGCGCATCCGTTGGCCGCCACCGTGATGTATCCCACCGCCGAGCGTCTGCTCGAGCGGTGCGACGCGGTGCTCCGGCTGCCCGGCGCATCGAAGGGTGCCGACCAGGACGTGCTCATTGCCGAGCGCCGGGGCATCCCGGTCTACACGAGCCTCGGTGACGTCCCGGGCGTCGGTGAGCAATGAGCGTGCCCGGTGTCGACGTACCCGACAGTCGCGGGCGCACCGGTCTGAACACCGCCGGCATGGGCCTCGGCGGCAACCCGGCCGTCACGGTGCAGCGGGTGGAGGTGACCAGCGACGGCTGGCACGTGCTGCGCCGCACCACCTTCAGCTATCGGGCGCGGAACGGCGGCGTGAGCCTGCAACAACGCGAGACCTACGACCGCGGCAACGGCGCCACCATTTTGCTCTACGATCCAGCCCGGCGAACCGTGCTGCTCACCCGCCAGTTCCGCTACCCCGCATACGTCAACGGTCACGCCGACGGCATGCTCATCGAAACCGCGGCCGGCCTGCTCGACGACGACGCCCCCGAGATCGCGATCCGCCGGGAGGCCAGCGAGGAGCTCGGCGTGGCGGTGGGCGACCTGCGGCACGTGTTCGACCTGTTCATGAGCCCGGGCTCGGTCACCGAGCGGGTGCACTTCTACGTGGCCGGCTACGGCCCGGCCGACCGCGTCGCGGCCGGAGGCGGGCTGGCCGAGGAAGGCGAGGACATCGAGGTGCTCGAGGTTTCGTTCGACCACGCGCTGGCCATGATCGCCGACGGCCGCATCCTCGACGCCAAGACGGTCATCCTGCTGCAGTGGGCGGCTCTGACCGGCCTCGTCTGACCGGCCTCGTCTGACCGGTCTCGTCTGACCGCCCCGTCTGACCGCCTCGTCTGACCGCGGAGTGCGGTCAGGGCGCCGGATGCCGGGCCTGCGCGGCAGCCTCGGCGATCTCGGTGAGCTTGTCGAGCGCCTTCGGCCACATCTGGGCAAACATCTCGGCCTCCTGGTCGTCCACGTCCAGGTCGACGGTGAGAGTGGTGACCCCGTCGGACTCGCTGAAGGTGTAATTCTCCTGCGCGCCCGCGATCCTGCGTGCGTAGTCACTCTCGGTGTCTACGCTGCCGTGCATGATCACGCCGGTGTACTCAATCGAGACGAACTCGTGCGGACGGTGCTCGATGATCACACCGACCAGGCCGTCCATCGGTTCGTGCTCGTCGCTGTCGCCGAGGAACCGGATCTCGCTGCCCTTCAGCCAGGAACCCTTGAAATGGGAGCCAGGACTGAACACGCTGGTCCATTGCCCGTAGGTGGACGCATCGAGCATTGTCGCCCAGACGATGTCGGCGGGGGCATTGATCTGTGTCGAAAAATGCAGGGTTTTCATGCAGGGGAGTGTAGCCCGGTAGTGCCGCAGGCGATCCGAACAGAATCAGTCGGCCGAACGGGCTGCCGTCGCCTCGGCGAGCTCCTTGAGTTTCGCCAGGCCTTTCGGCCACAGCTCCCCGAACAGCTCGGCGTAGGTGTCGGCCGTGTCCACGTCGATCGTCACTGTCGTCGTGCCGTCGGTCTCCGTAAAGGAATAGGCCTCGCGCGCACCGATCAACTGCCGCGCCTCCCGGCTGGTGGTGTCGTCGACATCGTTCAGGATCTGGCCCTGATACTCGATCAGCACGAATTCGTACGGCCGGTTCTCGGTGATCACTCCGTACATACCGTTCATTCCGCCGTCTGCATTGCTGCCGAGAAACCGGATCTCGCTGCCGGGCAACCAACTGCCCTCGAAGTACGAGTTGGGGTTGAACACGCTCGTCCACTGCCGGTAGGTGGAATCGTCGAACATCGTCTCCCACACGATGGCGGCGGGCGCCTTCACCTGGATTGAGAAATGCTGCGTCTCCATGCGGCGAGTGTAACTCCGGCTCGGGCGCCCTCCTAGGGCCCTGTCCGGAGACGGCTCGTAGCGAGCGCGCACATGTTCGAATCTTTATTCGCCGCCCACCCTGTGGATAACCCTGTGGACTGGGTGTGGAAAACCGCGGAAACACTGCGCTGAGGCTGTGGACTGGGCTGTGGAATAGCTGGGGAGAGCCATGTGCACTTCGTGGAAAAAGGCCCGGCGCGGCGTTGCCGGATCGGCTCGCTGTCGTGTTACAAGTCTCGAAAGCGGATTCGCCTGGGTGCGGCGAACGGGCAACCCGGCCTCTGTGTGTCACGGCCGGGTCCGGCGAAGGTCTAGCCTGATGCCAGCGGCACCTGTTGTCGCGATGGGAACGCACCGGCGCGGACCCAGGAAGGCAGCCAGTGAGTGCGACGGATGTACCGAGATCGGCGGAGTTCGACGCCTTCGGCCCCTGGGTGGACCGTGTGCACGACGCCACCGAGATGCCGGTCCTCTACCGGGACTATCCGGTGGACTTCGCCGCCAGCCGGCTCGTGCTCAAAGTGCCCCGCAACATCAGCCGTCGCGACGCGCTGCCCACGATGGACCTCTACGACCACCTCATCATTGTGGCGCCGGAGAGGCTGATCGTGCTGAGCCGGGCGCTCACCGGCTACACCGAGAGCACCCTGGGTTACGACGACATCGTCGCGGTGACCGATACCGTCGACCTGGCCCACGGGCAGGTGAGCATCCTCACCGGCACCGGGTCAACCCTGACCGTGCCGTACAACGGGGCGTCGCAAGACCTGATCACCCGCCTCATCGATGTGTTGGGTGAACTCACGCGGGCCGCGCTGCGCTCCTCGGTCGTCGTGCTTCCCACCCCGGCCGTTTCGCCCGCCGACCTCGACCTGCTCGACCTGGGCAAGGAGGACGTTGGCCTGGTCACCTCGTACTTCGACCTCATGCGCCACGAGCTCGGGGCGAGCCTGCTCGCTGCGCATGGCCGCATCCAGCTGCTGCCGCGCGGCGGCCTGACCACCCGGGTGGTGCATTCGCTGTACCCGATGACCCTGCATGGAGCGGTGCTCTGCCGCACCGACCGCGAACTGCACCTCATCGGCCGGCGAGCCTGGCTGGTTCGTGGCACCGCCCCCGATCTGTCCCGCTCGCACACGACGATTCCGTTGGCCGCGATCGAGGAGATCAGCGTGCGGCCGCAGCCGGCCTATCTCGGGGCGTCGGTCGTGACCCTCCATATCGGGGCGGCGCGCTTCGAGCTGGTGCTGCCGGAAGGATCGGCAGCCGTCGGGGCCCTCGCCGGGTAGCGGCCGGCCCCGCAAGGCCATTCCCAAGGCCCCGTCTCGCGGTTATCGTCGGTGGCATGAAGCTCATCACCTACGCCGGTGGCACCATCCTCACCGGCGACGACGTCGCCGAAGCCCTGCTCGGCTACGTCACCGCGCACTCCCAGGGCGACGCGAGCGTGGCGGTCGACATCAAGGTTCGCGAACGCGACGGCACCACCCGCACTCACACCCTGGTGCTCGGCCCGGCCACCGAACTCGATGTGGCGGATGTCGCGGAGGAGACCCTCGCGGGCGAGATCGCGCTCTTTCCCCTGCCGGTCTTCCCGCCCGCCCGCATCCTCGCGGTGGAAGAACCGTCGGCAGAGACCGAGGCCGAGGCCGAGTTCCACGCGGCGGACTTCAACCGGGCGGTCGACGAAATCGACGAGGGCGCCGGCCGGGACTACGACAGGTGAGGCCTCGGGGGGAATCGTAGCCAGCGGGGCTGCCTCGGCCTACACTCCGTCGTGAGAGACGGGGCCGCGCCGCTACTTTCCGATTGGGCGGCCCGCCAGCCAAGACGAGGATTGCGATGGGCAGGTTCATCTACGGGTCGCCGGCGATCTCGGTGGAGATCGACGACCGCACCTTGGCGCACCTCAAGGTCGTGATCGTGGCCAAGTTGCGACGCGGCGAGAGTTTCGCGTTCTCTTGGGAGCGGTCAAGGGAGTCGGGCAGCGGCCACAGCTCGATCTGGTTGAACCCCGCGGTGCCTCTCGACTTCGAGTTCTCCGGCAAGCGCGAACCCACCCTCAACCGGGCCTGGATCGACGAGCTCGTGCAGGTGGCGAACACCCCGGCAGGCCTCCGCATTCTCCCCGAACCGCCCGAGCGGATTCCGCGCCCCGAAAGACCGCGCCCCGAGTGACCGGGCCCGAATGACCAGGCGGGGCCAAACTCAGGTGAGCTGGTCGAAGTCGCCGCGCACCCAGCCCCAGTGCCGGTCGGCCGAGCGGCGCACCACGGCGCGGGCATCCGTCGCGATCACGGTGTCGAAGTTGCCGTACAGCCTGTCGAACTCGAACCTCTCCAGCGTGCGGGCTATGCGTTCCACCACCGGGCCAGACAGCGGCAGGCGGTTGGGATAGCTGCGCATGAAGCTCACCGAGCTGCGGTCGGGGTTGGCGAACACAGTGTCGCCGCTGAGCAGCACACCCCGCCCCCTGGCGCCGGCCTCCCAGTGGATGACTGCGCTGCCGGGAAAATGCCCGCCCACCTGCGCCAGGGTCACCCCGGGCAGCAGGCGTACCTCGGCTGACCACGGGCGGATCGCGGGGTCTGGCCTGGCCACCCAGTCCAGGTCGGCCTCCGCCACCAGCACCGGCACGTCGCCGAGCGCCCGGCTCCACTCCACCTGCACGCCGAACATGTGCGGATGGCTGGCCACGATCGCGCGCACCGGCCCGTGTTCGAGCACCCGGCCCGCGATGCGCGCATCCACGAAGCCGATCGGGTCCCAGAGCACGCTGCCCGTTGGCGTGCAGAGCAACTTGGCCTGCTGCCCGATGCCCACCGTCGGCGTGCTCTCGATGCCGAACAGGTCGGGTTCCAGCTTGACGAGGTCGGCCAGGCACCCCGCGTCGCCGAGCTCCTGCAGCGTGGTCCACCGTTGGCCGGCGGCCGGCACCCACTGCCGTTCGTCGGCGCAGATGGCGCAGATGCCGGCGTTCTCGGCGTGTTCGACGCCGCAGGTGGCACAGATCCAGAAGCTCACGGGGTTCCTTCCGACGCGTGTCGTACTCTCGCTGGACGTTCGGGCAGGGCGCTCGCCGCCAGTATGCCCCGCTTCCGCCGCCGTGGATTGCGGCCGGGGCGGCTCGGCGACCAGGCGGAGGCCCGTCGATCAGTCGAAGGTGAGCAGGAGCAGCCCGGTCGTCACCAGCCACAGCGACCACAGCACGTAGGCGACGGGCGTGAGCCGGGCCGCGACCGCCCAGCCGGTGCGCTCGAACGGTCCCACGAACTCGAGCGAGCACAACACGAGCACCGCACCGGCCACCATTCCCACCACGCCGAGCCACTCGGGCAGCAGGTAGGTCTGGGTGATCGAGACGCCCACCAGGATGCTCCAGGCGCCGGTGAACAGCAGGCCCAGATGCTCGCCCACTGCCACGCCGAGATAGCGATTGAACGACTGGAAGACCACGTCGACGGCTTCTCTGCGTGCGGGCGTCGCATCCGCCTCGGCGTCTGCCCTCGCCAGGTACGGCACCAGGAACGGCCACCGGATCAGGCCCAGGAACTGCAGGACCCCGGCCAGGACGCCGACGATCGAGCCCACCGAGAGCAGGGTGGACTCGGCGCCGAGCAGGGCGAAGGGGAGCAGCCCGGCCAGCACCGCGAGGAGGACCGCGGTCAGGGCGAACGCCCACCAGAGCAGCACCAGCCTGGTGCCGCCGCGGCGGAACAGCTCGAGCACCTCCGTGGTGGGCCGGCGCAGGATGCCCGGATAGTCGAAGGTGATCGCCAGGCCGATGAACGTGGCGTTGAAGACGAGCGGCAGGGCGATCAGCAGCACGGCGGTCGTTATGATCTCGGTCATGACGTCACCTCCGGTGCGACTGGCGCTCTGGAGCGTATGCATCCGGGTCGGCGCCGGCAAGCCCCTTGTGCACCCGGCCCGCCGGTGTTCGCGGCTGGGGTCGGTCGGTAACCTGACGCCGAACCGCCCTGACCCGCCGTAGCTAGCGCGGGGCGAACGCCGCGTGGAAGAGCCCCCAGGCCCGCCGCGCCACCTCGGGCCGGTCGGCGGAGTCGCTGCGGGCGAGCACCCCGGCAAGCATCGACACCGCCAGCAGCACATCCGCCGTGACGACGTGCGCGCCGATGCGGCCCGCCGCCTGCTCGCGGCCGAGCAGCCGGTTCACGACGGTGTCGAGCCGGGCGCCCAGATGAGCCGCCCGGGGGTCGTGCGGGTCGGCGGTGACCAGGTCGATGAGGGCCGTCGAGACGAGCGCCTGTTCGATCACCCGGTCGAGCAGGTCGTCTAGGGTGCTCTCCGGCCGGTCCACGAAGACCTCCAACGCGGCGATGTTCTCGTCGAAGATGGCTATGGCCAGCGCGGTGCGATCAGGGAAGTGCCGGTAGAGGCTGCCCTGCCCCACCCCGGCCCGGCGGGCGACAGCGCTCAGCGGGGCGGCGAAGCCCTCGGCGGCGAAGACCTCGCGGGCGGCGGCAAGGAGGGCGCGCCGGTTCGCGGGGCCGGCGCTGGGCCCGCGATTCGGTTTGGCGCGATTTGCTTGGGATTGTGAGGCCACCGAGGTAGGTTACATCCGGACAGCGTTGTCCGGATCAAGGAGGAACTCATGACCGCCCAGTGGGATCGCGAAGTTGACGTACTTGTAGCGGGATCGGGTGCCGCGGGATTGACCGCCGCCATCACCGCCGCCGACGCGGGCCTCACCGCCCTCGTCGTGGAAAGCACCGGCCGTTGGGGCGGCACCACCATGCTCAGCGGTGGCGGCCTGTGGATGCCGAACAATCCGCTGATGAAGAAGCTCGGCATCCAGGATTCCCGCGCCGACGCCCTCACCTACCTGGAGGCCGCGATCGGCGACGCCGGCCCGGCCAGCTCCACCGAGCGTCGCGAGGCCTTCGTCGATGCCGTGCCACGCGTGGTCGGCCTGCTCGCCGGCCTCGGCGTGCGCTGGTGCTCGGCCAAGGACTACCCCGACTATTACCCAGACCGGCCCGGCGGCCGGGTCGGCCGCGGCATCGAAGTGCAACCGTTCGACGCCAAGCGGCTGGGCGACTGGGTCAAGCAGTCCCGGGCGAACGAGGGGCTGCCGGCGCCGCTGAAGACCGATGATGTCTGGCTGCTCTCGCGGGCGTGGTCCACGCCGAGCGGGTTCGTGCGCGGCGCCCGGTTCGTCTTACGCACCCTCGGCGGCATCGTCACCGGCAAGCGGCTCTACGGCCTCGGCGCGGCGCTGGTGATGACGCTGATGGAGATCGTGCGGAAGCAGGGCACCGAGGTGCTGCTCAACTCCCCGGTCAGCGAGCTGGTGCTCGAAGACGGCCGGGTGGTCGGCGCGATCATCACGACCGAGACCGGGCCGGTGCGCATCCGGGCCAGGGCCGGCGTGATTCTGGGCGCGGGCGGCTTTGCCCAGAACACCGAGTGGCGCCAGAAGTACCACGGCATGCCGGGCAACAGTTCGGCCGCCACCGGCGACCAGGGCACCGCGATCGACGTGGGCGTCAAGGCCGGCGGCGCGCTCGCGCTGATGGACGACGCCTGGTGGGGCTCGGCCGTGCCGATGGCCAACGGCACCGCCCAGTTCATGCTGTCGGAGCGGTCGATGCCGTTCGGCATCATCGTGGACCAGGCCGGCTCCCGGTACCTCAACGAGTCGGAGAGCTACATCGACTTCGGCCACGAGATGATCGAGCACCACCGCGAGACCCCGGCCATCCCTTCGTGGCTGATCCTCGACATCCGTCATCGCCGCCGCTACCTGTCGTCGGCCTTGCTGGCCGGCGGCAAGAGCCTGCGGGCCAATGGCACCGTCGTCTCTGCCAACACCATCGAGGAGCTCGCCGCCCGCCTGCACATCGATCCGGCCGCCCTGCGGGCCACCGTGGAGAGGTTCAACGGCTTCACCCGCAGCGGTGTCGACCTCGACTTCGGCCGTGGCCGCACCGTCTATGACAACTACTACGGCGACCCGGGGGTGAAGCCCAACCCCAACCTCGGCCCGATCGAGAAGGGTCCGTTCACCGCGGTCAAGGTGGTGCCGGGTGACCTAGGCACCAAGGGCGGCCTGCTCACCGACGAGAATGGGCAGGTGCTCACCGAGGCCGGCGCCCCGATCGCCGGTCTCTACGCCGCCGGCAACACCACGGCCTCGGTGATGGGCCGTACCTACCCGGGCCCGGGCTCCACCATCGCCCCCGCCATGGTGTTCGGCTACCTCGCCGCGCTGCACGCGGCCGCTACTTCCGGCTCCGTTACCCCCTCGGAGACGGTCATCCCCACAGAAAAGGAACCACTCGCATGACTCAGAACACCCTCTCCGGCGACTCCTCGGTGGGCACGTGGCTCGACGACCCGAGCGGCGGGCCGATCCTGCGCGAGCTGCTCGCCCAGGCCGGCCAGAGCGCCGACGTGCTCAAGCCCGTTCGTCGGCTCGCGCTCAAGCGCCTGGTCAAGCTCAGCAAGGGCACGTTCCCGCCCGAGCTGATCGACGAGCTGGTGCGCCGGGTCGCGGCCGGCGAGGTTCCCGCCTCGACCGATGCCGCTGCTGCGACCGTGGCACCGGATGCGGCACCCGTCGCGCCCGCCCCCGCCGCCATCGACCGCCCCGAGTGGGTGGAACGCATCGACAATGGCCGTTTCACCGGCAAGACCGTGATCGTCACCGGGGCCGGTTCCGGCATCGGCCGGGCCACCGCCTCCAGGATCGCCAGGGAGGGCGGCCGGGTGATCGCCGTCGACATCTCACGGGAACGCCTGGACGACGTCGTCGTCGAACTCGCCGGCGCCGACATCGTGCCCGTGGTCGCGAACATCACCGACGACACCGCCATCGCCGCGATCCTCACGGCCGCCGGCGACCGGATCGACGCACTCGCCAACGTCGCCGGCATCATGGACGACATGACCCCGGTGCACGAGGTGACCGACGCCGTCTGGCAGCGGGTGTTCGCGATCAACGTGGACGGCACCATGAAGCTCATGCGCGCCGTGCTGCCCGGCATGCTCGAGCGCCAGTCCGGCTCGATCGTCAACGTGGCCTCCGAGGCGGCGCTCCGCGGTTCCGCGGCCGGGGTGGCGTACACGGCGTCCAAACACGCCGTCGTGGGACTGACCAAGAGCAGCGCCTACATGTACGGACCCAGCGGCATCCGGGTGAACGCGGTGGCCCCCGGCCCCACGATCACCAACATCGAGGCCACCTTCGCCTCGGCGCTGGGTGCCGAACGGGTGCGTGCCGGCATGGCGCTACTGCCCGACGCCGTCGAGGCGGATGCGCTCGCCGCGTCGATCACCTTCCTGCTCAGCGATGATGGTGTGAACATCAACGGCCAGGTGCTCGCCAGCGACGGTGGCTGGTCGGTGGCGTAGCCGCGACTGGTGTCGACCGGCTCGACCAACGGAAGGGTCGCGACCCCTCGTTGGTCGAGCTTGTCGAGACCGCGACCCGGCCTGCGGACCCCGTCAGACCGACGCGACCAGCTCCGTCGAGACCTCCCACAGCCGGCGGGCGGCGTGCGGGTCGAGGGCGTGCGGCAGCACCCCGTGGATGCCATCGACGATGGCCGGCACCACGGACGCCGCCCGGCAGTCCTCGTAGTAGCCCAGCGTTCCCACGCCGAGCACCGCCCGGGTGGCCACGAACACCGACGTCGCCGCCCCCTGCGCCGGGCTCTTTCCTGGGTACCGGCGCTTCATCTCGGCCAACACCTCCGGATCCCAGTGCCGCTGCAGGTTCGTCCAGATGCCGCCGGGCATCAGGGCGGCCGCGGTGATGCCGTCACGCGCCCAGCGCCGGGTCGCCTCGAGGGCGAACAAGACGTTGGCGGTCTTCGACTGGCCGTAGGCCAACCCGGAGTCGTAGACATCCCGCTCAAAGAACAGGTCGTCGAACCTGATGCCGCTCGAGCCGTGCCCGCTCGAGCTCACCGCCACGATCCGGGCGTCGCCGGCGGCGGCCAGTGCCGGATGCAGCGCCGTCGCGAGGGCGAAGTGGCCCAAGTGGTTCACCGCAAACTGCATCTCCCAGCCGGCCGCGGTGCGCAACTCCGGGGTGTGCATGATCCCGGCGTTGTTCACCAGGATGTGCAGCGGACCCGACCACTCGCCGGCCAGTGCCCGCACGGTGGCCAGATCGGCCAGGTCCAGGTGCGTCACCCGCACGGCATCGTTTCCCGTGCTCGAGCGGATGTCCTCGGCCGTGCGGGCGCCGGCCGCGACGTCCCGCACGGCGAGTGTGACACTCGCCCCGGCAGTGGCCAACGCCCGTGCGGTCTCCACCCCGATGCCGGAACTGGCCCCGGTGACCAGGGCGGAGCGTCCGTTCAGGTCGATGCCCTGCACGACGTCGAGCGCCGTCGATTCGGGCCCGAAGGCGAGGCGGGAAGCGGCGGGAGAGGGCTGGAGTTCGTAGTTAGTGGACTTCATAGTCCATTCGTACCACACTGTGGACCGATCGGTCCAGAGCGGTAGAATCTACCCATGGAGGAGACGAAGATCACCGCGCGCGGCCGGGCGACCCGGCAGCGGATCATCGAGGCCACCGGCGAGCAGATCCTCGCCGCGGGGATCGGCGGCACCACCCTCGACACCGTGCGCGCCGCCACTCTCACCAGCAAGAGCCAGCTCTTCCACTACTTCCCCGGCGGCAAGACCGAGCTGGTGCGTGAGGTCGCGACCTGGGAAGGGCAGCAGCTTCTCGCGGCGCAGGAGCCGTTCATCCACGACCTGAGCACTTGGGAATCCTGGAACGCGTGGAGGGCGGCGCTGGTGGACTACTACCTCGGCCTCGGCCGCTGGGCGTGCCCGATCGGGTCGCTGGCGACGCAGGCCGCGATGACCGACCCCGAGCTGGATGCCGTCATCGGCGCGGCGATGACGACGTGGCGGGACTCCTTGGCCGAGGGTGTGTCGAAAATGCAGGCCGGCGGTCTGATCGACCTGACGGCCGACCCGCAGCGCATCGCCGTTGTGATCCTCGCCGCGATCCAGGGCGGTCTCGTGCTCAGCCAGCCGATGCGGTCGGCCTGGCCGCTGGAAGCGGCCCTCGACTCCGCGCTCGAACCGCTGCATCAGGTGGCCAGCTAATTCAGTGGGCCTCTCGGCGCCCGCGTCGGCGCCGAGTTGCCGCAAACTGCCCCATGACAGTCGTCGAAGGGGCGCTTTGCCCGAAGTCGCCGTGATGCCCGTTCGCGAATTGCCGCAGAGCTCCCCTTCGGGGCCGCCGAAGGGGGACGATGAAGCACCTCGTGGGCGGCGGAGGCGCCGCGCAGCGCGCTAACCGGGCGTCGAGGTCCGCACCGGCTGCCGGGGCCGGTACCGCCCGGAAACCACCCCGATCAGCCACTCGATCGGGCCCTTGCCCACGAACCGCCACCAGAGAATCCCCACCAGCGGCACGCCGAGCACGAGCACGACCCAGGCCACGGGATCCGTGGTGCCGTACCGGATGCCGTTGTCCGCCATCCACCCGACCAGTGCCACCTGGAACACGTAAAGCGACAGCGAGATGGACCCGATCGCCTCGAACGGCAGGAACACCGCCCGCACCACGGCGGCGCTGCGCCGGCCTCGGAGCGACGCGAGCAGCACGATCACGCCCAGCACCCCGAGAACCAGCCCGGCGTCGTGCAGGGTGTCGAGGTAGCTGCCCGACGGGCTGAACTCCACGCCGGTTGCGCCGCGCCAGAGCGGGCCGAGCCACCACGCCGGCACGGCGACGGCCAGCATGATCCAGCCGGCCCGGCGGCCGCCGAAGCGGATGCGGAACAGCAGCGCCCCGAACAGGAACCAGGGCAGCAGATTGGTCACCCGGTAGTGCGGGCTGAGAAAGAGCCACTCGAGGAGAAAACTCGCCGGGGTTCGCTCGCCCCCGGTGATCAGCGGGCCGGCGGCGGCCAGCATCAGCTCGTTGAGCGGGGCGCCCAGAACCAGCACCACCGCCAGAACAGCCATCAGCGCCCGGGTGCCCAGGAGCACGAGCGGGGTGCCGATGGCGAGCACGATGCCGAGGAACGACAGCACGATCGCGATCCAACTGCCCCAGGTGGCCAGCACCAGCCCGAGCAGCACCAGGATGGCGCCGCGGATGACGTTCTGCAGGATCACGGTGCCTGCGGCCCGGCCCGGGCCGGCCTTGGCGAGCACGATCGCCGCGGCGGCGCCCATGGTGGTGGCGAACAGGGGCGACGCCACATCGTTGAGCTGACCCTGCAGAAACGCCGTGGCGGCGGGCTGGTCGGTCATCAGCGGTCCGGCGTGCGCGACGAGCATGGCCAAGATCGCCACGCCGCGCGCCACATCGGGCACGAGGAATCGGTCCCGCTGCAGGCGGGGCGCGATGGGGGTGACAACGGCTGACCCGGTCATGGGTTCACCTCTCGATGGTGGATTTATGGATCCCAACACTCGCGATTCTGATGGCCTGTGCATTCACCGTACTGCAGGGCACAGGCCGCCGGCGGGCCCTGCCAATACCTGCATTGACAGATCCTGTACCGGTGCGCCGCGAGCCGCGCCCTGGTCAGCTGAGCGCGACGAGGATGGTGAGGCCCGCCAGCACGGCGCACAGCGGGGCCATCGTCCAGCGTTCCGGCTTCGACCGCGAGGCGCCGTTCATCACGATGCCGAGCAGAAAGTACCCGGCCAGGACCCAGGTCGCGATCACGACAGCGCCGGGCCAAGGGATGACCTCGGCCAGCCCGGCCCGCTGCAGAATCAGCACCGTGAAGATCAGGTAGAGCCCGATCGAGGTGGCGCTGCCCAGCCGCTTGGCGACCGGCAGCACCCGATCCTGCCCGCCCCAGGCGAAGTGCCCCAGTGGTGCCCCGGCGATGAGGGCGGCCTGGAAGACGATCAGGCCGGCCATGAGCACGCAGAAGACCGCGGCCGCGCCGGTCACCAGGGCGGCGCTCATCGCGGTGCCGACTGCGGCACCGGCTCGGGCTCAGGCACCGGCTCAGCGATGCCGTCGAGAACGGCCAGCGCCTCCTGGGCCCAGTCGAGCGTGGCCCGCGCGGAGTGCTCGCCCGCCAGCACTGTGAGCAGAACATAGGGAGCATCCGGACCGGGATCCGCCTGCACCTCGTGGCGGATGGTCTGCAGCTCGGCGAGTTCCAATGCGGCCGTGGCCTGGGCATCCGTCACCAGCCGCCGGCAGGCCTCGGCGCCCAGCTGGCGCCCGAAGAACAGCCGCAGTAACACGCCGTTCCGCGGCTTGGCGGCCTGCGGGGCCTCGGCGAGCAGGTCGTGCAGGCGCGCGCTGCCCCGCGGAGTGAGGGCGAACGTGGAGGAGCCGGCACGGAGGGCCGACTGGCGCTCGATCATGCCGTCGGCTTCGAGTGCTGCCAGCGCGGGGTAGATCTGCCCGAAGCTCTCGGCCCAGAAGTGGCCGAGGGCGTCGCGGATCTGCTCCCGCAGGGCGTAGCCCGTCATCGGGGCGATGCTGAGGCCGCCGAGAACGGCCATCTGGGTCTGATCTGACGACGCCACGAAACCTCCTTGTATCTTTTAGATATATCTATCAGATATTCAGCCCGAAGTCGAGAGTTCGGAGCGAAATCGACCCACGGGGTATAACGTTACTGCGAGTAACGTAAATTGGAGAGCTGATGGCATCGAACGTGACAGTCGCCCAATCGCAGCGGGGGCCGGGCCGGCAACGCGGCCGGCCGCGTGATCCCGAGGTGGATGCCGCCATCCTCGCGGCGACTCTCGGGCTGCTCGCCGAGGTCGGCTACGCCGGCTTCACGATCGCCGAAGTGGCCCGGCGGGCCGGGGTGGGCAAGCCCACGGTGTATCGCCGGTGGCCGCAGAAGTCCCGGTTGGTGGTGGAGGCGATGGCCACGCAGATGCCCGGGGAGACCGGCGTGCGCATCGGCAGCGTCGCCGAGCAGCTGCTCGACTACGCCACCCGGCTCTCGGTGACGCTCACACACACGCCGCTGGGCCGCGTGCTGCCCGGGCTGGTGGCCGAGATGGCGTCTGATCCGCAGCTTGCCGCGAGCTATCGCAGCCTGATCATCGAGCCCACCCAGCGGCTCTGGCGGGAGGCCGTGGTGCGGGGCATCCAGACCGCTGAGCTGCTGCCGGACACGGACGTCGAGTTCGTGCTCGATGCGTTGGCCGGCCCGCTGTACGTGCGGCTGCTCATCACCGGGGCGCCGGCGAATCCCGACGCACCGCGCCTCGCGGTGCAGCTCGTGCTGGCCCGCTATGGCATGGCGCCGATCCAGGGTGGGCCGAGGCACCCCTTCCGCACCATGGATGCGCCCGTGACGCCATGACCGTGACGTCTAACCCAGCCGGCGCGGCCGCATCCGCTCGCGCCACCGGCATCCGTCCGCGCAAGCTGCGTCGCACGGCCGAATTGGCCGGTGCCGTGATCCTGGCCGGCCACGGGCTGATCCACCTGATCGGCGTGGCCCTCCTGTGGCGACTCGCCGAGACGGCCGAGCTGGGCTACGCGGACGCCCGCCCCGCGCCCGGCTCCGACGGGGCGCTCGCGGTCGGCGGCGTCTGGTTGCTCGCGACGGCCCTGTTCCTGACCGCAGCGGTGCTCCTGCTCGGTCACTCGGCGCGCTGGCGCGGTTTCGCGGGGGTCGCGGTGCTGGCCTCGATTCCGGTTCTGCTGCCGATGGCTGCCGCCACGGGAGCCGGCCTGGTGGTCGACCTTGCGGTGGCCACGGCGGTGCTCCTGACCTGGCGGGTTGCCCGATCAGCGCCGGCGGCGGGCACTCCGGCGCATTCGGTGCCGGGGGAGGCCCGCCGGGTGCGGGCGTCGTGGCTCGGTCTGGCCACCCAGCCCGCCCCCACCGACGTCTTCACCGCCGAGCTCGTGGCCGCGCTGCCCGAGCCCGCGCGCCGCTGGCTCACCCACGCCATCCCCGTCGGCACGCCGCTGTGGAACACCGCGCAGGTCACCATGCACGGCGAGATCAAGCTCGGCAACTGGCGCAGGTTCACCGCGCGGCAGGTCGTCACGCCCGGCGCCGGCTACATCTGGGCCGCCACGGCCTGGCTGGCGGGCCTGCCGGTGCGCGGCTTCGACAGGTACAGCTCGGGCAGCGGCGAGATGCGCTGGCGGATGCTCGGACTGATCCCGGTCGTGACCGTGACGGGCGCCGACGTGACCCAGAGCGCCGCCGGTCGGCTGGTCAGCGAGATCGTGCTCGCCCCCACCGGCTTCCGAACGGCGATCTGGACGCCCGGCCGGTCGGCCGATCACGTGGTGGGCACCTGGCAGCTTGGCGGGTACGAGGAATCGGTCGAACTGGAGATTGGTTCCGCCGGCGAGATGCGCTCCGCCCTGATCTCTCGCTGGGGCAACCCCGGCGGTGAGCCCTTCGGCCGCTACCCGTTCGGCTGCACCGTCCATCGCGAACAGGCCTTCGGCGGCGTGACGATGCCGGCCACCGTCAGCGCAGGCTGGTGGTGGGGCACGCCGCGCTACGACGAGGGCGAGTTCTTCCGGGCCAGCATCACCGCAGTCGCCCTGAGCTGACGCCTTCCCGAGCCGGCGGAGCTCGCCGGGGTCGCTCCTAGTCCGCGGGGCCGACCTCTGCGGTTGCCCGCGGCGGCGGGCCCGTGAGATAGGTCATGCTGCACCCCGCGAGCAGCGCGCCGGCGCCACCCCAGACCAGGTCGCCGATCGAGTCGTCGTAGCCCACGAAGATCTCGGGGTCGAGAAAGGTGTGCCCGTACCACTCGAAGACCTCCCAGATCACGCCGAGTGCCAGCCCGAGCGCGGTCGTGATCACGGCGGTCGAGAGCATCGGCCTGGGCAGGGTGCTCGCGTCGGCCAGGACGCCGAACTGCACGAGAACAATGTAGAGCAGCGCGGCGCAGAGCCCGTTGGTGACGAAATGCACAGGCAGGTCCCACCAGCGGGTCGACACGTAGATCCCCAGTACGCTGCTCCAGACCGCCACGAGCACCACCACGCCGAACGCGATGTCGACGCTCGGCCGCAGACCGAGCATCCGGGGCAAGAGCATCCCGCCGGCGACGAGCGCCAGGCTGATCCCCGACAACGGGCCCCAGCCCACCGCGGCCACGACGATGCCCACCACGGCCAAGGCACGCAGCGCGTCGGCGGTGGCCTCCGCGACACCGGACGGGCGACGCAACAGTAGGCGGATCATGGCCAGCACAGTAGCCGAATCGGTCGCCGCGAGAAACGCGTGCGGTGCGGCTACTTGGCGGCGAGCAGCCGCTCGACGCGCGGCTTGACCTCGGTGGCCAGCAGGGTGACCGACTCGAGCAGGTGCTCGTGCGGCAGCCCGCCCACGTCACCCTGCAGGAAGTGCCGCATGTGGCCGAGGTAGCCGTGCAGGTGCACGATGCGCTGGGCGATCTCGTCGGGGTCGCCCACGAAGTAGGCGGCGGGCGCCTGGGCCATGGCGTCGAATTGACGGGGGTCAGGGGCGGCCCAGCCGCGCAGCCGGCCCATCTCCACCGTGAGGTTGTGCCAGCCGGGGTAGAAACGCTCCAGCGCCTCCTTCTTGGTGGGCGCGACCAGGCCCAGCGTGGCCACCGACACCTTGACGCTGTCGCCGGTGTGGCCGGCCTGCGCCGCGGACCGGCGGTAGAGCTCGGCCAGTGGGGCGAATCGGTGCGGTTCGCCGCCGATGATTCCGTAGGAGACGGGCAGGCCGAGCTTGCCGGCCCGGGCAGAGGACGCGGCGTTGCCGCCGGTGGCCAGCCAGATCGGCAGCCGCCCGGTGACCGGCCGGGGCACCACGGCCAGGTCGTCGATGGCCGGCCGCACGGTGCCCGACCAGGTGACGGACTCGGTGGGGCTGTCGTTGATCCGCATCAGCAGCTCGAGCTTCTCGGAGTACAGGGTGTCGTAGTCGCGCAGGTCGTAGCCGAACAGGGGAAACGTCTCCACCGAGGAGCCGCGGCCGGCGGTGATCTCCACCCGGCCACCGCCGGAGATGGCGTCGGCGGTGGCGAGCTGCTGGAACACCCGCACCGGGTCATCCGTGCTGATGATGCTGGCCGCGCTGCCCAGGATGATCTGGCTGGTGGCGGCCGCCGCGGCGGCGATGAGCGCGCCGGGGGAGGAGGCCGGCATGCTCACGGTGTGGTGTTCGCCCACGCCGAAGTAGTCCAGCCCGGCCGCGTCGGCCACGACGATGGCGTCGAAGAGGTTGCGGATGCCCTCCGCGGTGCTGCGCGGGCTGCCGTCGGGGTTGAGCGGGGTGTCGCCGAAGCTGTAGGCGCCGATTTCCATGGGTCTGTCCAATGTCTCGTGAGGCTGGGTTGCTGCGGATGTGTGCCCACTGCGGACAAGTGGTCCCGGTGTGCCGGGTGCAATTGTCCGCACGGGGAACAGTTAGGCGGCGGCTGCCGCCTCCAGCCCGAGCTCGGCCGTCAGCTCGGCCGCCGTGTGCCGGCCGCCGAAGATGGGCGAGCCCGGCTCGAACGCGGCGCCCGCCTCGAGCGGTCCGGCGTAGACCGGGTCGAACCCGAACCGGTTGATGACCTCGGCCACGACGGCCGCGGCTGTGGCGTCGCCGGCGATCGCCAGCGCGTGCCGATCGGCGGCGCCCGCGGGCCTCGCGTCGGTTTCAAGGTCGTGGTAGCCGATGTGGTTGAGCGTCTTCACCAGCCGGGCGCCGGCGAAGTGGGCACCGACCACCTCGCTGCTGCTGCGGGCATCCGCGCTGAACTCGTGCAGTTCGCCGTCGATCGGCTGCCAGTAGTTCATGGTGTCGATCACGATCTTGCCGGCCAGCGTGGCCGGGTCGACGCTGCGGAACTTGTGCATCGGCACGGCGAGGACCACCAGGTCGGCGCTGGCGACCGCATCCGCCGCCGACATCGCTACGGCGCCGGGAGTGACGATGTCGACGATCAGCTGGATGTCGGCCGCGGGGCCGGAGCCGGCGATGGTGACGGCGTAACCGGCCTTGAGTGCGGTGCGGGCGATGGCGGAGCCGACGCGGCCCGCGCCGAGGATGCCGATTGTTGAAACCATGAGCGGCCCTTCTGGGTGTGCAGGCGCCCGGGTTCGAACCGCCGATGGTTCAACTCTGCCCACTTGAGCAACTCAGCGCCACTGCGAGGTAAGCTGCTAACCATTGGTTAGCGAGAGGGTGTCATGAGCGATTCGAATTTCGCGCTCGACGAGGAAGAGTGCCGCCGGTTCCAGATCTCGGTGGAGCTGGCCGGGCGCAAGTGGAGTGCCGCGATTCTGATGGCGGGAGCCCGGGGCGCTCGCCGGTTCTCCGAGTATCGTGCGCTCGTGGAGGGCATCTCCGACCGGGTGCTCGCGGCCCGGCTCAAGGAGCTCGAGCGGGAGGGCCTGATCGAGCGCGATGTGCAGCCCACCACGCCGGTGTCGATCAGCTACAACCTCACCACGTCGGGCCGCCAGCTGATCTCGCTGCTGCACCCGTTGGTCACCTGGAGCCGTGCTCGTCAGGGAGTCTTGGCCGTCGAGTCGTAGGTCTGCTCACCGGGTTTCGGCAGGCGCAACCAGCGGAGGGCGCAGCTACTTCTTGCGGCGCACCAAAGCTGCCGTCGACCACAGCGCCCACGCGATCAGCACCGGCTGCCCGAAGAGCCGGCCGATCCGCTTGGCGTCGGTGTCGAGCCCGAATGCGTCTTTGTGGTGCACAGCTTGGGCGATGTTGCCGGGGAAGATCGCGGTGAAGAAGGTGGCGGCCAGCAGGCCGACCTTGCCGCGCAGGCTGCCCGGCGCGAACAGCAGCGCGCTGCCCAGCGAGATCTCGGCCACCCCAGACAGCAGCACGGTGGTGTCTTCCTTGAGTGGCACGAACTCGGGCACCTGGGCGCGGAAGTCGTCGCGCGCGAAGGTGAGGTGACTTGTGCCGGCAAGCACCAGAATCGCGCCGAGCGCGATGCGGCCCACGGTGCGGGCCGTGGATGCAGGTGAACTGGTCATGGGTGCTCCTTGTCGATTCGGTGAAACCGTGGCGCGGCTAGCGGATGCCCGCGATGCGCTCGAGGCCGGCCCGCAGAATCAGTTCTTCGGGGTCGGCGAGCAGGTGGTGGTTGAGGTAGAGCCCCTCCAGCCACTCCAGGACTTCCCGTTCGGGTAGTCCAACGGCGTCCCAGTCCACCTTCGGCCGGGCGAGCACGGCGGGCTGCCCGCTGGCGGGGTCGGTCCAGGCGGTGGCCAGTTGCTGGTCGGGTTCTTCGTGCTGGGCGTTCCAGAGCAGCGCGATCGGGTGATTCGGTCCGTCGATGTGGTCGTGGCCCACGTGGCCGGCGCCCAGCCACGGCAGCATCAGCTGTTCGCCCTCGAGCTCCAGGTCGACAACCTCGAGCTGCGTCGGTTCGGGCGGGCTGGTGGCGTAGACGGTGAGGCCCAGTGCGCTCCACTCGGCGGCTTCCGCGGCATCCATGGTGAGTTCTTCGAGCACATTGCTCACGTGCGCGACGAAGGGCACGGCCCAGGCCAGCAGGCTCGCGGTCTCGGCGGCCGGCCACGGGCTGATGTCGGTGTCGGTGCCGTTCGTGTCGTGAAAGTGGTGTTCGACGCCGTTTTCCAGCACGTCGAAGTGCAGCTCACCGTCTTCGAAGCCGATGTAGATCGCGGCGCCGTCTTCCAGCCACTGGGCATCCAGCACCGGCTGAGCGAACCGCGGGGGCAGGGGAGGCGCGACCAAGGGCAGCACGCCGAGGTTGAGCACCGCGCAGAACTGCGTGTTGGGCAGGCGAAGGCTGGGGTCTGACACGATGTGATCCTTGCGAGTAAAGGCGGGCCGTCGCCCACAATCCAAGTATGACGTAGGCCTCCCCTTCCAACTCATCGGTGAATCGTGCCGGTCGTCGCTCGACGTTCTGGGCGGGAACGCATCTCGTTACGCTGAACCCATGTCATTGCCCGGGGGATTCACGTCGACTCGCGCTGCCTGGCGGGCGGCGGCAGGGCGTCTGGTGTTCGGGGTGGTCGTTGTCGCGGGGCTGTGGCTGACCGTTCTTCCCACGGGCGGAGCGGGTCGGGGCGGGCAACTCGCCCTGGCCGCGGCTGCTGTCTGCGGGCTACTTCTAGCCGGTCGGTGGGCGGTGGCTGCGGTGATGGTCACCATGGTGGCCACAACGAGCGCGTGGATGCTCGGGGTGACGGCCGACCCGTTCGTCTTGACCGCCGTGGCCCTTTTCGTGGTGGCGGAGCGGCAAGGGTCGCAGCGGTTTCCCTGGTGGATGCTCGGGGCGGGCGGGGGCGTCGCGGTCGCCGCGCTGGGGCTGAGCGCTGAGGGCGTCGAGAACCGGTTTCGGGGGATGCTGCTGGGTGCGCTGGTGCTCGGGGCGTCGTGGTTTCTCGGGGTGCGCACCCGGCAGGTGCACGAGGAGGCGGCCGCTCGCTCGCGTGCGGAAGAACGTCTGCGGTTGGCCAGGGATGTGCACGATGTGCTGTCGCACTCGCTGGGCACCATCGGCATGCGGGCGGGGATCGCCGCGCATGTTCCGACCCTCGGTGAAGCGGAACTGCGTGCCGTGCTCCGCGAGGTCGAAGAGGGTGCCCGCAGCTCGCTGGCCGAACTGAAGGGAGTGCTGCAACGGGAGCGCGCCGGTGGGGAGGAATTGTCGGCACCGTTTTTGTCGGCGCAGTCCTTGGCGGCCCAGTCCCTGTCTGCCCAGTCCCTGTCGGCCCAGTCCCTGTCGGCCCAGTCCCTGTCTGCGGCGCTCGCCGACACCGCCCGATCCGCCGAGCGCGCGGATGTTCGTACCCGCCTGGACCTCACCGGCGACCTCGACGAGTTGCCGGCTGCGGTGCGCACAACGGTTTACCGTCTTGTGCAGGAGGCCGTCACCAACGCCGTGCGGCACGCGTCGGCAACGTCGCTGGTGATCACCGCCCGCGCCGCCGCGGACCGCGTGCACCTGGAGGTTCGCGACGACGGCAGGGGTGCGGCGCCCGGGTTCCGCGAGGGGCACGGCCTGACCGGGATGCGCGAACGGGTGGCCCTTCTCGGCGGCACTCTGCAGCTTGAAACCGTCGCTCCCGGCTTCGGCATCACCGTGACGCTGCCGCTGGCCACCCCGGCCCAGGCGAGCGGCCTGTCATGACCCCGATCCGGGTGCTGGTCGCCGACGATGACGCGACCATCCGTGCGTCGCTTCGGCTGCTCGTGGACAGCGACGCCGGCATGTACGTGGTCGCGGAGGCCGGGGACGGCGAAGAGGCGGTGCGCCTCGCCGCGCAACACCGCCCGGATGTGGTGTTGATGGACGTGCAGATGCCGCGGATGACGGGCCTGGAGGCCACGCGGATTCTGGCCGGGCAGGCCTCCGGCGCCCGGGTGATCGTGCTGACGATGTTCGACCTCGACGAGTACGTCTACGAGGCGTTGCGGGCGGGGGCCTCCGGATTCCTGCTCAAGAACAGCCCGCCCGCCGACGTGCTCCAGGCCATCCGCATCGCGCACGAGGGAAACGCCATGCTGGCTCCCGAGGTGACCAAACGACTGATCGAACGTCTCGCCCCCGCCCACCGTGACCCGCGGGTGGGCCGGCTCACCGTGCGCGAGCGGGAGACGCTGGTGCTGATCGGCCGCGGGCGCTCCAACGCCGAGATCGCCGCGGCGCTGTTCGTGACCGTGACCACGGTGCGCACCTATGTCACCCGCATCCTGACCAAGCTGGATGCCCGCGATCGGGCCGGACTGGTAGTCATCGCCTACGAGAATGGGCTGGTCGGCGTCGACGCGCCCTGACCGGCTGGCAAGCCCTGACCGGCTGGCAAGCCCTGACCGGGTGGCAAGCCCTGACCGGCCGGCGGCCCAGGCTGCCGGATTGTCAACTCTCGCAGACTGACACACCGCGCCGGCAGCGGTTGGCTGGAGTCATGATCCAGATCAGCCATCTCGTCAAGCGCCGCGGCGCCCGCACGGTCGTCGACGACGTGAGCTTCGAGGCGCGGCCGGGCCGCGTCACGGGGTTTCTGGGCCCGAACGGCGCGGGCAAGAGCTCGACCCTGCGCATCCTGCTCGGCCTCGACCGGGCCACCGCGGGCACCGCGCTGATCGACGGCGTGCCGTACCGGTCGATTCGACGGCCGCTCTGGAGGGTCGGCGCGATGCTGGACGGCGCCGGGGCGAACACCGGCCGCACCGCTCGGGCGCACCTGACCTGGGTGGCGCAATCGAACGCGATACCAGCCCGCCGGGTCGACGACGTGTTGGAGCTGACTGGCCTGGCTGCTGCCGCCCGCACCCGGATCGGTGGGCTCTCCCTGGGTATGGGCCAGCGCCTCGGCATCGCTGCAGCGCTGCTGGGCGACCCGCCCGTGCTCATCCTGGACGAGCCGACGAACGGCCTCGACCCCGACGGCATCCGTTGGATGCGCCGGTTTCTCCGTTCCCTCGCCGACTCGGGCAAGACAGTGCTCGTCTCCAGCCACCTGATGGGTGAGATGGAAGGCACCGCTGACGACGTCGTCGTGCTGGCCGGCGGCCGAATACTCGCCGCGGGCACCGCCGCCGAGGTGAGAGGCGCCCACGGCACATTGGAGGATGCCTTCTTCGCCCTCACCGACAAGCACGCCGCGCACCGCTCCTCGGGCCCGGAAGGTCTCGCCCGATGACGCTCGCCCTCGCCCGGTCGGAGACGACCAAACTGCTCACGGCCCGGCCGCTGTGGATTCTCGCGCTCGTGACAGTTCTCGGCACCTGGCCGATGGCGTGGACGAACGCGGTGTCCAGTGCCGGCCTGGAGCTCGACGATCCCCGACTGTTCTCCGCCGAACCCGTGCCGATCGAGTACCAGGGCTTTGAGATGGCCGGGTTCGGCGGTGTGCTCATCCTCGCCTTCGCCGCCGTCTGGGCGGGCAGCGAGTACGGCTCCGGCAGGCAGATCCGCACGACGCTGCTGGCCACCCCACAACGGATGCGTGTGTTCGTCGTGAAGGCCGCTCTGCTCGCGGTGACCGTGGCGGTCATCGGGTTTCTCACCATGTGGGGCACTGTCGTCATCACCCACCTCGGCGCCGAGACCGGCGTTGACCCGTGGGCGTTGACCCCGGCGATCTGGGCCAATATCGGTGGGGTCACCCTCGCGTGGTCGCTCGCCGCCCTCATCGTCTTCGCGGTCGGCACGCTGGCCCGCACCGCGATCCTGCCGCTGGTCCTCATCACCCCTCTGGTCGTCGGCATCGGCGACTTCCTCGCCGGATTCTGGGAGGGCGCGAAGTACCTCCCCGTCGTTGCGGGGGCGGCCCTGTACGGCGATCCGACCAGCGGGATTCTGTTGACACCTGTGCTGGGCGGGCTCGTGCAGGCCGGCTGGGCCGTGCTGCTCCTCAGCGCCGCCGCGCTCGTTTTCGTTCGTCGAGACCTCTGAGCCCCCGCTGTGATCACCACGCTCCACGCCGAGCTGACCAAGACGCTCACGCTGCCGAGCATCCAGCTCACCCTCGCCGCCGCCGTCATCGTGCCGCCCGCACTTGCCCTGGCGGCCGGGCTCACCTTCGACCCGGGCGCCCCCGCCGGCGCATCGTTCCCGATCGAGGCGCACGGCTTCGAAACCGCGGGATTCGGCCAGCCTCTCGTCATTCTGCTCGCCGCCCTCATCACCGGAACCGAATACCTGGACGGGCAACTTCGCAGCACCCTGCTGGCCGTGCCGCAGCGCGGCCGGGTGCTGGGCGCGAAGGTGATCGTGACCGCGGTGCTGGCCGCTCTGGTGGGCCTGATCGCCACCGCCGCGGCCGTGCTTCTCGCGCACGCCGCCCTGGGCGAGCACGGTCTGGCCCCACATGAGTTCACGACAGGCATGGCCTGGAACCTTCTCGGGGTGGTGACCAACTACGCGCTCATGGCTGTGCTCGCCGCCGCGATCACCGTGCTCGCCCGCACCCTTGTGGTCACTCTCATCGTGCTCGTGCCTCTCGTGCTCGGCCTCACCATCTCCCTGCTCGGCGCCCTGCCGGCGCTGAGGTACCTGCCCGATCTGGCGGGTCTGCAGCTGCTCACCCGGTACCCGGGCGTCGGGCTCCTCGAGCCCGAGGTCGGCGTTCTCGTGATGGCCGGATGGGCCGTTGTGCTGGTCGTTGCGGCCGCGCTGACCTTCGACAGGCGAGACAATGGGGCATGACTGAAGCAGTGTCGACCCGTGAGGTGTACCGCAACGCTTGGATGACTGTGCGGGAGGACGTGGTGCGCCGGGCGGATGGGTCGGAGGGGCTGTACGGCGTGGTCGACAAGCCCGACTTCGCCATCGTGGTGCCGTACGCCGATGGCGGCTTCTGGCTGGTGGAGCAGTTCCGGTACCCGGTCGGGCGCCGGGCGTGGGAGTTTCCGCAGGGCTCCTGGCCCGCGCACAAGGGTGGCAGCCAACTGGATCTGGCCCGCGCCGAACTGCAGGAGGAAACCGGCATCCGCGCCGCCGAGGTGCGCCACATTGCCCACTTCTACAGCGCGTACGGTCACAGCAGCCAGGGCTGCGACCTCTACCTGGCCACCTCCCTCACCGAAGGCGCGCCGGAACGCGAAAGCACCGAACAGGACATGGTGCACCGGTGGTTCAGCGAAGACGACTTCACCCGCATGATCCGCGACGGCGAGGTGGTGGATGCGGCGACGATCGCCGCGTACACCTACGTCGTGCTCGACCGACAGGCCTGATTCCCGAGCTCCCAGCCTCACTGAGAGCACACTGCGATCTCACACCCCACCAGACAATCCTGAATCAGAAGGCGCCAGGCGCACCAGATTGAGGGGCGCCAGGCGATCCCGGCTCAGAACGGCGGGTTGTCGGGCACCGGTGGCGTCGGGTGCCGCTTCGGTCGGTGCCTGGGCAGCAGGTAGCTGTCGTCGGCGGTCCCCTTCCGGGTTTTCGGCCCCAAGACCGGGGGTCGGGGTCGTGGTGGTCCCATTGGGTTGGCCGGGTCGGTGTGGTAGCTGCGTTGGCCGGGTGAGGTCCAGAGCAGAATCCCGCCGGGTTCCTGGGTGACCCGCCATTGCGAGAGGTGCTTGAGCCGGTGGTGCGGTTCGCAGAGGTGGGCGAGGTTGTCGCTGTCGGTTCGGCCGCCGCCGGCCCACGGGTCGGTGTGGTCGACGTCGCTGGTCACCGCCGGGCGTGCGCAGCCGGGGAACCGGCAGGTTTCGTCGCGCACCCGCAGCCACTTCTTCATGGCCTTGGTGTTCTTGTGCTGGGTTTTGCCCAACGAGAGCACCACCCCGGTCTCCGGGTGGGTGAGCAGCCGGGTGAAGCTGGGTGCGTGGCCGGCGATCTCCCGGGCGGTCTCGGGCGAGATCGGCCCGTACCCTTCGAGGGCGGCGGGTTCGTCGTCGAGGCCGAGCAGGGTCAGCACGGGCACGGTGATCATCACCGTACCGCGGATCCCCGCGCCCATCCCGTCCGGCGTGATCCCGTCCAGGAGCAGCGCCCGGGTGATGTCGGCGCGGAGCTGGTCGAGGGTGCGGGTCGGGAGCTCCTCGGCCCGGTCCTGACCGACGCCGGCCGCGTCGATCCCGAACGCGGCACCGCTACCGATCCCGGACCCGGCGTCCGGACGGTCAGCGGCTGTCGGGTCGCCGATCTTCTTCAGGCTCACCGCCATCGAGTTGATCCGGTCGTAGGCGGCTCTGGTGTCGTGTGCGGTGCCGTACCAGTGCAGCCAGCCCATCCCGTCGGCGGCCGCTTCCCAGCGGCTGTGCCGCTGCGCGAGGGCCTGCGTGCTGCGGGTCACGATGGACTCCGGGTGCAGTTTCTCCCGCAACCGGTGGGCCTTGGTGATGAACCGGCCCACCGGCAGGCGTTTGGCGTGCGGGAGCACGGCCTCCTCGAACGCGGCCTGGTGCTCCATCGGGAGGGTGTCGAGCTGCTCGAGCAGAGCCAGCGCGTGCCGGTAACTGATCTGCCCCGCCGCGAGAGCGTCGAACGTCGCCGGGGCGCTGTAGCTGAGCGCACGGCCCTGGTCCATCCGGCGTTCCACGGTGCGTTCGGCCACGTGGATCAGGCAGGCCAGCTCGCTCACCACGGTGCGCCGGGCGACCTCGGGGTTGCCCCACCGGGTGAACGCGGCCGCCCGGGCCTGATCGGCGGTCATCGTGGCCGCGTTCTGGTCGGCGGCCCGGATGCCCTCCAGGTCGCCGTGCAGCCTCGAGGCGACCTGAGGTTGCTCGCTCCATTCCTGCAACTCCACCAGCTTCGCGGCGTAGCGGGCCTCGGCGGCAGCGATCGAACGGTACTCGACCGCGGCCTCCTCGGTGATCTGGGCGAGTTCGACCCGGACGTGTTCGTCCAGGTTGGGCTTCGGAGAGTAGTCGTCATCGTCCGAAGCCGGCGGTGGTGCCACATCAGGGCTACTCATGCTGAGATCGTCTCACCTACCACCGACATTGCACTCTGCCCGGGACACCCCCGGCAGGCAACATCCGCAAACCCCAGTTCAGCGGCGGAAAAGCGCGCGCTTCAGCGCTCAGGAACTTCGCGAGACCTGTCGGCGCGGAGCACCGCCTGCACCGGCTCATGGTCGGACGCGGCCAGGCCGTTGAACCGCACCGCGTTGATGCCGGTGCGCAGCACGGTCACGCCCGGCCCGGCCAGGATGAAGTCGATGCGCTTGCCGCCGGGCCGCGGCCGCTTGTAGTGGCCGAAGGTGCCCCACTGCGGGGTGACCCGCTCGACCGCCGCGAGCCAGGCGTCTCGCAGGGTGGCGTCGCCGGTCAGCCGCCGGAGCACCGCCGAGTCCGCGTCGGCGTTGAAGTCGCCGGTCACCACGATCGTGGCAGTCGGCTCGGCCATCCGCGCCGCGCCCACGAGCTCCAACAGGTAGTCGACCGAGCGCAGCCGGGACCGCCACGACAGGTGGTCGAGGTGAGTGTTGAACGCGAGCACCCGACCACCGGTGCCGAGGTCGGTGAACTCGGCCGACACCAGGATGCGCCGCACCAGGTTGCCCCACGACCGGGAGCCGGGCTCGTTCGGGGTGTCCGAGAGCGCCCGCTGGGTCCAGCCGGTCAGCTCCAGCCGCCGCGTGTCATAGAAGATGGTGCAGCGTTCGTCGTCCCCGTCGGCGTTCCGGCCGCGGCCGACCGATCGGTAGTGCGGCCCGAGCGCTTCGCCCACCGCCTCCACCTGGTCGGCCAGCGCCTCCTGCACCCCCAGCAGGGTTGGCTGCTCGGCCTGCAGAATCCGCTGCACCAGCGGCCTGCGGGTCTCCCAACGATCCGGGCTGCTCGGCATCAGATGCACGAACCGTCGCCGGATGTTGAAGCTCATGACGTGCAGATCGGGTGCGGCCACCGGGCCGATCAGCGGGGCATCCGTCATGAAGCAAGCGTACTGATCTGTCGCGCGGGGTGGCCGCAAAAGCCCCAGCGGCTCGACGCAGGCTCTAGTCCTCGGTGCCGAGCTCGGCAGCGCCGCCCACAACCACGCGGTCGCCGAGCGGCTGGGTGGGCCGGGCGTTGTGGCTGTGCGCTCCTTCGAGTGTGCCGATCTGCTCCGCCGACATCGAAATCGGCGTGCCCATCACGACCCACTGCACGTCCTCGGTGCACGGCGGCGTGGTGAGGCTGCCCGAGTACTCGTAGTTCTCCAGCGTCGCCGGCAGCACGTCGGCGATATCCAGCGACACGTCTTCTTCGTCGGTCACATGCGTGGCCGCCTCGATGAACGGCGCAATGGCGTCGGATGCGTCGCCCTCGGTCACGAGGATGCCGAGCACCAGCAGCTTGCCGTCGGCATCCGCGTTCACCAGGTGCAGCTCGGCCGCGGCAGGCTGGCCGTTCACGGTGTGCTCCGACGGCACGTGGGCGTGCATCTGCTGCAGGCTGTATTCGTCGCCGCCGAAGGTGAGGGTCTCGCCCTCACCTTCGGACTCGAACTCCACCGCGTGGCCGGTGTCGAAGACGTCGCCCGCGGCGTCATCAGCGCTCAGCTGGATGCTGGTGCTCGGCGCGGGCACGGTGGCCGGCAGGTCGATCGGGGACTGGTCGGTGCCCGCCGCGCAGGTCTCGAAGCTGGAGTCCACCTCGGCCCACGACGCCGGGCCGGTGTCGCCGTCGTATGACCAGTGCGCCGGCTCCGCCGCCGGGGTCGTGCTCGGCTCGGTTGCGGCGGGTGCTGCGGGTGCGCATCCGACAAGGGTGACGGCGGCCACCGCGAGGGCTGAGGTGATGAGCAACGATCGTGCGGACATGCAAACTCCTAGAACTGCATAGACGACGCCGCACCGAACATGCGGCGTGACCACCCTCCAACGAGGGCCGCCTTCCCGAATCATCCTCTTGGCGCGGGGTGCCTACTGCCGTTGGCGTAGGGCCTTCGGTCCCGTCGCGATCATTGTGCGTGGCAGCGGATGCGCCCTGTCGAGGGGCGAGAGGCCAGTTGCGGGCTGCCCTGGGGCGGCACGGGGCACGAACTGGCTTCTCGCGCCCGCGCCCAACCGCGAGATGACAGTTTGGGCCAGTGGGGACGCTCGCAACTGGCACCAACTGGCTTCTCACGATGGCGCCCAGACGCGAGATGACAGTTGGGGCCAGTGGGGACCCTCGCAACGGGCCTCAACTGGCTTCTCGGCGACCCGCGGCCTCTGGATGCGTCGTCAGTGCACCTCGTATGGGCGACCGCGCCCGCTATTGCGGGCGCGGTCAGCGGTACGAGGTGCAGTGAGTGCGTGTTCTAGGCTGCGGCAGCCGCGGCGAGCTCGGCGCGGGTGGGCGGGTCGGCCCCCGCGCGGGACACCGTGACGGCGGCGGCATCCGCGCTGCGCCGCATGATGCCCTCGAGAATGCCCAGAGGCAGCTCGCGCAGCGCGCCGCGGCGATCCGCCCCGACGACATTCGCGTCGATCAGCCCGTCGATGAGGGCGCCCATGAAGGTGTCGCCCGCGCCGACGGTGTCGACCACGGTGACGAGCGGGGCGAGCACCGAAACCCTGCCCGCCGCGGTGAGCGCGAAGGCGCCCTCCCCTCCCAGGGTGACCACCACAACGGATGGCCCGGCGGCGAGCCACGCGGCCGCGGCGTCGGCCAGGCTCTGGTCGGGCTGCAACCAGCGCAGATCCTCATCGCTGACCTTCACCACATCGGCGAGGCGCACCAGCTGCTCCACCCGCGACCGGGCAGCCGCGGCGTCGTCGACCAGAGCCGGGCGGATGTTCGGGTCGAACGTGATGGTGGCCGTGCCCCGGCGGGCCTCGACCAGACGCGCCACGTCGGCTGCGCCCGGTTCGAGCACCGTGGCGACCGACCCGACGTGCAGCACGTCGGCCGGGCCGGCCAGCGAGACGTCCACGGCCCAGGCCAGGTCGAACTCATAGGTCGCCGCTCCCGAGGCATCGAGAAGCGCCGTCGCGGTAGAGGTGCGCTCGGCGCCAACCCCGGCGACCCGCACATCGGATGCTTCGAGCCAGGCCAGCACCGCGCGGCCCCGCTCGTCGTCACCCAGGCTGGTGAGCAGCTGCGGATGCCGGCCCAGCCGCCCCAGCGTCAGCGCCACGTTGGCCGGGCTGCCGCCGGGCGCCTCGTGCCGGGAGCCGTCGGCCCGGTGCACGAGGTCCACCAGGGCCTCGCCGACCACCAGCACCCGGCACTCCGCCGCCCCGCCGCCGCTCACAGCACCGCCGCTCACAGCACCGCTGCTCACAACGCCGTCAGTCACAGCACCGCCCCCGCGAAGTCGCTCGCCGCCGCCGGGTCGGGCACCTCCCGGTGCACCAGCCCCAGCACCGGGTCGGCCGTGACCGGCACCGGGTCGCTCAGGGTGCCGACGAACTCGCCGTCGACGATGTTGACGAAGCCGAGCAGCACCCAGCCCCCGTCGGCATCCCGCAGCAGCCGGGCGGCGTAGAGGTCGGTGCGGTCGAATAACACCGAGCCGGTGAAGTCCACCTGTTCGAGTCGGGCATCCACCGGCACGCTGTAGACGCCACCCACCTCGCCCAAATCCTGGCGTTCGGGGGAGAGCTCGGAGACACCGCAGCAGAACAGCAGCACAGGCACGCCGTCGACGATCTCGAACTGGAACACCTCGAGCTGGCCGAAGCCCTGGCCGGGCTGGCTGAGCGGCGGTTGCACGGTCCACTCACGCAGGTCGTCGCTGGTGGCGTGGCCGAGCACGCCGCGCACCAGCGGGTCGCCCACAGAAGCACGCGCGGTGATCAGCATCTGCCAGGTGCTCTCGCCGGGGAACCTGAACACCCACGGGTCGCGCCAGGCCTGGTCGTGCCAGACCGACAGGTCGAGCGTCTCGTAGAAGGCCGGGTCGGCCTCCACGAGCGGCTCGGTCGACACCTTGGTCCACGTGAGCAGGTCGGGGGAGGTGGCCGCGCCGACCCGCTGCACCATGGTGTCTTCGGCGCGGGAGGTGCCGGTGTAGAACATCCACCAGAGCCCGTCATCGGCCCGCACCACTGAGCCGGTCCAGGTGGTGCCGTCGTCGAAGGCGGGGGCATCCGAGATGATCAGAGCGTCCTGCACGACCGTCCACGAAACCAGGTCGGTGCTCACGGCGTGGCCCACGATGGGGTGCCGGTGCCGGCGGTCGGGATCACCCAGGGCCTTGCTGGCGTGCAGGTAGAAGGCGTGCGTGACGCCGTCGACCTGCACGTACCAGGAGTCCCAGATCCACTTATCGGGCAGTTGGAGCGACATAGAACGGGCCTAACCTTTCACACCGCTGGACGCGATGCTGTTGACGAATGAGCGTTGGAACGCGATGAACAGGGCCACCACGGGCAGGGTGATCAGCGTGGAGTACGCCATCACCTCACCCCAGGAGACGTTGAGCTGGAAGAAGTACTGCACGCCCACCATCACGGGGCGCAGCTCCTCGGTTTGCACCACCATGAGCGGCCAGAGGTAGGAGTTCCAGGCGGGCAGGAAGGTGAGGATGGCGACGGTGGCGATGGCGGGGCCGGAGAGCGGCATCACCACCTGCCGGTAAATGCGGAACCAGCCGGCGCCGTCCATGCGGGCGGCCTCGTCGAGCTCCTTGGGGATCGACTCGAAGTACTGGTGGAACAGGTAGATCGAGAACGCGTTGGCCACGAACGGGATGATCTGCACCTGGTAGGTGTCGATCCAGCCCTTGCTGAACATGAAGCCCAGCTCGGTCAGCTCGAACGACGGCAGCTGGTTCACCCACCACACCAGCGGCAGCGCGAGGGTCTCGAACGGCACGATCAGGGTGGCGATGATCAGGGTGAGGATGACGGTTTTGCCGCGCACCCGCATCCGGCTGAGCGCGAACGCGGCGAGGCTGTTCACCAGGATGCCGGCGACCACGGTGATCGCCGAGATGCCGATCGAGTTGACCAGGAACCGGGCGGCGGGCACCCGGTCGAAGACGGCGGCGTAGTTGTCCATCGAGATGTTGCCGATGGGCAGGAACGCGGCGATCGACGACAGGTCACCGAAGATCTGCTGGTCGGGCTTCAGCGACGAGACGAACATGAACAGGATCGGGAAGAGGAACAGCACGGCCAGGCCGATCCGGAGGATCCAGCCGCCGATGCCGACAACGCGCTTCTTACGGGCCGTCTTCTGACCGAGCACCGCGTGCGGGGCGGATGCCGGCGCCACTTCGGGAATCGCCGCGTGTGCATTAGAGACGTGTGAGATCGCCATGATCAGGCCTTCTCTCTGCTGAGGAAGCGCTGCACGACCGAGATCAGCAGCACGATGACGAAGAACACGAGGGAGATCGCCGAGGCGTAGCCGGTCTCCTGCTGGGCGAAGCCGGATTCGACGGCTTCGTAGACCACCGTGGTGGTGGAGTTGAGCGGGCCGCCCTGGGTCATCACGCTGATCTGGGTGAACAGGCTGAGCGCCTGGATGGTGATGGTCACCAGGATCAGGCTGCGGGTGGCGGAAAGGCCCGGCCAGGTGATGTACCTGAAGCGCTGCCACGGCGAGACGCCGTCGAGGTCGGCCGCTTCGTAGAGGTCGGCGGGGATGGTCTGCAGCCCGGAGAGCCAGATGATCATGTGGAAGCCCACACCCTGCCAGACCGACATCAGGATGATCGCCGGCATCGAGGTGGTGGTGTCGTTCAGCCAGTCGGGGCCGGTGACCAGGCCCATCGTGACCCGCTCGATGATCACGTTGATCAGGCCGTCTTGCCGGTACATGAACAGCCAGAGCAGCGAGACGACGACCATGGAGGTGACCACCGGCAGGAAGTACACCGTGCGGAAGAAGGTGGTTCCGCGCACCTTTTTGTTGACCAGGATGGCCATCACCAGGGCGAGGCCGGCCTGCAGCGGAACGACGACCACGGCGAAGTAGCCGACGTTGATGAGCGCACGGAAGAACGCGGCATCCGCGAACAGCCGCACGAAGTTGTCGAGGCCGACGAAGACCGCCGGGTAAGGCGAGATGAGGCGAGCGTTGGTGAAGGCGAGCCCGAACGCGAGGATCGCCGGGACGAAGATGAACAGGGCCAGCAGCAGCACGGCGGGCGTGAGCATGGCCAGTCCGGCGAGGTTTTCGGTCTTGCTGGTGCGGTCCCGCTTGGGCCGGATGGGCCGGGCCGGGCCGCCGGCGGCGGGGGCCGCCGGGGGTCGTTCGATCGTGGTGGTCATGAGAGTCTCCCTGAGCGAGAGCGGGGGTGCGGCGCTGTGCCGCACCCCCGCGGTCGACTACTTCTGCGTGTAACCGCCGTTGGACTTGATGTTCGCGTCGATGGCCGTAACCGCCGCGTCGAGGGTGTCTTGCGGGTCGCCGCCGTTGATGATGTCCTGCGTGGCCTTGGTGAACTCCGTTGCGATGAACGGGTAGGCCGGGGTCTCGGGGCGGAGCACCGCGCTGTTCGCGGAGAACTCGCGGAAGATGGCGAGGTTGCCGCCCTCTTCGAAGCCGGGCACCAGGGCGGCGGCGGCATCCGTGGCGGGGATGGTGGCGGTGGCCACCGAGACCGCGGCGATGTTCTCGGGGGAGAGCGAGTAGGAGAGGTAGTCCATGGCTGCCTCGGGGTTGGCGCAGCCGGTGGTCACGCCCCACTGCCAGGAGCCGCCGCCGATCTTGGTGCCTTCGCCGAGGTCGACGGAGGGCATCACGGCCAGGTCGTCGCCGAGAACCTCGGCGTTGGCGGCGGCCGCCCAGCTGCCGCCGTACTGGATGGCGGTGACGTTGTTCTGGAAGTCGAGGGCGGAGTCGGCGCCGCTCTTGGTGGCGATGTAACCCTCGGTGGCGAGGGACTGCATCCACTCGGCCCACTCGAGCGCTTCGGGGCCGTTGAGCACGCCCTCGGCGGACTGGTACTCGTCACGTTCGATGAGGTCGCCGCCGAAGGACTGCAGCAGCGGGGAGTACGCGTAGGGGTACCACTCGCCCACGTCGCCGGTGCCGATGTCGAGCGGGTTGGCCCAGGTGCCGGTGGCCTTGAGCTTCGCGAGTGCGTCGTCGAACTCGGCCTGGGTCCACGGCTGGTCGATGGTGGCCTGGCGGATGCCGTTCTCGGCGAGCACGGACTTGCGGGCGAACATGGCCAGCGCCACGTCGTAGTAGCCCACCGAGTAGGTCTCGCCGTTCCAGACGCCCAGCGTGCTGGGCAGGTTTTCGTCCAGGTCCACGCTCAGGTCGAGCGGGGTGAGGTACTTGGCCCAGGCCCAGTTGGGCACGTTGGGGCCGTCGATGTCGACGATGCAGGGCAGCTTGCCGGATGCGGCGGCCGCGATCACCGAGTCGTTGTAGGAGGCCTGCGGGAACGCCTGCAGCTTCACGGTGGTCTCGTCTTGGCTCTTGTTGTAGCCGTCGACGATGGCCTGCACGGCGGCGAGTTCTTCGGTGTTGCCGCCGTTGTGGGTCCAGATGGTGAGCTCACCGTTGGTGCCGTCGGAGCCGCTGCCGCCGCTGGGGGCGCATCCGGCCATGGTCGCAACGAGACTCGTGGCCACTAAACTCGCTACGATCAGGCGCTTCTTTGCGTGTCGCATCTTCATTCCTTCTTATCGGTTGGGGTGGGGTGTCTCGGCGAGGAGTGCCGATCGTCGCGACCGTTCCAGCGGTCGCGAAGTGTGGAGGTTGGCTCGTCGCCGCGTCAGCGCGGCGGCGGGCCTACTGACTGCCGCAGAACCAGCGGACAGTGCATGCGAATCTGCTGCGGAGCCGAGTCGGCGTCGCCGGCGAGCTCGGCCGCGAGCCGCTCGATGGCCCAGCGGCCCATCTCGTAGTGCGGCAGCGCAATAGACGTGAGCCCGGGTAGCAGCGCGTCGGCGAGCACCTCGAAGTTGTCGATGCTCACGATGCTCAAGTTCTCGGGGATGCTCAGGCCGGCCAGCTGCGCCGCTTGGTACGCGCCCATTGCCATCCGGTCGTTGAAGCAGAACAGCGCCGTGGGCCGCTCGGTCAGGGCGAGCAGTCTGCGGGCCGCGTCACGGCCCGGCGTGGTCATGGAGTCGGTCACGGTGACCAGTGACTCGTCGAAGGCGATGCCGTTCTCGGCCAGGGCAGCGCGGTAGCCGGCGAGGCGGCCGCGGGTGGCGGGGATGTCGTCGATGTTGCCCAGGTAGCCGATGCGTCGGTGCCCGGCTTCAAGCAGGTGCGCCATGGCGGTGCGGGCCGCGCCCTCTTCGTCGGGCACCACCGAGGAGAGGTCGGTGCGGTCGCTGGATGCGTCGAGCAGCACGGTGGGGACGCCGCTCAGTGCCGCCGGCAGTTCAACGGCCTGGTGGTACATGCGGGCGTAAATGATGCCGTCGACCCGATGCTGGAGCAGCGCTTCGATGCCGCGGTCTTCGATGCGGGAGTTGCGGTTGGAGTTGACGACCATGAGCACCTGGTCGTTGGCGGCTGCGGCCTCCTGAGCGCCGAGCAGCACGTTGCCGGCGTAGGGCGTGGTGGAGATCTCGTCGCTGACGAAGCCGATGATCTGCGAGCGCTTGCTGCGCAGCCCGCTGGCGAGTCGGTTGGGTGCGTAGTTGAGGCCCTCGGCCACCGACTTGACGCGTTCCCGGGTGGCGTCGCTGAGCTGTCCGCCGCCGCTGAGCGAGTGTGACACGGTCGTCACGGAGACGCCGGCCGCGGCCGCGACCTCTCGAATGCCCACACGCTTGCTCATCATTGAACCCAATCCCAAAAACGTTTTTGTTGATGTGGGTGAGAGCTTACATAAACGTTTTTGTGGATGTCAAGCAATTGCGACGATGGCGTGGTCGGCATAGCGGAGCGCGTGGAGGCCTCGCGGCTATCCGGGCGGAGGAGCAACGTCTTAGCGGGACTCAATGCCTCGTGCTTTCGGTCCCCTTCTGGTATCGAAAGGCCTAGTCAGAGCGCCCATCGCGCAAATTGTGGCAGACTCACGAATGTGCCCGATATCGGAGTGGAACCAATTCTGCCTACGTATGCCCAATTTGCGGCGTGGCATGCTCAGGCGAATCAGCGGTTTCTGGAACCAGCGCGTTCTGCAGCGGAACGAGTCCTTTCAGAGTTGCTGGATAGCAAGGTGGACCCGATCGACCGCGGGCGTTTTCGGATATCCACAAGTCGCGTAAAGACTGCTCAGAGAGCTTTCGCCAAATTAAGCCAGGAAAGATACGCAGCGGAGTTCACTGAAAATGAGCGCATCCCCGAAATCATCGATGATCTTGTCGGTTTGCGCCTGGTCTGCAACAATCTCTCAGACATCAATACGTTCCAAGAAATCATCGGGGAGTTGCCTCTCGACGACGGAGCGCGCACTTCCTTGGCCGTAGAAAGTGAATCTCAGCGCGACTATTTCTCTAATCCCAAGCCGTCGGGATACCGTGCCTTCCACGTGAATTTCGTCGTTCCGGTCGCGCAGGCGCACGAAACGAAGCGAGTGCGTGTCGAAGTGCAGGCTCGAACTCTGCTACAGGATGGTTGGGGCGAGTTGACCCACGAGGACACTTACAAACCAGGATCCAAGGTTCCGGACTGGATTGTGGGGATGTCCCTTCGAATGGCCGAACTACTAGCAGCGGTCGACAACATAGCCCAAGACCTTCGAACAGGCCTCGACGTTGAAACCCAGCGCTCGGTCGATGAAGATACGAGTGCTTCCGATATCGCGTTCATCGAAACCGGCCAAACCACGATCGCGCTAGCAGTTCCATCGTTTGAGACAAAAAGCGGCACTCCAGAGGACCGCATAGCAACCAACGTCGAAGTGGCGCCTGCGTACTCAGAGCTGCAAACCGCGCTCATTAGAGAAGCGAAGCGCTTGATTGAGGATCTTCGGCACCCAATCGGACTTGCAGCGCTCTCGCAGTCGCTCGCGTCAAAATTCGGCACGAATGTGACTCAAACCTGGGCAGATTTCGGTGGCTTCAAAATGTTGCTTCAGGTGGCGGTTCCTGAGGTGGTACTAACCGGGCCGTCTCCTGGTTACGTTCACCCGCTGGGATCAACACCGTCGGCGGAATGGATAGATACGACTCTCACGGCTGACGAAGCCGACGGCGTGCCAACATTTTTGAAGAGTCTCCGGACCTACGACAAAGCACTTCCGCTGATCTCTTCGGAGCGAATGACGCAGGTAATTGAGACGGTGGTCGAAGTAGTACTGTCCCAAGGTTCCCCGCAAATCGATCGCGGTCGAGTCTCGCAGTTGGCTCTCGATGAGCTTGCAAAGCAAGCGCGTTCATTCGCAGAGCGACAAGGTCGTCTGGTTGTTCGGCCGCATGCGTTATATGTGTTGATGGTTCTGAACAGGCATGACCGAATCAACTCTGAATTGAACGTCGTTGACGCCAAACGGGTACTGGGCGGATCTGTGCTACAGAGCGCGATCAAGAATGGCCTGATTGAGGAAGAGAATGAGGCGGCTCAGGAAATCAAGGCATGGTTGCAGATCTAAAGAGGTTCGCAACTAAAGGCGGTTTTGTCTGTCTGGGATGGAGCTTACATATACGCCTTTCCGGATGAGAATAAGCCATCGGTTCTGAATAAGAACGTATTGCGCCACATAGACGCATCCGGAGCATTACGTGATGCCAAGACCCTTGTCAGCGACGGCTTCGTCTGTCGTGACCGCGCATATTCTGATTCACTCCTGGGGAGGCGCCGTGATAAAAGTGCGCGAGAGTGAATGATGCACCCGAGCTGACGCCGAGCTCAACAGCCGGCCGTCCCGATCGGGCACCCGGATGGAACCCACGGGGCGGTCGCTTCCGGCGTCTCGGCTTCTCAAGCTGTTGTTCAAGCGAGCCGTTAGATGCATAGCGGACCACGCAAACTACACTTGTGGAGCGTGTGGCAAACGCCTTGGCGGAGCCCAGCATACTAAGGACACAAAATGAGCATGGTGACTGTCACGTCTGACCGACGCTTGGGGCGCCACAGCCCGTTGCGGTATCCGGGCGGCAAGAGCAAGCTGGCAGGCTTCTTCGCGGATCTCATTCAAGAGCGCGGACTTCCAGATGTGACCTACGTTGAGCCCTTCGCTGGCGGCGCCGGCGCGGGTCTTGCTCTCCTGCAGATGGAAGTTGTAAATCGACTTGTCATTAATGATCTTGACGTGGCTGTCTATTCATTCTGGCAATCAATAGTTACTCAGAACGAGCAGTTTGCACGGTTGATCGAGTCTGCACCGCTCGACCTCGAAGAGTGGGCGCGTCAGAAAGAGATTTACCGAAGGGCGGACGCACGGGACACCCTGCAACTTGGGTTCGCGTTCTTCTATTTGAATCGAACGAACCGGTCGGGCGTTCTTCATGCCGGGGTGATCGGTGGCAAGGCCCAATCGGGTTCTTATCGCATCGATGCACGGTTCAATAGAACGGACTTGGCAGCCAGGGTCCGCGCGCTTGAGCGGCTCTCGGAGCGAATCACGGTGACCGCAATTGACGGCAAACGTTGCTTCGAGACCTACTCAGAGGATCAAAATGCATTCCTCTACGTGGACCCCCCTTACGTTGAAATGGGCGGTTCGCTCTACCTGAATTCATTCACCCATCGTGACCATGCGGCGCTCGCGGGTGCGATCAACAGGGCAGAGCACGGGAATTGGTTGCTCACATACGACGATGTCCCGCTCATACGCGATCTCTATAGAGATCGCGACATTTTCGATTTCGAGTTGAGCTACAGCGCTCATCGAGTAGAAAAGGCTCGTGAGCTTATGATTGCGGCTGGCCCGTTGGCGTCGGCAATCTCTAGCCGGGCTGGCGCTCGAGAGCTGTAGGTCCTGCCAGAAGCACTCCGATCAGAGGGTGCACCGCAGCCCAAGTTTCGTTGACATCTTTGCGGCTGAATGTGACATCGGGTTCATGGTTGCTTGCGTTCAGTGATTGCGCGCTGCGTAGGTAGGACTCCCTCTGCAACGACTTCTTCGCCTTGAGGCCAGCGAGGATGGCCGACAGACGCGAGTCGTCAGCGAAGTGGTCGCCTGCATGCGTCAGGCAGTGGCTTAGTTGGGCCTGGTGGCTGTTCGGGAGGTCATTGCTGGACTCGCGAAAGTACTGTTTCAACGTGCATTCCAGGAACGTTCGTATCATGTCCATTGTCGCGTTGGGAAAATCGTGCACGTCAATGAGCCGAAGCTCGTCAAACCTAAGTCTCAAAGGCGCGGACTCGAGGCTGTACTCCAAGCCGATCCAATTCAGACGTGAATCATGGACTGATCTATTGGGCGCCCTATTGACGCGGGATTCTGCGTAGTCGGGCCTAGGTTCAGCTTCTCCGCGGGGGTTGCGTTCTCGGCTGTCAACTCTGGGACCTACAGCGCCCTCCTTTGTTGCCGAGGTGGTCAGTGGGCCCGCCCCGGATGAATGGAGATCTACAGGCCTGGCAGCGTTGTTGTCACCCTCAATGTTCGCGAGGTGTGTAGCCTTAACGCCGTTCGCGATGTCGACGAGGGATTGAATGTAGTCCGAATGCTCAGGGGATCGTTGAAGGATCCGCGGTCCGCGAGTAGATATGTACTTCGCCTGCAAGTCGGCGAGGACTTGGACCAGCATACGGCGACGGAATGCTTCTCTGCCATCTTCCGTGACGAACCCATCAGAGTTGATCGTTAGACCCGCAGCCCGTTGGAAATGCGCGCTCTTATAGAGGTACTCCAGTGATGTCATTTTGAAGGCGACGCTGCCCGTGAAAGCCACCGCGGCCGGCGAGATGGCGGCCGCCGCGCGAAACAAGCGAGCCATTTCAGAGATAGTAATGAATCGCGCAATTTTGTTTGCAACAGATGGATACAGCGCTCGCAGGTCGTCCACGGTTGTTGAGCTGTTTAGCTGGGAATAGTAGAACGTAGCCTGTTGCTCAAGTCCCCATGCTTTCTTGGCATCCCGAGTGTGTAGACGAGCAAGTATGGGCTGGGCGGACGTCCGATTCGGGGCGATCATCACCCGAATGATCGATGGAACAAATTCCTCGAAGTTGTCGATGCGACTCGCGAGCCCTTGCAACTGCTTCTCATAGGTAGGAACGTTGGCAGGAACAAGTAGCCCCTTCAGAGCTGAGACGCGCCTATTTCCCTCAAGGACAATAAGGCGCCCCTCGACAAGCGTCGCTATCGGTAGGTCGTTGTCGAAGTAGCCGTCTTGACTGATTTCACGAGCCAGTTCTAGAACGCCTTCGCTTGCGTAGAGGTATGCGATAGTGGCCCGCTCATCGGGCTGCACACCCTTGATTCGCACGTTCTCCGGGTCCGGCACGAGGTCCTTCACAAGGATTTCCTCGATTGGCCATGACGATGTGCTGATCAATTGCTGCCCCTCGCTCCAGTGCTCCTGCGCTCACCCTACTAGCTGACCCGCAAACACATTTCGCACACCTTCAACGCCTCAACATCCTCGAAAAACTGCTTTGGGACCGACATGCGAGCCGTATGCTACTCGGTGTCGGTTCGCGCAGCCGGGGAGTCCGAAACTACTGGCTGACAAGCGCAAGCAGTGCCGGCCTACTTCGCCAACGTTTCGGCAAATCTCTTCCAGCGAAAGAGCGCGGCCAGCCCGTCGACGCTTGCGACTTCGATCTGGTCGCGACCATTTGTGAGGGCCTCGTACCGTGGCGCTGCCATGTCAGTCAGTCGTAGGCGATCGATGACCAAGCCGTAAACACGTTCATCCCGCATGGCGTTATCAAAAGCGAGGCGTTCGAACGATTGCGACTTGTTTGGCTTGCAGGCCTCATAGACGGGGAAGGGTATGTACATCGAGTGCAAGAATTCACGGGTCGGTTTAATGGCGAACCACTCTGTGAAATATGGATCAATGAATGTTCGCAGGGGTTTTGACCGCCAATTCAGTCCAGAGGCGACCTGTCCGTAGATTACGAGTGCGCCGGGCGTTCGTCCCGCATAGTGCTTCCACGCCACGATGTCGACAGTTCCGTCTTTCGCCCAGCCACGATCCCAACCGGGGTTCTCGTCGTGCAGCTTGCCTAGTTTCATTTTGGCCGAGACTTTGTCTAAGGCGCCTCGGAGAGTTTTCGTATTGTCTGGGCGGGGCCAGCCCATGGAGTAGGCCGCTCCGCCAACCACTTCGGGGGCAACTAAAAAGGCTAATAGCTGCACATGTTTAGCAATGGCCATGTATTCAGGTGTGGTGGCCCCGAGGATTAGGTACCTGTACTTGATCACCGAGAACAAAACGCACACCAAATAGCAGAATTGGGCGAACCTGGCAGCCCCAGAGGTGGCGGGGGAGTACACCAACTTCCAAGTGCTTCCGGCGCTTCGAATGGCAAATGGATAATTCTCTCCAAGAACGAGAACACGATATTCGAGTTCAGCCAGAACTCGGTTCGCGAGGTTCTCGCTGCGCTCATCAAGGATGTAGCGATCGCCGCGCCCATTGTCCTCGTCGTCCTCGTCGTACCCCAGATCCTCGTCGTCGGCATCAAAAGGTGGTTCTTCCAGGGCGGCCGATGCCCGAAGGAACTGGCCCTTGCTTTGGCTCGAGGAAGCCGATGTCATCGCCGCAAGCTCAATCCAGTCGGCCAGCCTGCTTCGGGAGTCGGTGGGCGAGTACGCACTAATCGGCATTGACTTCGTCTTCGGAGACCACCAGTGCTTTTACGGTTGTGGTTAGCGCGCGAGCCGATTTTGCGATGCTCTCAGTAGCTGCGACCAACTCGGGATCGCCGTCGTAACTGCCCGTCAGCCGTAGGGCTTCTTCGACATCTTGGACCAACTTATAGACAAGTTGTGAGAACTTAGAGACTTTGTCTTCGGCGACATCGAAAGCGCGGTCAAGGTTCCGAGTCACCTCGAGTGTTGCGACTGCTGCCTTGTTCCCCAGGACCTGCACTAGATGACCTAGATCCGGATTCTGGCTTTGAATAACCGACGGCTCTCCGGGCTGGCCGTACAGCCAAGAAGTAAGTCGCGCGAGCGACTCGAGCCCGGCTTCGGGCACCGGTAGTTCCTCGAGCAGTCCATCAGTGACCTCAGGCAGCTTCAAATACTCGCGAGTCGCAGGTCGAGAGAGTGCGGTGTAGAGGTGCGAGAACGCGAATGACCGTCGGGAAATCAGGTTGCGATCGAATCCATTTAACTCGGCCTGTTTGAGGACCTTCCAGCCATTCACCAGCCGGCTAATGGTGTTGTGGTTATCGCCCAAGCGTTGGCTAACGGTGGCGATATCGCCGTCGTCATCTAGCCAACTCGCCGCGTATCGTGCTTTCGCAAGGGAATCCCATTTGAAAGCACCGTTGATGTGCTTGAACCCGATGAAGTCTCGGGCCTCTCGTTTCGACGTAACAGGGCGAATCCGGATCAAGCCAGGCATGGCGTTCGGATGCAACGGTGTCGGAATGGTCACTCCGATTGAAGCAGCGAGAACTGGATCCGCAATAAGCCTTAGCGCCGCGATCCTTCGATTTCCCTCGATTACGATGTTGGAGTTCACAAGAACAATCAGAGGCTCGTAGTCGTACCATCCGGAAGAAGCGATGGACTGAACAAGTTCTGACACATCTGCATGGTCGGCGAGATACTCGATCGCCGCGTTTTCGTCCTCGAAATGGGCATCTGGCATGCGAGGATTCTCAAGGTCGAGGAGTAGCTCACTCGGGTTCACCAGTACGTCATCCAGCAATTGGTGACCCTCATTCCCATTAGATTGGCGATCGAAGTCTAGTCATCACACGGATCGATCCTCCAGGTTCATGTGCTGTGGTTGCACTTTTGCCGTCCAATAGGTGTATCTGGTCGCGGACGAATGCAGATGAAGGCATTGCGGGGCGGCATTCCCAGGTAGCCGGACTGGCAACCGAGTAGAGCGGACACCGTCAACCCTTCCGCTGCCCCCGATACCCGAACGGCGTCACCCCGTGCACCTTCTTGAACTGGCGGGCGAAGTAGAAGCTGTCGGGGTAGCCGGTGGCGGCGGCGACCGCGGCGATGGACTGGTCGGTGGTGTCCAGGAGTTCGCGGGCCCGCGCCATCCGTAGCTGGGTTTGGTATTGCAGGGCGGGGTAGCCGATGCGGCTCTTGAAGAGGGCGGCGAAGTGGGAGCCGCTCAGGCGCGACATGGCGGCGAGCTCGGCCACGCTCACGTGGTCGTCGATGTGGGTGCGCAGGTATTCGGCGGCGCGGTCGATGGCGGCGTAGCGGCCGTCGCCGGTGGAGCGGTCGGAGGCGAGCAGGGCCATCAAATGCCAGGCGGCACCGGCGGCGGCGAGCAGGCTCGCCTTGGTGGTGTCGCGCTCCATCGACTGCAGCACCTCGGCGATCAGCGCCACCACCCGGCAGACACCCGAGGGCGGTCGCGCCACCGGTGTACCCGACGGCCAGTAGCGTTGCCAGCGATGAATAATCCATTCGCTGCAGTGCCGGTGCTGCCGATCGTGGTCCCGCTCGGTCTCGCGCTGTTCGCATTGCTGCTCTGGCGCCTGCGCGCGAAAGGGCTGTTCTCCGCCGCGCGCGCAACGGTCGCGGCGGCGTTGTCCGTCTACGCGGCCGGCATCAGCGCCAATACGGTCTTCCCTATTTATCTCAACAAGCCCGACAGCGGGCCCTGGATACCAGCACTCGCTCTCCTCCCGTTCCACGATTACGAGGTCCAGGACGCGTTGATGAACATGGTGGTCTTCCTGCCCCTCGGGATTCTCATTCCGCTTGTGCTCGCGCGACCGTCGTGGTGGAAGGTCCTCGCAACCGTGGTGGGAGTCAGTCTCGCGATCGAGGTGGCTCAGCTTGTGGCGCAGGGGCTGTTCGCGGGCGGCCATATCGCAGACATCAACGACCTCATCTTCAATACCGCGGGCGGCGCACTCGGTTACGGCCTATTCCTGCTCCTGGCCTTCGTCCCAGGCCTGTCGCCGCTCATCGGCCGCTTCCGATGGACGAGGGCAGATTCGGTGTCCCGCCGGTAATAGCAGGCGTTCCCTGCTGCCCGGAATGTGGCAGCACCGAGGAGACGCACGAATGCCCCTGCTGGCGGAGGTCTACAGATGAGACCAGAGTTCCAGGGCGATCACTCCGAGTGCGAGCGTCTCTCTGTCGGCCGACGCCGTGTCGCATGTTTGAGCGCACCGTCGATTAGAACGTCGATGCTCCAGGCGTTCCGTTCCTCGCGCGAACCGGAGACGAAGACGGCGGAACCTGCGCGCGCAAGCGTGGGGTGACGGTCGGGGTCTGCCGCGTCGAGGGTCGATTGGAGGTCGCTGAGTTCTTGCGCGTTATCGGAGGAATGTGCAGCTCTCTCGGCCGCCGATGCCGTCGCATGTTGCAGGAGTAGATCGACGGCTCGTGCGGCCGTTGTGGTGTCGAGCTCAAGGTAGTGGAGAAGGCGAAGCAACAAATCAAGAAGGTCGAGGTAGTGAACACCGTTCGGCCACGTCACCAGCGCGGCCTGGGCAAGGCCGGGTTGTCTCGTCAAGAGGTGCGTGTAGTCGTCCAGTACTCGGTGGAGGCGCGCACGTGGCAACTCGCTGTCGTCCCAGCTCAAATCCAGATCAATGAGGTACCGATCGATGAGCAGCGCGTTCAACTCCGTCGTGTTTTTGACGTAGACGTAGAGCGACGCGGGTCCAGTGTCGAGCGCGGTAGCAAGGCGGCGCATCGTGAGTTTGTCTGCTCCTTCGTTCTCGACAATCGCGACTGCAGCGTCAAGGATGCCAGCCCGCGAGAGGGGCGGCTTCGCTGGCCGGTCACGCCGACTGACGGGTTCAGGTCTCACCATGCCAAAAGTCTACCGTGGCTTGATCGTAACGAACATGTTCGTTACGATGTTGTTCGCCAACGAAAGGGGCTCTCATGACCATCACCGCAACTCCGCCCATAACCACGAAGGGTGTCTGGTTGACACTCATCGTCGTACTCCTCGCCGATGCGATGGATCTCATCGACTCGACAATCACCAACATCGCGGCGCCCTCGATCGTGGCGGACCTCGGCGCTGACCAGAGCGTGATCAAGTGGCTCGGTGCCGCCTACGCGCTCGCGCTCGGGTCTCTCCTGGTTCTGGGCGGAAAGCTCGGCGACAAGTACGGTCAGAAGGAAACCTTCCTCGTCGGGATGGCAGGCTTCGTCGTGGCCTCTGCAACCGCGGGGCTCGCGCTGTCGCCCGAGATGTTGATCGGATCGCGGGTCGCTCAGGGCCTCTTCGGCGCCCTGCTCATTCCGCAGGGCATGGCGATCATGACCGCCACCTTCCCGAAGCCCATGCTGCAGAAGGCATTCGGCGTCTTTGCTCCAATGCTGGGCGTCTTCGCCGTTGGCGGTCCCATTCTCGGAGGTGTGCTCATCGACGCCAACCTGTTCGGGCTCGAATGGCGACCCATCTTCCTCATCAACCTGATCCTGGGCGGTGTGGCGTTCGTCATGGCGGTCAAGTTCCTTCCCTCCGTGCCCGCCCGCCCCAGCACCCGCATCGACGTCCTCGGCAGCGTCCTGCTGGCAGTTGCTCTCTTCGGTGTCCTGTTCGGGCTGATCGAAGGATCCAGCGACGGATGGACTGCTCTCTCGATCGGCGCGATCATCGTCGGTGCAATCGTCTTCGCCGGGTTCGTCTGGCGTCAGGCCCGCACCGCCGAACCGCTCCTGCCGCGCACCCTGCTCGCCAACCGTGGCTTCACGGCCGGTTTGATCGTGGGACTGCTGGTGTTCGCCGGATTCAGTGGCCTAATGTACGTCATCTCGCTGTTTTTCCAGCTCGGTCTGGGATACACCCCCACCCAAACCTCCCTCAACCTCATTCCGCTGACCATCGGCATCATGGGTGGATCGGGAATCGCCGCTGTGCTCGTCGTCAAACTCGCCCGCCGGCTCGTCGTCCTGGGGCTCGTCGCGATCCTCGCCGGCATCGGAATCATGCTTGCCTTCATTCAGGCTGCCGGTCTCGGCCTGGAATGGTGGCAGGCGGGCATCGCAACCCTCCTCATGGGTGTGGGTGCCGGTATCTGCTTCAGCTCCATTTTCAACACCGCCCTCGGCGATGTTGATGCTCACGAGGCAGGCTCCGCCAGCGGCTCCCTCAGCGCCGTCCAGCAAGTGGCGAACGGTATCGGCTCGGCCCTCGTCACGAGCATTTTCCTTACCCTCCTCCCCTCCGGGGACATCGAGGCCGCTTCAGCCACTCTGGTCGGTTTGCTCGTCCTTGTCGCAGCCTGCCTCCTCGTTGTGCCACTGCTTCCTCGTACCGCGGTCGCCGACATCGAGTAACCGGCTGCACCACAAAGAGTCAGCACCGTTCGGGCGCCGGCGGCGTGGGATCTCGCGAGGATCAGCGGTGCGCACTGCACCGATGGCGCCAGCAAGCTCAACAAGCGGTCACTAATCCTTCCGCTGCCCCCGGTACCCAAACGGCGTCACCCCGTGCACTTTCTTGAACTGGCGGGCGAAGTAGAAAGAGTCGGGGTAGCCGGTGGCGGCGGCGACCGCGGCGATGGATTGGTCGGTGGTGTCCAGGAGTTCGCGGGCCCGCGCCATCCGGAGTTGGGTTTGGTATTGCAGGGCTGGCTAGCCGATGCGGCTCTTGAAGAGGGCGGCGAAGTGGGAGCCGCTCAGCCGCGACATGGCGGCGAGTTCGGCGACGCTCACGTGGTCGTCGATGTGGGTGCGCAGGTACTCGGCGGCGCGGTCGATGGCGGCGTAGCGGCCGTCGCCGGTGGAGCGGTCGGAGGCGAGCAGGGCCATCAGGTGCCAGGCGGCGCCGGCGGCCGCGAGCAGGCTCGCGGTGGTGGTGTCGCGCTCCATCGACTGCAACACCTCGGCGATCAGCGCCACCACCCGGTACACGTCCGACGGCGTGCGGATCGGGGCGCCCGGGGTCATGCCCGCCGCGGTGAGAAACTCCGGCAGGTCGCGGCCGGTCACGTGCAGCCACCACAGCGTCCACGGGGTGTCTTCGTTCGAGCCGTATGAATGCGGATGCCCCGGCGGCAGGATGATCACCTGGCCGGCGGTGACCGGGAACCGTCCGGCCGGGGTACTAGCCGCGACTCCGGGCCCGTGACCAAGTGAGGTCGCGGGCCCGGACCGGGGGTCGCCGTACGGTCACTGGTTCCCAGGGTCAAGCGGGGAGTCGGTCACATGCCGCGGTCGCCGATCGCGCCCGTCGGAACGATCTCCTGAATACGAGCGAGGTCGTCGTCCGTGAGAACCACGTCGGCCGCCGCGATGTTCTCCGCCACCCGCGTCGCGTTCCGCGATCCGGGGATGGGCACGATGTCGTCCTTGCGGGCGAGGAGCCACGCCAACGCCAGGCCGGCCAGCGTTGTGTTCTTGCGGGTGGCAAGGTCGGTGAGCCTGGTGACCATGGTCATGTTGGTGGCGAAGTTCTCCGGTGCCCACCAGCCGACGCCCTGACGGAAGTCGCCGACGTCGTAGTGGTCGCGAGGTTTGACGCCCCCGGTCAGGAATCCTCTCGCGAGCGGTGAGTACGCGACCAACCCGATTCCCAGTTCGGTGAGGGTGGGGAGAAGTGATTCCGAGTCGCGGGAGAAGATCGAGTACTCGCTCTGCATGACCGAAATGGGGTGCACGACGTGAGCGCGCCGGATGCTGTCGGGATCGGTGTTCGACAGGCCGAGGTAGGACACCTTGCCTGCCGCGACGAGTTCGGCCATGACGCCGATGACATCCTCAATGGGAACGGCCGGATCGGGGGCGTGCTGGTACAGCACGTCGATGTGGTCGGTGCCCAGGTTCCGCAGGCTCGTGTCGACCACGGCGCGGATGTGATCCGGCGCTGAGTTGCGGGCGAAAGTCGGGGTGAAGCCGAACTTGGTCGCGATGGTCACCTCGTCGCGGATGGGTGCGAGGGCCGTGCCGAGTAGCTTCTCGCCCGTGCCCCAGCCGTACATTTCGGCGGTGTCGAAGTGCGTCACGCCGAGGTCGTGGGCGTGACGGATGGCGGTGATCGATTCTGTGTCGTCGCTCGGACCGTAGCCGATTGCCGTTCCCATCGCGCCATAGGCGATGGCCGAGGCGGTGAATCCTTGCTTGCCCAGAGATCTCTTCTGCATGTGGTGTCTTTCTGTCAGTGGAGTTTGCACTCTACGCCTAAAGTGGCAGTCTCTGCCACACGCGATAGGCTGATCCCATGACGTCTTCCCCCGCCGCCCGCAACGTGCTGCGCGCTATCACGCGCGAGTCCGTTCGAGCGCATGTCGCCGAGGTCGCCATCGAGCTCTACGCTCACCGAGGCTTCGACAACGTGACGGTGGAAGATGTCGCCGCCGCGGCGGGCATCTCGACCCGAAGCTTCCATCGGTACTTTCCCGCCAAAGAAGACACTGTGATCGGCGACCCCAGGCCGTGGGGCGAATTCGTGCGAGATGAGTTTGCGGCCCGGTCGGCGGAGGAGCCGCTCTGGCGCTCCCTGCACGCATCGTTCGACGCACTGCTGAGAGCCGGGGGCAAGCAGGGGGAGCGGCAGAAGCGAGGTCTCAGGGTGCTTACTAGCACCGCATCGCTTCGCTCTCGACACATCGAGAAGCATCTGCTCTGGGAAGGCCTGCTCACGCCCCTGGTCGAGGCTCGCCTTCCCGGTCTCGACGCTGCCCTGCGAGCACGCGTGATCGTTCAAGCGAGCATCGTCTGCTTTGATGTGGCCCTGGCCGCGTGGGCCGTGGCCGGCGAGAAGCGCAGCCCGCGCGAACTGCTCGCCGCCACGTTCGACCAGTTCGACACTCCGGCGACGTCGGGCACAGCGCCGGTCCACGAGGAGCGATGAGCACCAACGCAGCGCCCAGCCCCGTCACAGGGCTCCGGCCAGGTAAGGGCCAATGATTGAAGCTATCTCGACCCGCGAGGTCTACTGCAACGCCCGGATGACCGTGCGGGAGGACGAAGTGCGCCGCGAGGACGGGTCGACGGGCCTCTACGGTGTTGTGGACCAGCCCGACTCCGCCATCATCGTGCCGTTTGCCGACGGTGGTTTCTGGCTCGTCGACCAGTTCCGGTACCCCGCCGGTCGGCGGGCGTGGGAGTTCCCACAAGGTTCCTGGCCCGGCGAGACGGGCGGCAGCCAGGAGGACTTGGCCCGCGCGGAGCTGCAGGAGGAGACCGGGATGCGCGCCGGCAACGTTCGCCACCTGGCGTACTTCTACACCGCGTACGGCCACAACAGCCAGGGCTGCGATCTCTATCTGGCCACCGACCTGACGCCCGGGCCGCCGGAGCGGGAGATCACCGAGCAAGACATGGTGCAGCGGTGGTTCAGCGAAGAGGATCTTCGGCGCATGATCCGCGACGGTGCCATTGTGGATGCTGCCACGCTCGCCGCGTACACGTATGTGCTGCTCGACCGGCAGGCCTGACCTCACCAGCCCGCACTCCGACGTCCGTCTTCGGTAGGCTGACACGCGCAGCGGTGCCGTCAGGCTGCTCAGGGCGCGGCACCAGCGAAACATCGGGGAGGGCGACGTGCGGAGAGTCGCGTTCTTTGCGCTGATCAACCTCGTCATTCTGGGTTCGCTCACCGCTCCCGTCGTCACCGGGTTGCCCATGGTGATTGCCCGGCTGGCGCCGGAAGGTGAGCGCACGGGCGCGCTCGCCGTCGTGACTATCTGCGGTGCACTGGCAGCTGTCGTCGCCAACCCGGTATTCGGTGTGCTTTCAGACCGCACGCGGGGAAGATTCGGACGCCGCAGACCTTGGCTTCTGGGTGGGGCCGTGGTGGGCCTGGTCGGGTCGATGGTGATCGTCGCCGCAGATTCGCTGCTGGTTCTCACCCTGGGGTGGGTCCTCGCCCAGACCGCGTACAACGCATCCTTCGCGGCGGTCGCAGCGCTCTTGGGTGATCAGGTGGCCGAAAAGCAGCGCGCGGCCGCATCGGGACTGTTCGGCGCAGCGGCGTTCCTCGGCACCCTTCCGCCCTTACTCTTGGCCGCCGTGCTCCCCACCCGGCTCGACATTGTTGTGCTGGCGATGCCCATCGCTGCCGTAATCGTGGTGGCGTTCTGCTGCTCCCGCATCCCCGATCCTCCGTTGCAACGCGCCGGATCGGCGATAGACGCTGACCAGGGGGACCGCATCCGGATCAGCATCCGTGAGAATCGCACCTTCGCCTGGATGTGGCTGCAACGGTTTCTGATGCAGCTGGCTGTCTCATTCACAACGGTCTTTACCCTGTTCTTCGTCATGGAACGGCTGGCGCTCACCTCGGCCGAGAGCTCGCCGGTCGTGGCCGCCACCACCCTGGCCGGTGGTGCCGGAATCGTGGTAGCTGCGCTGGGCGCCGGGCTTCTCGCCTCCCGCACCGGCAACTATGGGCCCTACATCGCCGCCGCCGCCGTGGGGCTTGCTGTGGCAGCGGTACTGCGCGCCACTGTCGAGGGCAGCACACATCTGTGGGTCAGCGCCGCCATCGGCGGACTCTCGCTGGGCATCTTCTACGCGGTCGACCTGGCCCTGGTCCTCCGGGCTATTCCGGAGGGTGCGGCCGGCACGTATCTGGGTGTGTTCAATATCGCGGAGACCCTTCCGGGCACCTTCGCTCCGGCGGTCGCGGTGGCGGTTCTGGCCGTTGCCGGAACAGACCCACTCACCGGGTCCGGCGAGAATTACACCGCGCTGTACCTGACGGCAGCTGGAATCGCCGTAGCTGCGCTGATCCCCATGTTTTTTCTTCGATCAATTCTCACTCGAACGGGTCCGATCGCAGCCGGGGTGCCTCGTCGCCTGACGTCTCGGTGAGGCCGAGCACAGACAAGGCAGCTACGGCTTCGGACCGGCTGCTCACATCGAGCTTTCGGTAGAGCCCGCGCAACTGCGTTTTCACCGTGTTCGGAGAGATCGAGAGGCTTTCAGCGAGCTCGATGGTGCTGAGCGAGTGAGGCAGCGCCTGCGCCAACGCGAGTTCGCGTGGTGTGAGGGTTGGCGCGGGCCGTGTGGACGGGATGAGCACGCACGAGCGCGCGCGCTTCAGCAACGAGTGCGGATCGTCCACCCCTGCGTTCTCGGACACCAGGATCATCGCGTCGAGCGCATCCGCGGGCACCAGGGCGAGCGCGAGTCCCTGCTCCCGGTTGGCCAGGAACGCGAGTGCGTCGCGTAGGGCCGTCTGCGCCCGGTCGATATCGCCGATCGAGGCGAGCGCGCCGGCGCGCAGGGTGAGGGACTCGCCGCGCAAGCGCGGCGACAAGGCGTCGCCGGCCGAGGAGCTATCCGACTGCAGGAGCTGTCTCAGCGCATCGTCGGGTTGCGCCCGTGCGAGGGAGATCCGAGCGGCACCGATGCGTCGCTGCAAGGGCTGCTGCTTCGCTAGCGCCTTTTCGGCCGCAGCCGGATTGCCGGCGGCGAGTTCGATCAACGAACGGGTGTGAGCCAGGCGGGTGAACGTTTGCGGCGCGACCGCCCGTCGGCGGCGCTGCCGCGTGATCTCGGCTTCGAGCCGTACGCGTGCACGCTCCGGGTCGCCGCGCAGGAGAGCCACAAGCACGTCGAGGTGGGCGAAGAGGGGCCAGTGCTCGATGGTCTCGCGGTGCGGATCGATTGAGCGCACATGCTGCTCGGCGGCATCCGGATCAAAAGCCTCCAGAGCACGGAGGGCCCTGGCCAGTTGGTAAAAACTACCCATGTAGCCGGTGATCCATCCGTCAGGCCACTCCAGCCGGTCGGCCTCGGTGGTCAGTACGTGGGCGGCGTCGAGATCGCCGGAGATCGCGAGCGTCCCGGCGGAGAGAGCCATCCCCTGGAGCCCAGCCTTGAGCCCCCTGGCCGCACCGACCGCTGTGGACCGGGCGAAAGAATCGAGGGCGTCTTCGGTGTGACCGGAGTAAAAGAGGGTCGTGCCGAACTGGTTGTGCAGCGTCGATTCGACTCGCCCCAGATCATCGCGATCCTCGATGCTCATGCTGAGCAGGATGTCGCGACCGTCCACGGCGGCGGTGAGGGCATCATCGAATTTTCCGCTCACTCTGAGCGCGGCCGTTTCGATCGCCCTGAAAACCACCCGATCACCGGGTGCTGACTGCTCGCGCTGAGTGCGGGCGCCGTGCCCCGCGAGAGCGAAGTACTCCAGCGCTCGCAACCGGTGATGGCCGGTGCTGTTGTAGGTGATGGCGAGAAGCATCGCGATGAGCGGCTGTCGGCGGAGCACACCCAGCGGTGTGCCCGAGAACAACTCGCGGAGTTGGCCGGCGTGGCTGCGCCCCAGTTCGTTCCAGTGGCCGCGCACGATGCGGGATGCCAGCGCCCAGTCGCTGAACTCCACCGCCCGACGAAGTGCAGCGTACGGGAGGGATTCGCGCAGTTCCCACCTCGCGGTCGCAAGCGCGAGGTCGCGTACGAGCCGGATGCCAGACGTGCGCAGCCGACGTTCGAACGCTTCCCGAATGGCGGGCGTGTACTCGAACGTGGCGGACTGTCGAGACCGGGCGCTCCACAGCCCGAGTCCTTCCGCCTCCGCCCGGTCAAGCAATTCCGTGACGTCTGCAGCGGATGGTGCGCCGTCATCGGACGCGACAGCTGACGGCACCCCGCCGATTCGCGCGAGCTCGGCCGCGAGCTGCTGATCCACCGATTCCGCGATCGAGGTCACGGTCAGGAACCTCACAAAGCGCCCGTCCCACGAGTTGGCAGCGATCTCGACGCGGATGAAGGAGTCCAGCAAGTCCGCGATCGAGATCTCCGCACGGGCTGCGACAGCCACGCCGTCGCCGTAGGTTGACGCCGCCAACTTGGCCACAAGGGGGAGTCCGCCGCTCGCCATCACCTGAGCGACCGCATCGGAGGCGGCGTCCACGGACATGAGAGCCGCCGCCTCCTCCGCCGAGAGCGCGAGCTCGGAGGGACCAATGGTCAACACGTCGAGGCGAAGCATCTGCGCCGGTTCGCTAGCAGCACTGGTCTGGCGTGCTGTTGCCCGGATGCTCACGGTCGGCACGTCGACCACCAGATCAACGAGGCCGATGATACTTTCCTGGCTCAACCGGTCGATGCCGTCGAGCGCCAGAACCAGGTCGCCAGGCAGCTGTCGAAGGCCGTGGCGGAGCAAGAGCCACGGGTCGGCTCCACCGGCCAGAGCGTCGGGAGCGAGCCGCAGGGGATTGGTGTCGTCAAGCAGACCAGCCGCGAGGAGCTCCACTCCCAGATTCTCGACGAGGGTGGAGGGTTCAACGTTTCCCTCCCGGATGCGCAGCCACACGCCATCGGCATCCGTCGCTGTGGCCCATTGGGCCATGGCAACCGTCTTGCCGTATCCCGCCGGCGCTTGGGCTACCACGATCGCCTGCGGTCCGTCGAAGCGTGCGATCAATCGCTGGCGCACGCGCACGCCGATCGGCATGCGGGGGACTCCCATGATTGCCATGATGACCGGCTCCGATACGTCATACGGTGGCGCCGAATGACAGCCGCCCCAACATTCAAACTCCACAATGCCAGAGCAAATTCCCACTTCAGCGACCAAATCGTCGGGCCTGCTGCCCCCAAAAAGGGGCGCTGCCCTGTCGCTGCTCTCGCCTCAGCCCGGCTGCCGCGACCCGGGTGAAGTGGCGGGTGAAATTCGTCGCATCCGAGGTTGCGCCGCCGACGGGGAAGCGAGCATTGGGCGGCAGTAACCCAGCTGCCGGGCATGGCCGTTCTCCTTTTGTGCTGTGCCATCCGATCGAGCATGGAGTACCCGATCACATGAGACGACTACGTCCTGATTCACCCGCACGACACAGAAATACGCGACGCGTCGCGCGCGGGGCGGTGGCGGCAACCCTCGCGTCGGTGCTGGCGATCAGCGGTGCCTCGGCAGCATTCGCCGTGCAGTCCACCGTGCCTGCGGCCCCAAACCCGGCCATGGCGGCACAGTGCGAGGTGGATTTCGCCATCAGCCTGGATCTGTCCAACTCGGTAACCGACGAGCAGCTCCAGCAGGCTCGTGAGGAGCTCGCCGAGCTTGCGAACGCGCTCGAGGGCTACCCGGTTCGCTTCGCAGTCAGCAATTTCGCGTCGGCCGCCCCGGCAACCAGCGGTGGAGCCAACGCGCCGCTGCCGCTGACGTCGGTTGCCGACGCCGCCGGCGTCGACGCGATTGTGTCCTACGTCAACGGCCTGCAGCGTCCGGTTCCCGCCCAGGGCGGCACGAACTGGGACCGCGGTCTGGCAGCCATTGCCGGGTCATCCGAGACCTACGATGCCCTCTTCTTCCTCACTGACGGCAACCCCACCCAATACGGCAACCCCGTGCAGGGTCCCGGAAACAGCACCAACCAGGCAACCATCGACGCCGCCGTCCGCAGCGCGAACCTGGTCAAGGGCGAAGGCACCCGGATCGTTCCGATCGGTGTGAACGACAACATCGCGGGTGATCAGCTGGCGACGTTCCGTGAGCACATCACCCAGATCTCCGGGCCGACCGAGGGCGACGACTACCACCTCGCCGGCTTCGCTGCGCTGGCGAGCACTCTCATCGGCGTCGTGAACACGAACTGCGCGTCGATCGATCTGGAGAAGACCGGAACCCTCGCGGACGGCGCCACCGGCGTGGCTGGCGACATCGTGGACTACGACTTCACCGTCACAAACACGGGGACCGTTTCCCTCTCCGACGTGACGCTCGCCGACCCGAAGCCTGGCCTGACCGCCATCGAGTTCGGTATCTGGCCCGGCGCTCCGGGTGTTCTCGCGCCGACACAATCGGTGACCGCGACCGCGAGTTACACCCTGACCGACGCAGATGTAGAGGCCGGAGAAGTGTCGAACACCGCGACCGCCTCGGGCCTCCCACCAGCTGGAACGGCCGTGACCGATGAGGCTCCGGCGCTCGTCACGTTGCCTGAACTCACCCCGGGAATTTCCCTGGAGAAGACGGGTGTGCTGGCTGGCGACACGATCGCCTACACATTCACGGCCACGAACACCGGCAACGTGACGCTGTCGGCGGTGTCGATCGCCGACGAGCTCGAGGGCTTGTCGGCGATTTCCTACGGCGCGTGGCCGGCCGCGGCCGGCGTTCTTGCCCCTGGCCAGTCGGTGACCGCAACCGCTTCGTATGCGATCGCGCAGGCAGACCGCGATGCGGGCACCGTGGACAACACCGCGACGACCACGGGAACCCCGCCCAGTGGGCCCCCCGTTTCTGATGAAGACGACTTCGACCAGCCCTTGGGAAATGCCCCGGCAATCTCATTGGTGAAGACCGGCGTTCTTGACGGCGACACCCTGGACTACGGGTTTATTGTCACCAACACCGGCGATGTCACCCTGAGTGGTGTCACGATCGTTGATGAGCTGAACGGCCTGTCTGAGATTTCCTACGGTCAGTGGCCCGCTACGGCAGGTGTGCTCGCTCCCGGGCAGTCGGTGACGGGCTCGGCATCGTATGCGATAACGACCCCGGACCGCGATGCAGGTCACATCAGCAATACCGCCACGACAACCGGAACACCGCCTCGTGGACCGGACGTTTCGGATGAGGACGACTTCGACCAGCCCCTGGACTCGAACCCGGGAATCTCATTGGTGAAGATCGGCGCTCTCGACGGGGACTCCATCGAATACTCGTTCACGGCGACGAACACGGGCCGGGTGACGCTGTCGGCGGTGTCGATTGCCGATGAGCTCGAAGGTCTGTCGGAAATCTCTTACGGCCAGTGGCCGGCCGCCGAGGGGGTTCTTGCCCCGGGTCAGTCGGTAACCGCGACCGCTTCGTACGCGGTGACGCAGGCCGACCGGGATGCGGGCACCGTGGACAACACCGCCACCACCACGGGAACGCCGCCGAGTGGTCCTCCTGTTTCTGATGAGGACGACTTCGACCAGCCCCTCGACGGTGCGCCCGCGCTGAACCTGGTGAAGACCGGTGTGCTGAAGGGCAACACCATCGCCTACACGTTGACTGTGACGAACACCGGCGCTGTCACCCTTGCCTCGGTGGCAATCGCCGACGAGCTCGATGGGCTGTCGGACATCGTCTACGGCGAATGGCCGGCCGCCGAGGGAGTTCTTGCTCCTGGCCAGCAGGTAACCGCAACGGCAACCTACTCGGTGACGCAGGCGGATCGTGATGCCGGCACCGTGCACAATACGGCGACGACAACGGGCACCCCGCCCGGCGGAGGCACCGTCACCGACGAGGACGAGTTCGACCAGCCTCTCGGCGGCACTGCCTCGGTATCGTTGGTGAAGACCGGCGTGCTGAACGGGAACACGATTGCCTACACATTCGTTGCGACGAATTCGGGTACCGTCACCCTGACGTCAGTGTCCATCGCGGACTCTCTCGACGGCCTGACGGATGTCTCCTACGGTGCCTGGCCGGCTGCCGCCGGTGTGCTTGCGCCAGGGCAGTCGGTGACGGCCACGGCCGGTTACACCCTGACGCAGACAGACCTTGACGCCGGCATCGTGTCCAACACGGCCACCGTGACGGGCACGCCGCCGCATGGGCCGGCCGTCTTGGACAAGGACACGTTCGATCTGCCACTCATCAACGGCCCGGCGATCTCGTTGGTGAAGACCGGGGTGGTTCACGGTGACACAATCACCTTCACCTTCGTCGTGACCAATACAGGCAACGTGTCGTTGACATCCGTCTTAATCGCGGATGAACTGCGCGGCCTGTCGGCGATCACATACGATGCGTGGCCGAATGCCCAGGGTGAGCTTGCCCCGGGTGCGTCTGTGATGGCGACCGCTACCTACGTCGTTACCGACGCGGACACGACGGCGGGCTTCGTGAACAACGAGGCGAGCGTCACAGCGACGCCTCCCACGGGGCCGGAGATCACCGACCGTGACGACGTGCGAGTGACCCTGAAGTCGGTGGGTGCGCTCGCGCACACCGGGGTGGACTCGGACCGTCTGCGCGGGGCCGCTCTCTTCAGCCTGTTGACCATACTCGTCGGTGCTGCCGCCATGTTCGTGGTGCGTCGCAAGCGCACCTAATCTGACGGCGTATAAGCGCCCCCGCAGCCAGTTCCCCAACTGGCTGCGGGGGCGCCGCTGCGTGTACTGCGGCGGATGTGACCGACGTGCGATCACCGCGAATTGCTATAGCGCCTACGGGCACAGCAGCCAAGACCGCGATCTGTATCTGGCCACAGAGCTCACGCCCGGACCAAGTCATCTTCGCTGAACCAGCGGTGCACTTTGTCCCGCTCGGTGAGCTCCCGCTCCGACTAGAAGTGCGTGAGGCAGTGCGCGGGCCGCTCCACGGCGAAGAGCCTGGCGGCCAGGAACGCCGCACCCTCGGTGTGTTCGCGCACCGTGCCCGCCGCCGCCAGTGACACTGGGTTCACCGCGCCCAGGTAGATCGAGGAGAGCGCGGCGATGTCCAGTTCCAGGTCGGGCGTGGCATCGGATGCTGTAACCCGCGCCGTGCCGCCCTGCACCTCGAGCGAGAAGGTGCCCGCCGTGAAGCCCAGGCCGTCGGTTACCGTCAGAACCAGAGTGCCGTCGGCGGCGAAATGGCGCGCTTCGAGTGCCCCACGCACGTCGAGGATGCGCAACCAGATCATGTCCCGCGGGTTCGACGCCTTCACGCAACGCGGGTCGGTCAGGGCCCAGTTGAGCGGGTTCTGCACCGGCGCCTCGTTCCAAGTGACGCGCTCCACCAGGTCGATGGCCGCCAGATACTCCCAGAGCTCCAGGTAGGCCGCCGAGGTCGCCGCCACCAGGTCAACGATCTCCATCGTGGCCGGGGTCTTGTCCCAGCCGCAGAATCGGTACGAGACATAGCCGTCGACTGCGCCATCACCCGTGCCGTCTGGCCCATAGTGCAGCGCCGCCTTCACCTTGGCGTCTGGCCCGCCCTCGCGGCTCGTCGCCCCGGCGGCCAGCTGCCGGTAGAACTCCTGCCGGCCGATGGACCCCGGCTGTTCGCCGTGCAGCCGGGCGAAGACCTGCGGTGCCAGTTCGAGCAGCACTGTGGGGTCGGCGACCTCCACGGTTCCCACCGGCACATGGTTGAGCTGGAACTTGGCACCGGTATCCACCGTGATGCTCTGCTCCGAGGTGGCCACGCCGAAACCGAACCGACCATAGATCGACGCCTCCGACGCGGTGAGGGCGGCGATGGTGATGCCCTTGGCCTTGGCCAGGGCGAGGTCTTCGGTCATCATGCGGCGCAGCAGACCGCGCCGCCGGTGGGAGGTGCGCACAGTCACACCGGTGATCAGATGCGCATCCAGCAGCCTGCCGAAGCCGATGTTGAGCGTGCTCGGCTGGGAGCCGAACGTGGCCACCGGCACCTCGGTGCCCAGCGAGTGCGGGGCCGGCTGACCGGTCTGGTAGGCGCCCGTGTACACGGCGCGGTCCACGCGGCTGCGGGCGATGGACTCCTGCATCCGCTCATCGGTGGAGCGCTCCTCATGGAAACCGAACGACACCGCTCTGTCCCAGGCCGCTGCTTCCGGGTAGCCGGGCTCGCCGGGGGCGACCGGCTCGAACCGGCGGATCTCGTATTCTGCGTTGATCGAGGACATGAGTCCGAGTTTAGGGACAAGCCCTTCGCGGCGGCCGCCGCGTTCGCCTGACGTACACCCCGCCGTCGCCTACGAGACCCCCGCGGGTCATCCCCAGGTCGCCCGCCGCCGTCACGCTCGACGAGTACGTGTGAAGACGTGCAGACCAAGTTCGTGACCCAGGGGAAGCCATGCCACTCTCAAAGACAGCCCGCCGCGCCACCCTGATCGTGGGGGCCGCGCTGATGGTCAGCTGCGTCGTCGTCGCCCCGGCGCTCGCCGCGACGCCCGCCCCCACCTCGTCGGCGTTCCACCGCACCGCCACCTACCCCGTCTATCTCAACGCACCTGCCGGCGTCGACCCGGCCGACACCACCGCCGCTGAGATCTCCGGCGTCACCGACGACGGCAACACCGTGATCTACACGGATGCCCCCGGCAAGCGCATCGGCTTCCTCGACATCACCGACGCGAACAACCCCGTCGGCGCCGGCAGCATCTCCCTGGCCGACCTCGGCCACGCCGACGACCAGCCCACCTCCGTGGCCGTGTACGGCGACTACGTGCTCGTGGTCGTCGACGAGAGCGGCGGAGACTTCGTGTCGCCCTCCGGCCGGCTCGACGTGATCCGCATCAGCGACCGCAGCGTTGTCACCAGCATCGACCTGGGCGGCCAGCCCGACTCCATCTCGATCAGCGCCGACTACAAGTACGCGGCCATAGCGATCGAGAACCAGCGCGACGAGGAGGCCACCCCGGCCGGGGGGAAGAAGGGCGACCTGCCGCAGCTGCCCGCCGGATTCGTGCAGGTGATCGACCTGAACGCCGACCCCACCAGCTGGGTGACCACCCCGGTGCCGTTCGTCGCCGCCGACGGCACGGCGCTGCCCTCGTTCATGGCCGCGGGCCTCGACTCGCCGACCGACCCCGAACCCGAATACGTGACCATCAACAGCGCCAACCAGCTGGCGGTCACCCTGCAGGAGAACAACGGCATCGTGCTCGTCGACCTGCCCAGCCGGGCGATCACCAAGGTCTTCAGCGCCGGCACGGCCACGGTCACCGGCATCGACACCAAAAAAGACAAGGTGATCAACCTCACCGGCAAGATCACGGATGTCCCGCGCGAGCCCGACTCGATCTCCTGGGTGGACGACACCCACCTGGCCACTGCCAACGAGGGCGACTGGAAGGGCGGCACCCGCGGCTGGACCATCTTAGACGCCGGCACCGGCGCCGTCGCCTGGGACGCCGGCAACACCTTCGAGCACCTCGCCGTGGCCAACGGCGTACACAACGATGACCGTGCCGGCAAGAAGGGCAGCGAACCCGAGGGCCTGATGGTCGCCACCATCGACGGCACCAGGTATGGGTTCGTCGCCTCCGAGCGCAGCAACTTCGTGGCCGTCTACGACCTCACCGACCCGGTGAAGCCGGTCTACCGGCAGATGGTGTTCGCCACCAACGGACCAGAGGGCCTGCTGGCCGTGCCCAGCCGCAACCTGCTGGTCACCTCGAGCGAGACCGATGACGCCAGCGTCGGCGTGCGCGCCTCGGTGGCCCTGTTCCAGCTCGGCGACGGCACGCTCGCCAGCGGCACGCCCGCCAGCCGCACGGCGGGCCAGCCGAGCATCGTCTCCGACGACGACGCCACCGGCCTGCCGATCGGCTGGCAGGCGCTCGGTGCGCTCAGCGCCAAGCCCGGCGACACCGGCCACATCTACACCGCGAGCGACTCCGCCCTCTCGCCGAGCACGATCTTCACCGTCGACGTGACCGCCGAGCCCGCCCGCATCGACGGCAGCCTCGTGGTCACCGAGAACGGCAAGCCGGCCGTGCTCGACATCGAGGGCCTGCACGCGCGCACGCAGGGCGGCTTCTGGCTCGCCGCCGAGGGCGCCACCGGTGCGGCCAACATCCTGTACCGCACGGATGCCGCCGGTGCCGTGCATGAGAAGGTGTCGCTGCCCACCGATGTCTCCGACCACATCTCCAAGTGGGGCTTCGAGGGTGTGACCGCCATCACCGACGAGACCGGCAACGAACAGCTCTACGTGGCCGTGCAGCGTCCGCTCTGGGCCGACCCGGCCGACCCCACCACCACCGTGGACGGCGCGGGCGTGACCCGCATCGGCCGGTACGACGTCACCGCGAAGAGCTGGACCTGGTTCGGCTACCAGCTGGAGGCCGACGCCGGCAACGGCGACTGGATGGGGCTGTCCGAGATCACGGCGGTCGACGAGAACACCCTCGCCGTGATCGAACGCGACAAGCTCAACGGCCCCGCCGCCGCGGTCAAGCGCGTCTACACGGTGACGGTTCCCGACACCGAGCCGGCCGCAGGCACGCTGCCGATCCTGCCCAAGACGCTGGCCTACGACGTGCTGCCCGACCTCGAAGCCACCAACGGCTGGACCCAGGAGAAGCTCGAGGGCCTCACCATCGGCGCCGACGGCAACGTCTATGCGGTCACCGACAACGACGGCCTGAAAGACGCCACCGGCGAGACCGTCTTCCTCACCCTGGGCACCGCCACCGACGTCTTCGGCCTGGTCGCACCCACGCCCACAGCGACGCCGGTGCCGACCGACTCCGGCACCCCCAACCCGGTGCCGGTCGACGACACCGAGACCGGCGCGCCATCCGTCGCCCACCAAGACCGGCCCTCGGCCAGCGCCCTCGCCAACACCGGAGTCGGGTCGCTGACCCCGATGCTCGGTGGCGCACTCGCACTGCTCGCAGCCGGAGCCGGGGCGCTCGTCATCCGTCGCCGGCAGCGCGCCTGACCACCCGCTCGTCGAGGGTCCGGAACGAGGTGTCGCTCTATCGAGGCACCTTGTTCCGGCGCGGCAGGAGCGTTCGCCACAGCACTAGGGTGTGGGCATGACGCTTCATGACGAGCCTCTTGTTCACATCGAGCACTTTCGAATGGACTTCGCCAGCACCACTGTGATCGAGGACCTTTCGTTCGACGTGCGGCGGGGAGAGACCTTCGGATTTCTCGGCTCCAACGGGTCGGGCAAGACCACCACTCTGCGGGCACTGCTGGGGATTTACCTCCCCAGTGCAGGGGTGCTGCACATCGACGGCCGCCCGTTCACCCCGGAGGCCGGCAGCCGGCTCGGCTACCTGCCCGAAGAACGCGGACTGTACAAGAAGGAATCCGTGATCGCCGTGATGGCGTATTTCGGTGCCCTCAAAGGGCTGAGCAAAAAGGCGGCAATCACGTGGTCGATGGACTACCTCGAGCGGGTGGGGTTGGCCGATAAGGCCAAGACCCGGGTCGACAAGCTCTCGGGCGGGCAGCAGCAAAAGGTGCAGCTGGGCGTCACGATCATGAACGACCCGGAGCTGCTGATTCTCGACGAACCCACCAAGGGCTTCGACCCGGTCAACCGGCGCCTGCTCATGGACATCATCGACGAGCAGAAGCGCAACGGCGCCACGGTGCTCATGGTCACCCACCAGATGGAGGAAGTGGAGCGCCTGTGCGACCGGGTGATTCTGCTCAAGAACGGTCGCGCCGAGGCCTACGGCACGATTCCCGAGGTGCAGAACCAATACGGCGGCACCATGATCCGGCTCGGCTACTCCGGCGAGATTCCCCCATCGGCTCACTACGAGGTCAGCACCCGCGACCGCAACTACGCCGAACTCACCCTTACCGACAACGCCGACGAAGCGCTCATCCTGCGCGACCTGGTCACCTCTGGGGTGCTGGTGCGCAGCTTCGAGACGAGCAAGCTCTCGCTGGACGAGATCTTCGTGAGCGTCTACGGCGAACAGAACGAAATGGCGGCGAGCTGACATGGCCAGGCACAACCTCCGCACGGTGATCGGATTCGAAGTCGGTCGCACGCTCAGCAAACGCCGGTTCTGGATCACCACCCTGATGGTGCCGATCGGCATCGGCATCGTCATGACCCTCGTGATCCTGGGCAATCTCTCGGCCGCGAGCACCACCGATGCCCAGGCCGACGCGGCGATCACGTTCACCTACAGCGACGCATCCGGTTACGTCGACCCCGCCGTGGCCACCCGCATGGGCGGCACCGCCGTCACGGATGATGCGGCCGCGATCGCCGACGTGAAGTCCGGCGCCGAGAAGGCCCATTTTGTCTACCCGGCCGACCCGAGCACCGCCGCCATCAAGGTGTACGGCGTCGACAAGGGCCTGTTCGGCAACGGCGAGTACGACGGGGTGGCCAGCCACCTGCTCGTCGTGAGTGCAGAGGACCAAATCGGGGACACTGCCCTGGCTGCGGTGGCACGCGGCGACATCTCGGTGAACGCCACGACCTACGCCGACGGCGAGAAGACCGCCGGATTCATGGGTGTGATCCCGCCGCTGATCTATGTCGTGGTGTTCTTCCTCGTGTTCACCCTGTTGTCGAACCAGATGCTCACAAGCACCCTGGAGGAGAAGGAGAACAGGGTCACCGAGATGATCCTCACCACCCTCAACCCCACCACCCTGATCATCGGCAAGATCATCTCGCTCTTCATCGTCGGGTTCACCCAGGTGCTCGTGTTCCTGGCGCCGGTGCTGATCGCCTACGTCTTCTTCCGCGGGTCGCTGAACATCCCGGAGGTCGACCTGTCGGCGCTGTCGTTCGACCCCGCGCAGATGATCGTTGGAGCGCTCCTGGCCATCGGCGGGTTCGCGCTGTTCACCGGCACGCTGGTGGCCATCGGGGCGATCATGCCCACCGCGAAGGACGCAGGCAGCCTGTCGGCCATTCTCATCATTTTCCTGATCATGCCTGTTTATGCAGTCTCAACGATCATCTCGAGCCCGCACAGCTTCGTCGTGCAGATATTCACCTACTTCCCGTACTCCGCCCCGCTCACCGCGATGCTGCGGAACGCCTTCGGCACTCTGAACGGCTGGGAAGCCGCGGTGGTCATCGTCGAACTCTTCCTGCTCAGCGCCGTCGTGCTGCAGCTGGCCGTGCGGCTGTTCCGCTATGGGTCGATCCAGTACACCAGCCGGGTATCGCTGAAGACTGTCTTCGCGCGCACCCGGCTCGAAGCGGCGCCGAGTCGGTCCTAGACCGCCGGCGCGGCGTCGGCTGAGGACCAGCCCGTGTCGTGGAGCCGTTCGAAGCCGTTGAGGAGCAGGTCGAGCGCGAACTCGAACTCGAACCTGTCGTCGCAGCCGCTGGTCACGACCGAGTCGTCGTGCGCGGCGGCTGCACTGATCTGCGCGATGTTCGGGTAGCGCTCGGCCATCGCCAGGAGCTGCGCGGGCTGGGGCTGGGGCTGGGGCGCTACCGCGCCGTCTGCGCCGGTAGGAGTCTCGAAGAGCTCCTGGGTGAATCCCCACATGCGGCTGCCGAGGGCGTGCATCACGTGGTGGGTTAGGTCGACCGAGAAGCCGCCCGCCAGGAACATGCCGATCGTCGACTCCATGTAGTCGAGCACGGTGGGGGTGTGGCTCGTGCGTGACTCGAGCACCGGGCGGGCCCACGGATGCCGCAGCAGCATCTGCCGCGCCGAGAGCACCCGCAGGCGCACGGCGGCCTTCCAGCCGGCGTCGGGGTGCGGCGGGTCGATCTCCGCGACGATCACCTCGACCATCGCGTCGAGTAGCTCTTCCTTGTTCGCGACGTGCTTGTACAGCGCCATCGGCACGACCCCGAGTTCCTCGGCGAGCCGGCGCATGCTCAGCGGCTCGATGCCGATCTGATCGGCCAGCTGCACGGCGGCCTGCAACACCCGATCACGGTTGAGACGCACGCGCGGGGCGACCAGAACTTGAGCCATTGAGGGTCCTCCGGGGCAAGACCAGCCTCGCCCATTGACAGGAGTACAGCGTACACCTTAGGGTCGAGGCATCCGAGTGTACGTTGTACACCTTTCTCTGAGGAGTCACCCATGCCACCCACCCGCATGACGTCACATCGCAGAGCCGCCATCCTGATCGGCGTGCTCTTCCTGCTCACCGAGATCGGCGCGATCGTTGGTCGTCTGCTCTACGCGCCGGTGCTGAACACCCCCGGGTATGTGCTCGGCACCCACCCCGACCCGATGGTGGCCGTTGGCGTGCTCTTCGAGGTGCTGCTCGTCATCGCCGTGGTCGGCACCGCGGTCGTCTTCTACCCGATCGTGCAGCGCCAGAACCCGGCGCTGGCGCTGGCCTACGTGGCCGCGCGCATCCTCGAAGCGGCGATCATCCTGGTCGGCACCCTCAGCCTGCTCACCGTGCTGATGCTGCGCCGGCAACCGCGCGGCACCGACGACGGCGGCCTCGAGGTGGTGGCGGCTGCCCTGCTGGCCCTGCAAGACGGCACCCTGTTGTTCGGCCCGGGTTTTGCGCTCGGCATCGGGTCGATCCTGCTGGCCACGCTGATGTACACCGCGCGGCTGGTGCCGCGCGGCATCGCCATTCTGGGCCTGGCCGGTGGTGCGATCATCACGCTCTCCACGGTGCTGGTGATCTTCGGCCTCTACGGCCAGTTCTCCGCGATCGGGCTGCTGGTGGCGCTGCCGGTGTTCGCCTGGGAGCTCTCGCTCGCACTCTGGCTGATCATCAAGGGCTTCGACGGTGCCGCGCTGGAGCGGATGCAGCGCCCCCGCGACGGGGCCGAGCGGGCGGAGGCGGCCCGATGAAGGCCGCGGTGTACCGGCGCTTCGGCGCACCGGACGTCGTGGCCATCGCCGAGGTGCCCACACCCACGCCGGGTCCGGAAGAGGTGCTGATCCGCGTGATCGCCAGCACCGTGAGCGCCGCCGATCACCGGGCCCGGTCCCGCGAGGTGCCGAAGGGGCTCGGGTTGCTGGCCGGCATCGGGGTGGGTTTCGTGCGCCCGCGCCGGCGGGTGCTGGGCATGGACGCTGCCGGGGTGGTGGAGGCCGTGGGGGAGAGGGTCACCCGGTTCGCCCCCGGCGATGGGGTGATCGCGATGCTCGGCGCGAAGTTCGGTGGCCATGCCGAGTACGCCCGGATCAGCCAGGACGGGCCGATCGTGGCCAAGCCGGCCGGGATGGGCTACGCCGAGTCGGTGGCTCTCGTCTTCGGGGGCATCACGGCGCGGGGGTTCCTGAACCGCACCGACATCCGGCCCGGCACCAGGGTGCTGGTCAACGGCGCCTCCGGAGTCGTCGGCAGCGCGGCGGTGCAGCTGGCCGTCGCCCTCGGCGCCACCGTGACCGCGGTGTGTGCCGCCCGCAACGCCGATCTGGTCACGGCTCTCGGCGCCCACCGGGTGATCGACTACACGACCACCGATTTCACCACCGGGCCCGGCAGCTACGACGTGATCATGGACTGCGTCGGCAACGCGACCTTCGACCGCGTGCAGCACCTGATCACCCCCGGCGGAGCACTGCTGGCGGTCATCGCCGACCTCAACACCCTGTTGCGCGCGCGGTCACGCACCCGCACAAGCGGCAAGCTCGTGAGTGCCGGCGGTGTGGAGTACCGCGCCGACGATCTGGCCTATCTCGTGGGCCTCGCCGAGTCCGGGCGGCTGAAGCCCGTGCTCGACCGGAGCTTCGAGCTGAGCGAGATCGCGAGCGCACACGGCTTCGTCGACGCCGGGCACAAGCGGGGCAGCGTGGTGCTGCGCATCGCCGCCGAGCCGCCGACACCGCCTGCGGCCGGGGGCACCGCAGCCGGGTAGGTGCTCAGGCCAGCGCGGCCAAGGCCTCGCGCGCCCGCTTCATCGACGAGCTGAGTCCCCACTCGGTGCTCAGCCGTTCCAGCTCGGCCTCCTGCTCGGGCGTGCTGGGGCGGATGCGGGCGTCGAATGCCGGCAGGTCGAGGTTCCGCACCACGTTCACCACGGCCGGCGCCACCAGGAGGTAGTCCGCGGCGGCCACTATCTTCGCCCGCACTGCCGCGCTCAGCTTCACCGCCGGGTCGGCTGCCGCCGCGACGATGCCGTTGAGGTCGCCGTACTCGGCCAGCAGCGTTGCCGCGGTCTTCTCGCCCACCCCGGCCACGCCCGGCAGCCCGTCGGAGGCGTCTCCGCGCATCGCGGCGAAGTCGGCGTACTGCGCCGGCGAGACGCCGGTCTTGGCCGTGAGCGCCGCATCGGTCAGAATCTCCAGCCGCGCCATGCCGCGGCCCGTGTAGATCACCCGCACGCCGCGAGAGTCGTCGACGAGCTGGAAGAGGTCGCGGTCGCCCGTGATCACGTCAACGGGGATGTCGGCGTGCGAGGCGAGGGTGCCGATCACGTCGTCGGCCTCGTGCTCGGCGGCGCCGACGATGGGGATGCCGAGCGCGGTGAGCACCTCGCGGATGATCGGCACCTGGGGGCTGAGCAGGTCGGGCACGATCTCGATCGACGGGTCGGCATCCGTGGGCGCCTCGGCGGCAACCCGGTGAGTCTTGTAGGTGGGAATCAGGTCGACCCGCCACTGCGGGCGCCAGTCGTCGTCCCAGCAGGCCACGATCTCGGAGGGCTGGAACTCGGTGGCGAGCCGGGCGATCATGTCGAGCAGCCCGCGCACGGCGTTGACCGGATCGCCGTTGGGCGCCCGCACGGTGTCGGGCACGCCGTGGAAGGCACGGAAGTAGAGGGAGGCGGAGTCGAGGAGCATTCGGCGCTGAGTGGTCACGGCGCCATGTTGCCACATCGGCAGCCCGGTCGCAGCGAAACGCCGACGGACGCCGCCGCTCGCCGATTGGGGCGCACGTTTGGAAGGAAGTCGTGACTTTATTGGGACGAAACGGCGGCTGGGGTCCTTTTAATCTCACTTTCTCCGTATAGCCTCACCAGCTCGGTGGGCGGGGAGGGCGGGCTCGGAGGGTTTGCTCAGGCGCGGTCGGCAACACTGGGAGCCCAGTCAACTTGAAGGGCCTCCTGTGAGCAATCTCCAGCGCATTCTGAACATGGCAGCGAAGGCCCTCGACAAGTCGGGGCAGTCCAACCCGGGGCAGTCCTCGTCAACCACCGGCAAGACCGACTGGCGCGACCTCGTGCGCACCGCGGCCGACCGCGTGACCGGGGACACTCGCCCGGATGCCCGGCCCGCCACGCGCCCGGATGCCCGCCCGGATGCGAGCTCCGCCGCTCGCCCAGACTCCCGCCCCGCCACCGGGCAGCATGTTGCCGCCGGGCAGCGTGCGGCCGGTCGGCCGGCGGTCGCGCCGCCCAGCCCCGAGGATGCCGCGGCCATCGCCCGCTACGACTACCTGCTGAAGACCGCCCAGCCGGAACAGCTCGAGCAGGTGCACCGCGATGCCTTCGCCCGGCTGACTCCCGCCCAGCGCGAGCAGGTCAACACCCAGCTGCGCGCCGAGCTGCCGGCCACCGAGCAGCCGCTGTCGGCCGAGCCCGGCGACCTCGCCCGCGCCGCCGCCCGCGGCGAGGCCCACAACCCGGGCTTTCTGCGCAAGCTGTTCGCCAAGCCGGCCGGTCGCGGCGGCATGGGTGCGCTCGCCGGAGCCGGTGTGGGCGCCGTTGCCGGCGCCGGAGTCGGTGCGACCGGTGGGCTGCTCGCCGCCGTCGCCGGGGGCGCAGTGCTCAGCGGCGTCGCCGCTCCGATCCTGGAACAGGCCGCAGGCCTCGGTGTGGATTTCGAGTCCCTGGCCGGCGACCTCACCGCGGGCGCCGCGGATCTCACCGCCGGCGCTGAAGACCTCGCCGCGGGTGCGGAAGATCTCACGGCGGGCGCGGAGGATTATGCCGGCGGGATCGGTGAGCAGCTCACCGAGGCCGGCTCGAACTTCGAGGCACCCGGCCTGTCCGACCTCGCGTCGAACTTCGAGATCCCCGGACTCTCCGACCTCGGCCGGTTGTTCGGGCGCGAGTAGCCGGCACCGCTACCGCCGGCACCGCTCCTGCCGGCACCGCTCCTGCCGGCACGGCGACGCGGGCTGGTCAGCCGCGCTGGCCCGCCAGGGCCTCGACAGAGATGCTGCGATTCACCACGCCCTCGGCCGCCGCCCGCAGGGTGGTCTCGTGCGCCCTGGCGTAGTCGCGCAGGGCGTCGAAGGCCTCGGTCATGGTGCACGAGAGCACGTGGGCGAGCACACCCTTCGCCTGCTCGATCAGAATTCGGGTATCCAGGGCCAGGTGCAGCTGGGCGGCAACGACCTCGGGCTGGCGAAAACTGCGTTCGTGCAGGATGCCGACTGTCGCGACATCCGCCAACGCCTGGGCGAGCTGGGCGTCACGGTCGCTCAGGGCGCCGGTCACCGTGCCCAACAGGTTCATCGCTCCGATCACCTCGCCGTGCAGCCGGAGCGGGGTGGCGTGTGCCGACCGGAAGCCTTGCTCGAGCGCAGAACGGCGAAAGCGCGGCCACTGGCCGGCATCCGTGTCGATGTTGGGGATGCTCACCACGGCGCCGGTGCTGTAGCAGTCGATGCAGGGGCCGGCCCCGGCGGCGACGATCATGACTTCCACGATCTCGGCCTCTTCGCTGGTCGAGGCCACAAGCTCGAGCACCCCGGTGCCGTCGGCCAGCAGAATGCCGCCCGCCTGCACGTCGAGAAGCTGGGTGCAGGTGTGCACCAGGGTCGACAGCAGGTCGACGATGTCGTAGTCGGCCACCAAGGTGCCGGCCACGCGCACGAAAGCGTCGTTGATCTTTTCTTCACGGGTGTTGTCAGCCGCGTGGTCAATGTCGTGCATATCTGCCTACTCTGGGAGTTCTGCGAAATTGAGGCGCCGGCTGACGACGGCGTGCGCAATCTCTTGGACGGTGTATCCGCTAGAAAAAGCGTAGGCCCGGATTCGTGAGAAAGCATCCGTTGCGCTGATATCCAGCTGATCGAGAACCATTCCGGTCGCCTGGTGAATCTCCCGCCGCGACTCGATCGGCGCCTCGTGGTCGGCTGATTCGTGTTCGGCCAGCACTATCGCACGGCGAAACGCGGGCCCGGAGATGGCGCGACACAACGAGGTGCCGATGTCGGTGGCCTGGTCGGTGAGGGCGCCGGGGTCGGTGCGATAGCACGTGACCGTTCCGGTGCACGCCGCTCCCAACATGAGGGGAAAGGTGAACAGTGCACCCACGGTTAGCTCAACGGCACTCCGCAGAAACACGGGCCACCGTTCGGTCGCGGCCAGGTCGGGAACGGATACGAACGCCGCCGTCCTGAAGGCATCGTGCGACGGGCCTTCGCCCAGATCGAACTGCATTTGTTCCAACCGGGCCGCGATGGGGTCGGTGGCATCGATCAATGAGGCCCTGCGGCCCTGATCGAACACCGAAATGGCCGCCCCGGTGATGGGCAACAGTTCCAGAAATGGGGAGGCCAGGTGCCCGCCGGTCGCGAGGCGTGTTCCCGAGCCTTCACTCATCAGCACCACCAGTCGTATCCATCGTCACCTTCAGGGCGGGCACGTTCGAGCCACGAGTCCGGGCCACTGCCAACGTTAGTCCTCTGTGGCCCTGGCCGACCAGTTCAACCGGGTGCGGCAGCGGATGCCCGGCGCTACTGTCGGTATCCCCGACCCACCGCTGTCAGTGCAGCGGGCTCCACCCACGGAAGGTTCAGCCATGACCCACGCCTCGCCGTCTCAAAACGAACCAGGTGCAGCCCACGATGGCCGCGCGGAATCGCCGAACGAGCGCCTGGACCGCAACTGGAACGAACTGCTCCAGGAGCTCCGGGTCATCCAGACCGGCACTCAGATTCTCACCGGCTTCCTGCTGGCCGCTGTCTTCCAGGCCAGGTTCGAGGATCTCGACATGTTTCAGCAGGACGTCTACCTGGTTCTGGTGGTCACCTCGGTGCTCACCACCCTGGTGGGCCTGGCCCCGGTGAGCCTGCACCGGGTTCTGTTCCGCAGGCACGCGAAGAGCCGCATCGTGCGCTACACCGACTACTTCGTGCAGGCCACGCTCGCCGGAGTCGCGATCACCGTCGCCGGCATCGGGCTGCTCATCTTCGACCTGGTGCTCGGCCGGGCCTGGGGCATGGCCTTCGCCGGCTTCATCCTGGTGGTGGTGGCGGTCCTCTGGGTGGTGGTGCCCCGCGGCATCCGTCGCGGCGCGTAGATAGGGTGACGGTATGACCGTCGATCCCGCAGTCTTGCTCGCCGGCCCGCGCGGCCGCCGGCTGTGTCTGGAGTGGGCTCAGGTCGCTCAGCGCTCCGACGACACCGGCGACGACACCGCCGACGACAATCGCCTGACCAGCGCCATCTTCTACGCCGCCCACAATCTCGACCCGGACCGCGGCAGCTCCCGGGTGCTCTTCAGCTTCGTCGCCGGTCAATCCGCGCCGCCCATTGCCGAACGGCCCACCCCCTCGGCGCAGGAGGTGGCGCACCTGCTCGCGGCCGCCGCGCTCGCCGATCCGGATGACCGCGCCCTGCTGCGGGCTCTGGTCGCGGCGGTCGACCACGCCCGGTACTGGCAGCCGCCCGACGGCGAGGATGTGCTCGCCGCGGCACCCGAGATGCGTGCTGCCCTGGCCCGGGTCGCCGCACTGATCGCCTCGTCGCGGCCGGCCGCCTGGTGGGCCACTCCGCTCGACCGTGCCGAGCAGTGGGCAGTCGAATTCGAGGGAACCGTGGAGCCCGGGGATCCGGTGCAGACGGCCGCCCAGCTGCTGGAGCAGTGGGGCGTCGCGCGCGCCGAGGAGAACGCGCTCGCCGAGCGGACCTGGCCGGCCGACCCCCGCGCCGTGTTCAGCGGACCGTGGTGGTCCAAGCCGCCCGCGCGCCTCACCAACAGCACGCGCGCCCTCGCCGGTGCCCAGCCGGTGGGGCTCGGGCTGGTCGAAGACGCGTTGGGCTGGCAGACGGCCACCGCGCATCGCATTCACGCACCGCAAGGAGCGCGGGTCTACGAGATCGACGGCGCGGACGCCTGGGCGTACCTCTGCCGGCGGTACCCGGTGGAGGTCACGGCGGCTCGCCGGCAGGTCTGGTTCATGACCACCGCGAGAATCGGCCGCTGGGTTATGCCCGACTGGTCCCGCGTTGCCCTCGATTTCGACGCTGTCCACCTCACCGTGGCCGGGTACCTGGCCACGGCCGGCCGGGCCATTCCGGTCGCCGACGACCTCGCCACGGTGCTCGCCGGCTGGGACCCCGACCAGACCTGGTGGTTCATCGACGTCGAGCACGACCACAGCACCAGCCGGGTGTGGCGACGGGAGCACAGCGACTGGGCGGCCCAGCCCGACGCCTGATGCCACGATGACACCATAAAGTGTTGACGTGACACCACTGTGGTGTCATGATGGTGACATGGAACTTGGACAGTACGTCACCGACCTCCAGCGCCAACTGGTGGATGCCGCGGCTCACGGCGCGGAGGACTCCCGCGCCGTGGCCGAGCGGCTGGCCGCCGGACTGGATGCCGCGACCCGGCTCGTGCTCCTGGACGTGCTGTCGGCCGCGGTGGGGGAGATCACCCGTGACCTCGCCCCCGGCTCGGTGGACCTGCGGCTGCGCGGCCGCGAGGTGGAGTTCGTGGTGACCCCGCCGAGCAGTGAGCCGGACAACGACGAGCGGCCCGCCGCATCCGTCGACCTCGACGATGCCAGCACCTCGCGCACCACGCTTCGCCTGCCGGATGCCCTCAAGGCCCAAGTCGACGACGCGGCAGCGGCCGACGGACTCTCTGTCAACACCTGGTTGGTGCGCGCGACGGCCGCCGCCCTGCAACCCAAACAACGCCGGTCCGTTCAGCGCACCCTGCGCACCGGCGACAACTTCGCGGGCTGGGCGCGCTAACCGCCCAGCACGCCAGCACTGCCAGCCACGCGCACCCGCGGGGTCGGTCGGTTGTACCCAAACTGCATAGCCCAGAGAAAGGGACGCGCCAGCATGCCCACCTACAACACCCCCAACCCGATCGACGTCGCCATCAAACTGCCGGTCGGCGCGATCGAGGTGATCGCCAGCGACCGAACCGACACCGTCGTGACGGTGTCACCGACCAGCCCGACCAAGGCGGTCGACCGTCGCGGCGCCGAGGAGACCACCGTGGACTTCGACGGAGAACGGCTCACCATCACCGCCCCGAAGCCCCGCTTCACGATCATCGGCCCCAGCGAGTCGGTGGACCTGCTCGTGGAGGTGCCGACGGGATCGCGCCTCACGGCCGAGATCTCGTCGGGGAACGTGCGGGCAACGGGGCGCCTCGGCGCCACCCGGCTCAAGTGCTCGAACGGTGCGGCCGAGGTCGAGGCCACCGGTGACCTGTGGCTGCGGGCCGGCAACGGCAACGCCACCGTCGGCGCTGCCGAGGGTGACGTCGAGATCACCGCCGATCACGGCCAGCTCAGAATCGGCACCGTCACCGGCAACGCCGTCCTCAAGGCCTCGCACGGCAGCATCACGATCGGAGAAGCCGGCGGCGACCTCGACGCCAAACTCTCCTACGGCGACCTCGAGATCGGCAGGGCGCTCGCCGCCGTGACGGCGAAGACCGCCTACGGCAGCATCGCGCTGGGGGAGATCTCGAGCGGATCTGTGCAGGTCGAGAGCGGCTTCGGCCAGGTCAGTATCGGCGTGCGCCCCGGCGTTCCCGCGTGGCTCGACCTGGCCTCCAAGAACGGGCGCCTGCGCAACGAGCTCGCCGGCGACAGCGCCCCCAACCCCGCCGAGCAGACCGTGGCGGTGCGCGCCCGCACCGCGTTCGGCGACATCGGTATCCACCGCGCGCGCTGAGCGCGCACCGAAGCGAAGGGAACGACCCATGACCACCCCAGCCATTTCAGTGCGAGGCCTGCTTAAGGCCTATGGCACCAAGACCGTGCTCGACGGCATCGACCTCACGGTTGCTGCCGGCACCGTGACCGCGCTGCTCGGCCCGAACGGCGCGGGCAAGACCACGGCGGTGCACATCCTCTCCACCCTGGTGCGGCCGGACGCCGGCACCCTCACCGTGGCGGGATGCGACGTGCTTCGTGACCCCGACGGGGTGCGCGCCGCGATCGGCCTCACCGGCCAGTTCTCCGCTGTCGACGGCCTGCTCACCGGCGAGGAGAACCTGCTACTGATGGCCCGGCTGCGGCACCTCGGCGCGGCGCGCTCCAAGTCGCGGGTGACCGAACTGCTCGACCAGTTCGACCTCGTCGAGGCCGCCCGCAAGCCCCTCGCCACCTACTCCGGCGGCATGCGCCGCCGGCTCGACCTCGCGATGACCCTCGTCGCCACCCCGAGCGTGATCTTCCTCGACGAGCCCACCACGGGCCTGGACCCCCGCAGCCGGCACGTCGTGTGGGACATCGTGCGCCGCCTGGTCACGGAGGGCACCACGGTGCTGCTCACCACCCAGCACCTCGAGGAGGCCGACCGGCTCGCCGACCAGATCGCGGTGCTCGACGGCGGCCGCATCGTGGCCGACGGCACGCCCAGCCAACTCAAGAGCCTCGTGCCCGGCGGGCACCTGCGGCTGAGTTTCGCGGATGCCGCGGACCTGGACGCCGCCGCCCAGATTCTGCCCGGCTCCGCCCGCGACGAGAGCGGGCTCGCCCTCACCGTGCCGAGCGACGGCGGCATCGGCGCGCTGCGCAGCGTGCTGGACCGCCTGGACGCGGCCCAGCTCGAGGTCGACGACCTCAGCATCCACACCCCCGATCTCGACGACGTGTTCTTCGCCCTCACCGGCACGACACAGCCGCGGGACCGGGTCGAGACGAAAGGACCAGAGTCATGACCACCCTCACCGCCCCGCGCCCCACCGCACCGGGCCTCAGTCGCCCGTCGCACGTGATCGCCGACGCGATCACGATGCTGCGCCGCAACCTGCTGCACATGGTGCGGTACCCGGGTCTGTCCATCTTCACGATCGTGGGGCCGGTGGTGATCCTGCTGCTGTTCGTGTTCGTGTTCGGCGGCACTCTCGGCGCCGGCCTGCCCGGCGTCGACCCGGCCGGCGGGCGCGAGGCCTACCTCGCCTACGTGATGCCCGGCATCGTGGTGATCACCATCGCCGGCACGGCCGGCGGTACCGCCACGACGGTCTCGATGGACATGACCGAGGGCATCACCGCACGGTTCCGCACCATGGCCATCTCCCGCGCGGCAGTGCTCGCCGGGCACGTGCTCGGCAACACCATCCAGGCCATCATCGCCGTTGCCCTGGTGCTCGGCGTCGGCCTGCTGATCGGGTTCCGGCCCACCGCCGAGCCGCTCGAATGGCTCGCCGCCGCCGGCCTGATCACGTTGATCGCCTTCGCGGTGACCTGGCTCGCGGTCGGCATGGGAATGCAGGCGAAGAGCGTGGAGACGGCCAGCAACCTGCCGCTCGTGCTGGTGTTGCTGCCGTTCCTGGGCAGCGGCTTCGTGCCGACGGACTCGATGCCGGCCGGTCTGGCCTGGTTTGCGGAGTACCAGCCCTTCACCCCGATCGTCGAGGCTCTGCGCGGGCTGCTGCTCGGCACGCCGCTGGGCTGGAACGCGGTGCTCGCGGTCGGCTGGTGCGTCGTGATTGCGGTGATCGGCTACGCCTGGTCGATGGTGCTCTACGAGCGCAAATCGGTCTAAACGGCGCGGTTCGCGCGGTCGGATGGGCACTAGCGTGGGCGAATGGCGCCCCTTCCCAAACACCACGTGGCATGCGGCGTGCTGGTTCAGGCGCGTCGCGTGCACGACCTGGCCGACAACGAGTACCAGGCGCTGTTCGAGCTGGTTCTGGCTGAACTCCCTCACCTAGACGGCGCGGAGCATCCGGAACTCAGCTTTCTGCTCGCGCGACGACGGGCCATACGCTGACCATATCTGCTGCTGCCTACGATGGGGGCATGCGCGTACTGATCGTCGAAGACGAGTTGTATCTGGCCGAAGCGATCCGCGACGGACTCCGGCTCGAGGCCATCGCGTCTGACATCGCCGGCGACGGCGACACCGCCCTGGAGAACCTGGCGGTGAACGAGTACGACGCCGTCATCCTCGACCGGGACATCCCGGGCACCCACGGTGACGACGTGGCCCGCTGGATCGTGGCCTCCGGTCTTCCCTGCCGCATCCTCATGCTCACCGCCGCCGACCTGCTCGACGAAAAGGTGCGCGGCTTCGAGATCGGCGCAGACGACTACGTCACCAAACCGTTCGAGTTGCGTGAACTCGTGATGCGGCTGCGCGCCCTGGGCCGCCGGCCCGCCGAGGGCGCCCCGCCGGTGCAGGAGCATGCCGGCCTGAAGCTCGACACCTTTCGGCGCGAGGTGTACCGCGACGGCCGGTACGTCGCGCTCACCCGCAAACAGTTCGCCGTGCTCGAGGTGCTGATCGCGGCGCGTGGCGGCGTGGTGAGCGCCGAAGCCCTGCTCGAGCGGGCGTGGGACGAGAACGCCGACCCGTTCACGAACGCCGTGCGCATCACCATCTCCTCGTTGCGCAAACGACTCGGCGACCCCTGGCTGATCCACACCGTGGCCGGCGTCGGCTACCGGCTGGACGCCGCGGACGACGGCGTCAGCGGGCGCTCATGAGCGCCCGCCTCCGGCTCACCCTGAGCTACGCCGGGTTCCTGCTCGTGGCGGGCATCGCGCTGATGGCGCTCGTGTTCTACATCCTCCGCTTCGTGCCCGAGGGAAACCTCAACAACGAAGGCCCATTCATGCCCGATCGCAGCGACCTCCTCGACGCGCTCTGGCCGCGCACCTGGCAGGTGCTGCTCGTGCTCGTGGTGATCGGGTTCGGCGGCGGCTGGTTTCTGGCGGGCCGGATGCTGCGGCCACTGCAGCGGATCAACAGTGTCGCTCGCCGCGTCGCCGCCGGGTCGCTCGACCACCGGGTGCGCCTCGACGGCCCGCACGACGAGTTCCGCGAGCTCGCCGAGACCTTCGACTCGATGCTTGACAGGCTGCAAGGCTCGTTTGACGAGCAACGACGGTTCGCCGCGAACGCTGCACACGAGCTGCGCACCCCCTACGCGATCGAACGCTCGATGTTGGATGTGGCCCTGGCCGATCCGGGCGCGCTGGACATCGACCGGCTGCTCGGCCGGCTGGACGAGACCAACCGGCGCGGCATCGAGGTGGTGGAGGCGCTGCTGGCGCTGGCGACCATCGACTCCGGCCGCGCGATCGATCACAGCCCGCTGGACGTGGCCGAAACAGTGGCCGACGTGCTTCGCGAACTGGGCCCGCTGGCCGACGAGGCCGGCATCACCGTCAGCCGGGTGCTGGGCGAGGGCGATATCGACGCCAGCGCCACGCTGGTGCGCCAGCTAGCGGCAAACCTCGTGCTCAACGGCATCCGCCACAACACAGCCGACGGCTGGGTCGAGGTGCGGACCGAGACCGTGGACGACGGAGGCGTGGAGATCTCGGTCAGCAACTCCGGCCCCCTGGTGTCGCCTGCGCTGCTCGGCACGCTGACCGAACCCTTCGTTCGAGGCGTGGGCAGGGTCGCCACCCGCACGGCCGGACCGGGCCAGGGGACGGGCCGGGGCCCGGTGGGCAGCGGTCTCGGTCTCGCCCTCGTCGCCCGCGTCGCCGACGTGCACGGCGCCGTGCTCCAGATCGTGGCCCGCCCGGCCGGCGGCCTCGACGTGACGGTGCGTTTTCCAGGCCCCGGCTCGGCAGGCGCCGCCGCGGAGTGAACGGCGGGGTATCGGGAGCGTATGTCTTTTCTGAGACGGCACCGCAACAGCGCCCCTGTTGGACTGATGTCTTCCAAGAGAGAAGGAGACGCAGCCGTGTCGAAGAAAACAACCGTGGTGATCCTCAGCCTGGTGCTGCTCGGTGGGCTGGTGGTGGCGACAGTGCTGTCGACTCTGCCGCGCGATGACGCTGCATCTGGCGCGGTGTGGCCGGATGGGGCCGCCGTTGGGGTGGCCGACGGGTTCATCGACGAGGGCGAGGCGGTTTCGGCATTCGCCGACGACCTGCCCGCTATCGCCAACCTCGAACCCGCGCTGCGGTCGGCCATGCAAGACGCCGCCCGCGACGCCACCGCAGACGGCGTCGAGTTCGTCGTGACAAGTGGTTGGCGGAGCGCCGCGCATCAGCAGTCGCTGCTTGACGCCGCGGTGATCGAATACGGCAGCGCGGAGGTGGCCGCCGAATTCGTGCTGCCACCGGACAGGTCCCAGCACGTCACCGGCGAAGCCGTCGACATCGGCCGCACCGATGCGAACAGTTGGCTCAGCCAGCACGGAGCCGACTACGGGCTCTGCCAGACCTACGCCAATGAGATGTGGCACTTCGAACTAGCGACGACCCCGGGCGGGGAGTGCCCGGCCCAAATCAGCAACGCTGCCGGCTGAACGACCACCCTGTGCGCCGGGCACAGAAAACGGCACCGACCCCTTGCGGAGCCGGTGCCGTGTTTTCTAATGCTGCCTACTACTTGCGACGACCGGTGACCGCGCCGTAGATGACGAGCACGATGATGGATCCACCGATGGCGAGAGCCCAGGTGGACAGCGAGAAGAAGTCGTTGATACCCACGCCGAAGATTGCTCCGCCGAGGAACCCGCCGACGAGGGCGCCGACGACACCGAGCACGAGGGTGATCAGCCAGCCGCCGCCGTTGCGGCCGGGGAGGATGAGCTTGGCGATGGCGCCGGCGATGAGGCCGAGAAGAAGGAATCCGAGGAAGCCCATGGGTGTGTCTGCTTTCTGTTCGTGGTACTGACTGTGGGTGGGTGGGAAGAAAAGACTGTGGGTCAGGCGGCGAGAGAGCCGCGCAGGTAACCGGGCCGCGGGACCCGGCCGAGGAAGGTGCGGGACGTGGCCAGATTGAACGTGGATCGGGTGCCCGAGTCCGGCGCAGCCAGGTGCACGGCGAGCGCGTCCTTGGCGGCCGGGATGCTGCTGCACTCGGCCACGACGGAGCCGGTGCTGCTGCGCACGCTGAAGTGGCCGTTGACGAACTCGACCAGACCCGCGTGGTCGCCGTTCTCGGTGGCGACCCAGAGGTTGCCGGCGGGGCTGGACCACTGGATCGCGGTGGAGCGGTTCTCCCCGCCTGATGGAGTACCGAACACCGTCATCACGTCCCCGTTAGCTAGTTGGTCTATTAGTTCGTCTGTCTAGTAATAACGTACATGAACCAAAATACAATGCACAAATCGCCGAGAATCCGCTAGCTGGGAGGGTCCTTGGACCTCTGCCCGACGTCTTGTTAGTGGAACTAGTATTTGTAAATGGCATATTCGGTACAGGACGCGGGCACGCATTACTGGTACTCCGACGACGCCCAGCGTGAGCGCAGCGTCGCCGTTCTCGAGGCAATGCGCACGTATCGGGCGGCAGAGGCCGCGATGCGCAGCCGCACCCAACGGTCCATGGGCCTGGGCGAGAACGACCTCCTCGCGCTGCGCTACCTGCTCATAGCCAAGCAGGACGGCCGAACCATCGGCCCCAAAGAGCTGACGGCATATCTGGGTATCTCCAGTGCCTCGACCACGGTGCTGATCGACCGCCTGGAGCGGTCCGGGCAGGTGCGCCGGGAACACAGCCCCTTCGACCGTCGTGCCCTGATCCTGGTTCCGACCGCCAGCACCGACGAGGAAATCCACGCCGCGCTGGGTGACGTGCCGGCCCGGATGGTGGAGGTGGCGAACCGCCTGGACCCCGCAGAGGCCAAGGTTGTCATCGACTTTCTGACGAACATGCGGGCAGCGGTCGACGAGATCGACGCGCACGCCGCCGCCGGCACACCGCCCACTCCGTCTTCCCCGGCTCGTTGACCACGGTGAATTCGGCGGAGCCGTTCATCGCGCCCCACGCCCACGACGTGATCGCAACGCTGCTCGAATACAGGCTGGCCGAAGAAGCCATGCGCCGCCGCACCCGGGACTCCATGCACATGGGCACGACCGACCTGCAGGCACTCCGTTTTCTGATCAAGGCACAGGGCGAGGACCGGATCGTCTCCGGCCGCGACGTGGCCGACCACCTGGGCATGACCTCGGCATCCGTCACGGCGCTGCTGGACCGGCTGACCAAGAGCGGTCATGTGCAGCGCACCCCGCACCCCACCAATAGGCGCAGCAACATGGTCACCGCCACGCCGGGCTCCGACGACGAGGTGCGCCAGACCCTCGGCGCCATGCACGGCCGCATGATCGAGACGACCAGAGCGCTCAGCCCGGCGGATGCCGCGCTCATCGAGCACTTCCTGGTGTCGATGACGGCAGCCGTCGACAGCATCGACGCGGGCGCCGGAGGCCTCCGCGCCCACTGATCCGTCGTGTTTCCGACTCGGTCGAAACTGAAGGGTAACCACCGGATCGGGAATAGATGGGCGGCGCACGCGTTGCATCCACTACTGCGTTGATCGACCGATCGACAGTGGGAAGGGTGAGTTGTACGCCGATCTGAGTTCTCGCGCAGATGACGACACCGTGCACTTCGAGCTGTTCTCGTCGTCGTTCTGCGGTGCCTGCCGGCAGACCCGGATGGCCCTCAACCGAGTGCTCCAACTGGTGCCCGGCTCCACGCTGACCGAGGTCGACGTGGCCGGAGACCCCGCCCGCGCCGAAGCCCTGAACATCGAGCACACGCCGACGACAATCATCCGCGATGCCAGAGGGCGCGAGGTGACCCGGGCCACAGGTGTGCCGTCGCTGCCTCAGATCCTGGTGGCCACCGCCCGTGCCCGCGAAGCACCGCAGACCTCGAACCACCTCACCGAAGGAGCCCGCCCGTGACAAATTGCCCCGTGACAGACCGCCCCGTTACAGACAGCCCCATGATTACGAGTGCCAATGCAGTCGGCACGACACTCAGCTTGCCCGAAGAGCTGCAACTGGCGTTGCCGCTCATGACCGGTCAGCTGCGCTTCGGCTCGATGGACATCGCCGTCGCCGCGATCATCGACCTCGCCCTGCGTGGCCGGATCGTGGCCACAAAATCCCGCTTCGCTCAGCCGTCGAGCGCCAGGCTCACGCTGGTGGATGCCGCCCCGATCGGCAACGCGCCCCTCGATGCGGTCATGCGGGCGTTCGTCGCCCGCGGCAAGCCCTGGAAGGCGTACTCCGCCGTGACCGAGCTGTGGGCGACGGCGTCGGAAGCGACCACCGCCAGCCTGGTGGCCAGGGGCGCGGTCAGCGCCCACGGCTTCCTGCGGGACCGCGGCGGCCGGCTCGAGCCGCTCGATCAGGAGCTGCGCCACGCGACCATGGCGCGCCTCGACCGGGCGCCGTCGGCGAGCGACCCACTGGCCACGGTGCTGTTGGACATCCGACAGCACTCCGCGTGGGGCTGGACCGCCAAGCCCGGGCAGAGAAAGCCGCCGCTGCTCGGTGACTACTCCGAGAACGTGGCCATCACCGCCCGCGGTGCTCTGAGCGCGCTGTACATCGCCACAGGCTCCGCGGTCTGACCCGCCCCCCAAGGCCAGCGGGCCCTTGGGTCTACTTCTTGGAGAAGTCGTTCGGTTCGAGGCCGGCGATGCGACGGGCGTGCTCCTGCAGCACGGTGTCGTCTACCTGGTGGCCGCCGTCGGCGAAGCGCTCACGCAACGCGTCCAGAATTTTGGCTTCGTCCTGGCCGGCGAGGTCCGCCTCCTGCTGCAACAGGATGCCCGCCACCTGGTCGGCATCGGTGTGACTGCGCTGGGCCTGAATCGGTTCGTCCTGGGTGTCGCCGGTCATGGTGTCCTCCGCCTCGCGAATCCAGGTGCGTCAGTGCCCAGGGAATCCGTGTGCACCATTGTGCCCTACTGACCCTCGTTCGAGGCTGATCGGCCACGTACCCAGGGGACTCGGAGGTAGCGGCTCGGGGGTAGCCGGCCGCGCGTCTGTCTCCGTCGCCGGAGCCCAAACGGAGCCCAAACGGAGCTCCCGGGCGACGAGCCGTCGGGCGACCAGGCTCAGGGACGTCTGGTGCGAGCGGGCGTATTGACGAATCAGGCCGAAAGCGGCCTCGATCGGCACATCCGCCGTCTCTGCCACCACACCCTTGGCCTGCTCGATGATGATCCGGCTCGACAGGGCCTTCTGCAGTTGATCCTGCAGGGTCGACGCATCGCGGATGGTGCGCTCCTGCAGAATCCCGATCGTGGCCACGTCGGCGAGGGCCTGCGCTGCCCGGATGTCGGCTGTATTCAACTCGCCGCGCTCGTTGCGCATGAGGTTCAGGGTGCCGATGGTCGTCTCCCGCAGTCGCAACGGAATGGCGTAGACCGAGTGGATGCCCTGGGCCAGGGCCGTGGTGCTGAAGTCGGGCCAGCGCGACGAATCAACGTCGATGTCGGGTAGTGACACGACCTCGCGGGTTTGGAAGCACTCCATGCAGGGTCCCGCGTTGGCGTCGAGCTGCATGATCTCCACGAGGGTGTTGGCCTCGCTCGTGGAGGCGACGACCTCCAGCCTGCCCTCGGCGTTGGCTAGCAGGATGCCGGCGGAATCGACGTCGAGGAGGTCGTGGCAGTTCTCCACGAGGGTTTGCAGCAGATCGATGACGTCATACCCGGCCACGAGGGTGTCGGCGAGGGTGGCGAAGGCGTCAATGAGCCGTTCGAGGCGGATGGTGTCGTTCACTGGGTGTCCTCACCCGGCTCCGCCAGCGGACTGAACCGGATCTTCCTGGCGATGACGTCTTCGGCGACCGCCAGCATCGGGCGGTTCTCGGCGTAGGCCCTGGCCCGGATGATCAGATGGGCGTCTTCGGCGGTGGTGTCGAGTTGGGCGAGCACCATGCCCGTGGCCTGATGGATCGACCGCCTGGAGAACGTGGTCGTTTCGCCGGGGGTGTCGGCCTCGTTGAGGGCGTGGTGCAACAGAATGCGGCTGATGATCGCCGTCAGAGCCTGCGTCTGCTCCTGTTGTTGCGGGCTGAGTGAGACCGGAGTGGCGGAGTACAGGTCGACTGCGCCGATCTCGAGTGGGCCGAACAGGAGCGGGAAGGCAAAGATCGCACCGATCGGCTCCTTGCGGATCTCCTGCAGGAAGGCGGGCCAGGAGACGTCGGTGCGTGTGCCGAGGTCGGATTCGAGGACCGGTCGTTTGCTCGCGAGGGCGTCCCAGCACGGGCCTTCGCCGAGGTCGAACTGCAGCTCGTCGACTCGCCCGGCCAGCGCGTCGGTGGCTGACATCGTCTCGGAGCCCAGAAGAGACCCGAACGTCGAGACCGACGCGCCCGAGACGGGCAGGAAGCGCAGGAACGGCCGCGCGAGTTCGGAGACGCGTCCGTGGCTCTCGGAAAGGGCATCCGATGCCAATTGGAATGAATCGTTGGCAAGCACTGCATCTCCTCCCCTTATTTGCCAGACTACGAGCCAGGGAATTGAAATCCAATGGCTTGACAATCCACGAGGGGACGCACCCGCAATGAGCACATCACCGAACGCCAGCGAGAGCAGCGAGTCGACCGGGGCGGGTTTCTCCGCCGAGGAACGCGCCGCCATGAAGGCCCGCGCGGCCGAGCTGAAGGCCGAGGCCCGGCGCGGTAAGGCCGGCGACAAGGCGGCCGCCGACGAGGAGAGAATGATGGCGAAAATCACCGAAATGCCGCAGCCCGATCGGGCGATGGCCGAGCGTCTGCACGCTCTCGTCACCGAGGCCGCCCCCGAGTTGCTGCCGAAGCTCTACTACGGACAGCCGGGCTGGGCCAAGGGCGGAAAGGTCGTGGTCTTCTTCCGCAGCGGCCAGATGGACAAGGCGCGCTACTCGACGCTCGGTTTCAGCGGCGATGCGAAACTCGACGACGACAACGGCATGTGGCCCTCGTCGTACGCGCTGGACCACCTCACCGAGGAGACCGCAGCGGCGATCGCCGCACTGGTCAAGAAGGCCGTGACCGCCTAACCCAGTGCCCGCCGGGCCGACCTCAACCCGTTGACGTACACTATTACGTACAGGAGGTACTCCGATGCGAACCATGACCTATTCAGAATCACGCGCCAATTACGCGGCGACTCTCTCGGCTGTAGTTGATGACCGCGAAGAAGTCATCATCACCCGTGCCGGCCACGAGCCGGTAGTCATAGTATCCCTGGACGAGTACGAGTCGCTCAAGGAAACCGCCTACCTATTGCGGAACCCAGCGAACGCACGACGACTTCTCGGCTCCATCGAACGGCTTGAATCCGGACGCGGTACCGAGCACGACCCGGTCGAGTGAAGTTCGTCTGGGACGAGGACGCGTGGGCCGACTACGAGTGGTGGCAGACCCAGGACCGGAAGATCCTCAAGCGCATCAACGCACTTCTCCGTGACGTTGCCCGGAACGGGAACGAAGGCATCGGCAAGCCCGAACCCCTCAAGCACGGCTTTCACGGCTATTGGTCTCGACGCATAACCGAGGAGCATCGCCTGGTGTACAAGGTGGAAGGCGATGAAATTCGCATCGCCGGCTGCCGCTACCACTACGGGACCTAGCAACCATGCTGCCTGAGGACTGGATCGAACACCGCCGCGAGGACCGCGAGCCGGTGGGCTGGATCGTGCCGGAGGGCGAAGGATTCCGCCCGGTGGATCGCCTCGGCCGAGGGGTGGCCACCGAACCGGTCGACTGGCTGGAGGCCGAGGAGATCCTGGAGGCACTGGGCCTCGGCTTCCTGGCCGAGCGGTACCTGCTGCGCCTGGCCGACGGCACGGAGCGGCCCGTGCGGATCAGCGAGGCGAGCCCCGACGGGGTGACCGTCGTGGCCGACGAATACGGCGCCGCCTCCGCGGTGGGCGCCAACAGCGACAGCTTCAGGCTGCCGTTTCCCGCACCCGAGACGCTCCGCCCCGAGTGAGCCTGCCCTCGCCGTGACGACGACGGGCCGGTCGCGTAACCTGAGCGGATGACCCCTGAGCCTTCGATCAGCCTCGACATGTCGGCCAGGTCGAGTACGTCCGCGACGCCGCGTTCCTGCGAGCTGTGTGGAGCGGATGACGGGAATCGAACCCGCGCTATCAGCTTGGGAAGCTGAAGTTCTACCATTGAACTACATCCGCGCGTCCAGGCCGCCGAGGCCGCATGGAACCGTGCCAGCCTATCAAGACTTGCGCCTATAGGCTGGCACCGTGCTTCTCTCGGATCGTGACATCAAAGCCCAGATCGACGCGGAACGCATCGCGCTCGCCCCCTACGACCCGGAGATGATCCAGCCGTCGAGCATCGACGTGCGGCTCGACAGGTTCTTCAGGTTGTTCGACAACCACAAGTACCCGTTCATCGACCCGGCCGAGGATCAGCCCGAACTCACCAGGCTGATCGAGGCCAAGGACGACGAGCCGTTCATTCTGCATCCGGGCGAATTCGTGCTCGGCGCTACCTTCGAGGCCGTGACCCTGCCCGACGATGTGGCCGCCAGGCTCGAAGGCAAGAGCTCGTTGGGCCGGTTGGGCCTGCTCACCCACTCCACCGCCGGGTTCATCGACCCGGGCTTCACCGGGCACGTCACCCTGGAGCTGAGCAACGTGGCCACCCTGCCGATCAAGCTGTGGCCGGGCATGAAGATCGGTCAGCTGTGCTTCTTCCAGCTCAGCTCGCCGGCCGAGAAGCCCTACGGCTCCGCCTCCTACCTCTCCCGCTACCAGGGCCAGCGCGGCCCCACCGCCTCCCGCTCCCACCTGAACTTCCACCGCACCGACACGACCGCAACGGATGCCGGCAGCCTGGGCGCATAGGCACCCAGCCAACGGTTCGGCCCCCGCCTTGCGGGGTCTGGAACACCGTGTTCACGCGGGCGTTACGCGGGGGCGGTAAAATTCGGGGCATGACCACCTCAGAGTCCCGTTTTGCCGAGGCGCTGATCGCCGACGGTCCCACCCCGGAATACCCCGGCCGCATGCGCCGGTTCGGCCAGCTCGTGGGCACCTGGGCCGCACACGGCAGCCGGCTCGACGAGGCCACCGGCGAGTGGACCGAACGCGAGTTCACCTGGATCGTGCAGTTCGTGCTCGACGGGCGCGCGGTGCAAGACGTGGAGGTCGTGGCCAGCACGACGCATCCGTCGGGCTTCGAAACCGTCGCCACTGCGGTGCGCGTCTACGACCCGTTCGCCGGCGCCTGGCGGGTGAGCTACTTCGCCCCGACGCTGGGGGAGTACTGCCACCTGATCGCCACCCCCTACCGCAACGGGCTGCGCCAGGACGGCACCGGAACCGACGGCCGCCCGGTGCGCTGGAACTTCGCCTCGATCACCGAGGACGGCTACACCTGGGAGGGCTGGGTGAGCGACGACGAGGGCGCGAACTGGCACCTCGTGGAGCACAACGAAGCCGTGCGGGTGCACTGACCGATCCCTATTCGGTTGCCTCCACAACGGTGGTGTGCACGATGATCTCCGAGTGCAGCGTGCGGTGCACAGGGCACTTGTCGGCGATCTCGGCCAGCCGCTGACGCTGATCCTCATCGAGGTCTCCCTCGAGCCGGAGGAGGCGTGCGATGTGGTCGATCTGCCCGACAACGGTCTCGCAGTCGGCGCAGTCCGTGGCGTGCACCCGGTCGTGGCGGAGGGTCACGGTGACCTTCTTCAGCGGCCACTTCTTGCGCTCCGCGTACATGCGCACGGTCATCGAGGTGCAGGCTCCGAGGCCGGCCAGGATCAGATCGTATGGGGACGGCCCGGTGTCGGTGCCGAGGGGCCGGGGCTCGTCGGCGGCGAGGCGGTGCGGGCCCACGGTGATCTGCTGGGCGTAGCCGCCAGTTCCGCTTTCGGTCACGACGACGAGGCCCTCGGCCGGGTCGGGCGGGGTCGAGTCCGCAGGGGTGTCTGTGGTGGAGTCCGGCGCCGCACCCGTGGCCGCACCCGGCACACCCGCCAACAGGGTCGCCAGCTCGGCGAGCCGGGTCAGCGTGTAGTCCGGGGCCGTGAAGTAGCTCGGGTACGTGTCGCCGCCGCGGTTCAGCCAGGCGGTGGCCAGGCCGGCCTCTGCGGCCCCGTGGACGTCCCAGGGGTGCACGGCCACGAGCAGCAGTTCGGCCGGGCGCACGCCGCAGGCCTCGGCCGCGTAATCGTAGGCGGCCCGCATCGGCTTCCACGCCCCGGCATCCTCGACGCTGAGCAGCGCCTCGAAGTGACCCTCGAGTTCGGCCGCGGCCAGCAGTGACCGGGCCGCCTCGGCGGATCCGTTGGACAGCGTGACCAGGCGCATCCCGGCGCCGGTCAAGGCGCGTATGCCCTCGGGCACGTCGGGGTGCAGCGTGAGCAGTCCGAACCCGGCCATGATGTGCTCCACGGCTTCGTCGGGCTCGCGCATGAGGGGCACATCGCGCAGCACCGCACGCAGCAGCTCGGACCCGATCACCGAGAACGGCGCCGCGCCGCCCGCCGCGGCGAGGGCGAAACCGTCCCGCAGCAGCGCCGCGAACCACGCCGACGCGAGGTGGGCCGGCGCGCCGACCTGCACGAACCGGGCTTTCATGGCCGACATGTCCGAGAGGGTCTCGTTGACATCGAAGACGATCACGGCCGGGGTGGTGCTGGTCATGGGTCGGTTCCTTTCCGGTCAGACAGCGGTACGCGGCAGCAGGCGCAGGAGGCCTGGGGCGTCGTCGGCCACGGCGAGTCGCGCGGCCAGGTTTCGCCCCTTCCATCCTTGCCGCTCTGACGGATCGACGTGCGTCCATCGCACCCCCAATCTTGTGGATCGCGGGCGCCAGACCAGACACGCCGAGGAGTCTGAAATGAACGGATGTGCACCCGAAACCGGGGACAGATCGTACGGCGTCTTTCCGGCCATCCGCGGCTCCCAACCACTACATGTAGCGGCACCAGGGACCAAAGCCACCTAAATCTAGTGATTGTGCGATCACGGCGTCCCTATGCTGAAGGCGTGAATCCAAGTATCAGCGCCCCGGCCCAGACCCCTGCCACTCAGGGCGACGCCGTCGACCAGTCGACGCCGCCGCTGCCTACCATCCAGGTAGTCAAACGCGACGGCCGCCGGGTGGATTTCGATGACACCAAGGTCTACGAAGCCCTGGTGAAAGCGGCAGTGGAGATTCACCGCGACATGACCCCGCTGGTGCACCGCGCGATCGTGGACATCGTCGCCGCGGTCAACCGGGAGATCGCCGGACGCTTCGCCACCGACATCAAGATCTACGAGGTGCAGAACATCGTGGAGCACGCGCTGCTCGAAAGCCACGAATACGACCTGGCCGAGAAGTACATCGGCTACCGCACCCAGCGCGACTTCGCCCGCAGCAAGTCCACCGACATCAACCACTCGATCATCAACCTGCTCAGCAAAGACTCCTCCGTGGTGAACGAGAACGCCAACAAAGACAGCGACGTCTTCAACACCCAGCGCGACCTCACCGCCGGCGCGGTGGGCAAGGCCATCGGCCACAAGATGCTGCCCCCGCACGTGTCCAACGCGCACCAGAAGGGCGACATCCACTTTCACGACCTGGACTACAGCCCCTACGCGCCGATGACCAACTGCTGCCTCATCGACTTCACGGGCATGCTCAGCCGGGGTTTCCGCATCGGCAACGCCGACGTGGAGCCGCCCCGCTCCATCCAGACCGCCACCGCGCAGATCTCGCAGATCATCGCCAACGTGGCGTCCAGCCAGTACGGCGGATGCTCCGCCAACCGCACCGATGAACTCCTGGCCCCCTACGCCCGCGCCAACTTCGCCAAGCACCTCGCCGACGCCCAACGGTGGATCGGCGACGAGACCCAGCACCACGCCTACGCCGAGGAGAAGACCCGCAAGGACATCTACGACGCGATGCAGAGCCTCGAGTACGAGATCAACACCCTGTTCACCTCGAACGGGCAGACCCCGTTCGTATCGCTCGGCTTCGGCCTGGGCACCGACTGGTTCGAGCGGGAGATCCAGCGGGCGATCCTGCAGATCCGCATCGACGGCCTCGGCAGCGAGAAGCGCACCGCGATCTTCCCCAAACTGATCTTCACGCTCAAGCGCGACCTCAACCTGGCCGAGGGCGACCCGAACTACGACATCAAGCAGCTCGCGCTGGAGTGCTCCACCAAGCGGATGTACCCGGACGTGCTCAGCTACGACAAGCTCATCGAGATCACCGGCAGCTTCAAGGTGCCGATGGGCTGCAGGTCTTTCTTGCAGGGCTGGACCGACGCCGACGGCAACGACGTCTCGGAGGGCCGGATGAACCTCGGCGTGGTGACGGTGAACCTGCCGCGCATCGCACTGGAGGCCGCCGGCGACCAGGCGAAGTTCTGGAGCATCCTCGAAGAGCGACTCGCCATCACCCGCGACGCCCTGGTCTACCGCATCGAACGGTGCAAGCAGGCGACCCCCGCCAACGCCCCGATCCTCTACGTCTACGGTGCGTTCGGCCAGCAGCTGGCCCGCACCGACTCCGTCGACACCCTCTTCAAGGGCGGCCGCTCCACGGTGTCGCTGGGCTACATCGGCCTCTACGAGGTGGCCGCGGCCTTCTTCGGCGGCGCCTGGGAGGGCGACGCCGAGGCGAAGGCGTTCACGCTCGAGATTCTCAAGACCCTCGACGCGCGCACCAAGGCCTGGAGCGCCGAGTACGGCTACCAGTTCAGCGTCTACTCCACCCCGAGCGAGAGCCTGACCGACCGGTTCTCCCGCCTCGACAAGGTCAAATTCGGCTCGGTGGAGAACATCACCGACAAGGATTACTACACCAACAGCTTCCACTACGACGTGCGCAAGAACCCGACCCCGTTCGAGAAGCTCGACTTCGAGAAGGACTACCCCGTCTTCTCCTCCGGCGGTTTCATCCACTACTGCGAGTACCCGGTGTTGCAGCAGAACCCCAAGGCGCTCGAAGCCGTCTGGGACTACGCCTACGACCGGGTGGGCTATCTCGGCACCAACACCCCCATCGACCGCTGCTACAAGTGCGACTTCTCCGGCGACTTCACCCCCACCGAGCGCGGCTTCGCCTGCCCGGACTGCGGCAACGACGACCCGGCCAGCTGCGATGTGGTCAAGCGCACCTGCGGCTACCTCGGCAACCCGCAGGCCCGCCCGATGGTGCACGGCCGCCACCAGGAGATCGTCTCCAGGGTCAAGCACATGGCCGGCGCCACCGGCGTCAGCGGCTCCCTCTAGGCATCCGTCATGCGCAACCCGAAGCCCGGCGAGTGGCTTTCCGACAAGCTCAGCCAGGGCTTCATCGGCGACTACAAGCCGTTCATGTTCGTCGACGGCGAGGGCGTGCGCTGCAGCCTGTACGTGAGCGGATGCCTGTTCGCCTGCGAGGGCTGCTTCAACGAGGCCACCTGGAACTTCCGCTACGGCACGCCGTACACCGACGAGCTGGAGGACCGGATCCTCGCCGACCTGGCCCAACCGTATGTGCAGGGCCTCACCCTGCTGGGCGGGGAACCCTTCGTGAACACCGGAGTGTGCCTCTCCCTGGTGCGCCGGGTGCGCGCGGAGTTCGGGGCCAGCAAGGACATCTGGTCGTGGACCGGCTACACCTACGAGGAGCTGCTGCTCGAGAGCCCCGACAAGCTCGAGCTGCTCGACCAGATCGACATCCTGGTGGACGGCCGGTTCGACCTCGCCAAGAAAGACTTCAAGCTGCAATTCCGCGGCAGCAGCAACCAGCGCATCATCGACGTGAAAAAGTCCCTGGCCACCGGTCAGACCGTGCTCTGGGCGGCCAGGGTCGACGCCACCCGGAGCTACGAGCAGCTGGAGAAGCAGGCCCTGATCTAGCGGGAACCGCTCACCGGTCAGCGGGTGGGCAGGGTGAGGATCTCGGCTCCGTCGTCGGTGATGGCGATGGTGTGCTCGCTGTGCGCGGTGCGGCAGCCGGTCGCGCTGCGAAGCGTCCAGCCGTCGGCGTCGGTGACGAGCCGGGCGGTGTCCGCCATGATCCACGGCTCGAGGGCCAGCAGCAGGCCGGGGCGCAGGGTGTAGCCCCGGCCGGGGCGCCCGTCGTTCGACACGTGTGGGTCCTGGTGCATCGTCGAGCCGATGCCGTGACCGCCGAACTCCATGTTGATCGGGTACCCCGCCTCGGTGAGTACGGTGCCGATGGCATGGGAGATGTCGCCGATGCGGGCCCCGGGCCCGGCCGCCGCGATGCCGGCGGCCAAGGCGAGTTCGGTCGTGCTGATCATCGCGAGGCTCGCTGCGGGCTGGGTCTCGCCCACGATGAAGCTGATCGCCGAGTCGGCCGCGATCCCGTTCAGCAGAACGGCGAGGTCGAGGGTGAGCAGGTCGCCGTCGGCCAGCGTGTAGTCGTGCGGCAGCCCGTGCAGCACGGCGTCGTTGACGGCCGTGCAGATGTAGTGGCCGAACGGCCCGCGGCCGAACGACGGTGCGTAATCGACGTAACACGACACCGCACCGGCCTGAAGGATCATGGCTTTGGCCCACCGGTCGATGTCCAGAAGGTTCGTGCCCACGGTGCTTTGACCCTTCAGGGTCTGCAGGATGTGCCCGACCAGCGCGCCGGTCTCCCGGGCGCGGACCAGCTCGGTGGGGGTGAGAATCTCGATCATGCGGTGCCTTCCGTACGCGTGCCAGACCAATAACTATACCGGCCATATTATCCCGGTAGAATCGGGGGCATGGTTCGGTTGCCGCTCACCCCCGCAGAGGTCGAGCGTGGAGCGCGCCTCGGCGCCCTGCTGCGGCAGGCCAGAGGCGAGCGCTCGATGCTCATGACCGCCCTCGAGGCCGGTGTCTCGCCGGAAACCCTGCGCAAGATCGAGTCCGGCCGGGTCGCGACGCCGGCCTTCCCCACCATCGCCGCGATCGCCCAGGTCGTGGGGCTCTCGCTGGATGCGGTGTGGGCCGAGATCAATCAGCCCGGCCGCGATGCGGAACCGGTTCAGGCGGGCAGCTGGCGCGCGTAAGCGGCCACTATCGTGCGTTCGGACTGCAGCAGGTAGTCCTCCAGAACGGCTGCGGCCGCCGCCGAATCCCCGGCCAGGTAGAGCTCGAGCACGGCGGCGTTGCGGTCGACGTAGGGCCGGTGCAGGTACTCCGGGTCATCGAGCAGGCCGAAGGCCAGCCGCAATTCGGCGGAGATGTTCGCGTAGAGGCGGTCCAGATGGTCGCTGTCGGCGAGCGCCACGATGGCGGAGTGGAACTCCATGTTGGCCGTGCCCACCGCGATCCAGTCATCGGCGTCACGGCTGGCCTGCGCCGATGCCACGGCGGCCGACATCCGCCGGCTAGCGGGGTGCCGGGTCGGCGAGGAGCGCAGCGCCTGGCACTCGATCATGCGGCGCACCCGGTAGATGTCGATGATCGACGCGAGCGACGGCACGGCCACGAACACCCCGGCGTGCGGTTTGTGCACCAGAAGCCGCTCGTGCGTGAGCATCCGAAACGCCTCGCGCAGGGTGTTGCGGGAGACGCCGAGCCGCTCGCTGGCGGCGGATTCCGACAGGCGTTGGCCGGGCACGAGGTCGCCGGCAATCAGCAGTCGGCGAAGCTTTTCGGCGGCCTGATCGGCACGGGAATTGCTGTCATCCGCTTCGTCATGATCCGCCACGACGCCACTCTAGCGAACGGGCTCGCGCATCGTGTCGGCGGTGCGAGTCTCCTTGTTCACCGAAACATGCCCGAAACAAACTCTTCATGCGATTGATTGTTCAACAATCGATAACGTATCGTTCACACACCTAGGCTCGTTTTGTGGGGTACCGATCCCCGCCTACTTCTGCCGTATCCGCCGGACCGCTGCCCTCGATGAACGGATGTGCCCCTTGACCGACTCGACCGACACCACGCCATCCACCACATCCACCGAGCACGCCAGCGTGCGCAGCATCGCCAAGAGCCGCCGCACCGCGCTGATCGGCGCCCTGTTCCTGATGGCCACCTCGGCCATCGGCCCTGGCTTCATCACCCAGACCGCCACCTTCACCGCGCAGATGGGCGCCGCGTTCGCCTTCGGCATCCTCGCCTCGATCCTGATCGACTTCGCCGTGCAGCTGAACATCTGGCGCATGATCACGGTCAGCGGCAAGCGCGCCCCCGAGCTGGCCAACCTCGCCATCCCCGGCAGCGGGTTCGTGCTCGCCTTCCTCGTCATCCTCGGCGGCCTGGTCTTCAACATCGGCAACATCGCCGGTGCCGGCCTTGGCCTGAACGTGCTGACCGGACTGGACGCGAAGATCGGCGGGCTGCTCAGCGCCCTCTTCGCGATCGCGATCTTCCTCGCCAAGCGCGCCGGGGCGGTGGTCGACAAGGTGGTGGTCATCGCCGGCCTCGTCATGATCGTGCTCACCATCATCGTGGCCTTCATCTCCCAACCGCCCATCGGGGATGCCCTGCGCCAGACCGTGTTCCCCGACGAGATCAACTTCGCCACCATCACCACCATCGTGGGCGGCACCGTCGGCGGCTACATCACCTACGCCGGCGCCCACCGCCTGCTCGCCAGCGGCACCGCCGGCGTGGAGCACGTCAAGCAGGTCAACCGCGCGGCGTTCAACGGCATCCTGGTCACCGGCGTCATGCGCTACGTGCTGTTCCTGGCCATCCTCGGCGTGGTCGCCGGCGGCGTGGCCATCGACACCTCGGGCACCGCGGCCAACCCCGCCGCCCAGGCATTCCAGGCAGCGGCCGGCGAATTCGGGCTGCGCGTCTTCGGCGCGATCTTCTGGATCGCCGCGATCACGAGCATCATCGGCGCGGCGTACACCTCGGTGTCGTTCCTGCCCGTGTTCTCCAAGAGGATCGTCGGCCGCGCCGCCGACCTCGCCACCATCGTCTTCATCGTCGTCTCGCTGGCGGTCTACCTGCTCATCGGCACCGCCCCGGCCACCCTGATGGTGTTCGTCGGCGGCTTCAATGGGCTGATCCTGCCGATCGGCCTCACCATCTTCATGTACATCGGCTGGTTCCGCGGCGACCTGATGAACGGCTACCGCTACCCGAAGTGGCTGCTCATCATCGGCACCCTCGCCACCGTGCTCACCTGGTACATGGCCGTGATGGCCGTGGGCCCGATCTTCTCGCTGCTGACCGTCTAACCGGGAAAGGCACCCCATGAGCACCATCGACCTGAACAGCGACCTCGGCGAAGGCTTCGGCCGCTGGACCCTCGGCGACGACGCAGAGATGCTCGGCATCGTCACCAGCGCCAACATCGCCTGCGGCTTCCACGCCGGCGACCCGCTGGTCATCCGCCAGACCGTGCTCGGCGCCCGGGATGCCGGCGTGGCCATCGGCGCGCACGTGGGCTACCGCGACCTGGCCGGGTTCGGCCGCCGCAACATGGACGTCTCCAGCGCCGAACTGGTCGCCGACGTGATCTACCAGATCGGGGCCCTGCAGGGCATCGCCAGGGCCGCCGGCACCACCGTCACCTACGTGAAACCACACGGCGCGCTGTACAACACGATCGTGCACGACACGCGCCAGGCCCAGGATGTGGTGACCGCGATCCGCGAGATCGACCCGGCCCTGGCCGTGCTCGGCCTGCCGGGCTCCGAGGTGCTGCGCGCCGCGGACGCCGCGGGCCTCCGCAGTGTGACCGAGGCGTTCGCCGACCGCGCCTACACGCCGGCGGGCACCCTGGTGTCGCGCCGGGAAGCCGGCTCGGTACTGCACGACGCCGAACTGGTGGCCGCCCGCATGGTGCAGCTGGCCACCGAGGGCACCCTGACCGCCATCGACGGCAGCACCATCCGGGTGACCGCCGACTCGATCTGCGTGCACGGCGACAGCCCCGGCGCCTCCGAGATGGCCCGGCAGGTGCGCGCTGCCCTCACCGCGGCCGGCATCGGCCTCACCGCCTTCGCGCCGCGGCCGGGCGAGACGCGAACCTCCTAGGGTGCCAGCCAGCATGCGTTTTCTCCCGGTGCGCGACGACGCGCTCCTGATCGAACTCGACGATCTGGAGAGCACCCTCGCGCTGTTCGACTCGCTCAGCAGCGACCCCGTAACCGGCACCGGCGAGCTGATCCCCGGCGCCCGCACGCTGCTGGTGTTCTACCGGCCGAGCGCGGTGACGCCGGAGCAGATCGTGCGCGCCGCGCGCTCCCGCGACCTGGGCGGGCGCGTCGCCGGCGAGGGAACCCTCATCGAGATTCCGGTCACCTACGACGGCGAGGACCTCGACGAGGTCGCCGACCTGCTCGGCATCAGCGCCGCGGAGGTCGTGCGGCTGCACACCGGCCACGAGTACGCCGTGGGCTTCACCGGGTTCGCCCCGGGCTTCGCCTACCTCTCCGGGGGCCACCCCGCGCTGGACGTGCCGCGCCGCAGCTCACCGCGCACCCGCATTCCGGCCGGGTCGGTGGCCCTGGCCGGCACCTTCAGCGGCGTGTACCCGCGCGAAAGCCCCGGCGGCTGGCAGCTGATCGGCACCACCGAGGCCCGGATGTGGGACCTGTCCCGCGACCGGCCCGCCCTGCTGCTGCCCGGTGACAGGGTGCGCTTCACGGATGTGTCCGGCCGTCCCGTGCCGCGCTCCGTGCCGCGCACCGTGCCGGTGCCCACGGCGGAGACCGTGGCCGGTCCGGCCGCCGAGACCGAGGTCAGCCACGGAGTGGAGGTCCTCACCCCCGGACTGCTGACCCTGCTGCAGGACCTCGGCCGGCCCGGCTACGCCAGCATGGGCGTGTCTTCCTCCGGCGCCCTCGACGCGGTGTCGCTGCGGGAGGCCAATCGGCTGGTGGGCAACGCCACCCGGGTGGCCTGCCTCGAACTGACCTTCGGCGGGCTCCGGCTGCGCTCCCGCGGCGAGCAGGTTGTCGCCGTCGCCGGGGCACCGGCGCCGCTCAGCGTGATCACCCCGGCGGATGCCGACGGCCGCGGCGCCCGCACCCGCAGCGTGGGCTTCGGGCAGCCGTTCGCCCTGGCCGACGGCGAGGAGCTCGTCGTGGGCGCACCGACCACGGGCATCCGCAGCTATCTCGCCGTGCGCGGCGGCTTCGCCCTGGCGCCGGTGCTCGGCAGCCTGTCGACCGACGTTCTGGCCGGCCTCGGCCCTGACCCGGTGATCGCCGGCACCGTGCTGCCGGTCGCGGTGCCCTCCCGCGGCATCGCGGCGGTCGCCCTGCCCGGCCCGGCTGCGGGTGCGGTGGGCTCTGCCGTCGAGACGAGCGCCGAGGTGGTGCTCGATGTGGTGCTCGGCCCGCGCACCGACTGGTTCTCCTCCGACGCCGTCGCCTCGCTCACCGGCCAGAGCTGGTTGGTCAGCGCGCGGTCGAACCGGGTGGGGCTGCGCCTGGAGGGCGACTCGCTGACCCGGGTCGTCGATGCCGAACTGCCCAGCGAGGGCACCGTCTCCGGCGCGATCCAGATCCCGCCGAACGGGCAGCCCGTGCTCTTCCTCGCCGATCACCCGCTCACCGGCGGGTACCCGGTGATCGGCGCGGTCGCCACCCACCACCTGCCGCTCGCCGGCCAGCTTCCGCCGGGTGCGCGCATCCGGTTTCGACCCGTCGGCCCGTTCGCCGAATACTCCGCCGATGTGACCGAGGTGCAGCCATGAAGAAAGTCCTGATCGCCAACCGGGGCGAGATCGCCGTGCGCATCATCCGCGCCTGCGCCGACCGGGGCCTGGCCACCGTGGCCGTCTACGCCGACAGCGACGCGGATGCCCTGCATGTGCGGCTGGCGGGGGAGGCCTGGGGCCTGGACGGCGACAGCCCGGCGACCACCTACCTCGACGCCGAGAAGCTGATCGCCATCGCGGTGACGAGTGGCGCCGACGCCGTGCACCCCGGCTACGGGTTCCTCTCCGAGAGCGCCGCATTCGCCCGCCAGGTGACCGACGCCGGCCTCACCTGGATCGGCCCGAGCCCGGAGAGCATCGACCTGCTCGGCGACAAGATCGCCGCCCGCCAGCTCGCCGCCAGCGTGGGCGCACCGCTGGTGGCCGGCACGCCCGACCCGGTGGCCTCGGCGAGCGAGGCCGTGGCCTTCGCCGAGGAGCACGGCCTGCCCATCGTGATCAAGGCCGCCTTCGGTGGCGGCGGCCGCGGCATGCGGGTGGCCCGCAGCCTGGACGAGGTGGCCGAACAGTTCGACGCCGCGGTGCGCGAGGCCGTGACCGCCTTCGGTCGCGGCGAGTGCTTCGTGGAGCAGTTTCTCGACGCGCCCCGGCACGTGGAGGTGCAGGTGCTCGCCGACGCCCACGGCAATGTCGTGGTGCTCGGCACCCGGGACTGCTCGCTGCAGCGGCGCAACCAGAAACTCGTCGAGGAGGCCCCCGCGCCGTTCCTCACCGACGAGCAGCGCGAGCGCCTGCACCGCTCGGCCGCCGACATCTGCGCCGCCGCGAAGTACCGGGGCGTCGCGACGGTGGAATACCTGCTCAGCGTGGACGGCACCATCTCGTTCCTCGAGGTGAACACCCGGCTGCAGGTGGAGCATCCGGTCACCGAGGAGACCACGGGCGTGGACATCGTGGCCGAGCAGCTGCGCATCGCCGAGGGCCTGCCGTTGTCGGTCACGGCCACCCCGGCGCCCACCGGGCACTCGATCGAATTCCGGATCAACGCAGAGGATGCCGCGCGCGGGTTCCTGCCCACGCCCGGCACCATCACCCGCTTCGAGGCCCCGACCGGCCCCGGCATCCGGGTCGACTCGGGCGTCGCAACCGGCACCGTGGTCTCCGGCCGGTTCGACTCCATGCTGGCCAAGCTCATCGTGACCGGGCCGACGCGCGAGATCGCCATCCGCCGCGCCCGGCGGGCCCTGGACGAGTTCGTGCTCGAGGGCATCGCCACGGTGCTCCCGTTCGACAAGGCGGTGCTCCGCGACGACGACTTCGTCAACGGGGAGGTCCTGAACGTGCACACCCAGTGGATCGAGACGACCTTCGCCGAGCGGATTCCCGCCGAGGCGCTCCGCCCCGAGCCTGAAGACGCCGGTGTCAGCAGCAGCTGGATCGAGATCGACGGGGTGCGGCACACGCTGCGGATGCCCGCCGGCGCCCTGGCCGTCGGCGCGCTGTCCGGCGCGCTGTCCGGTGTTCCGTCCGGCGCATCCGCTGCAGATACGGCCACCGGCATCCCCGAGCCCGGCGTCGTCGCACCGATGGCCGGAACCCTGATCACCTGGCTGGTCGAGGACGGCAGCGCCGTGGCGGCGGGCGACCCCGTCGTGGTGCTGGAGGCCATGAAGATGGAGACCACCATCACGGCAACCAGCGCGGGCACGCTGCACCACACATCCGCGCCCGGCGACGCCGTGGCCGCGGGGGAGCGACTAGCCACCCTCGACTAGCAAGATCCCCCGACCCCACCCGCCCCGCTAGCCCCCGCCAACCTCTGCCAGTCCAGGCAGTCCATGACTGGCCCACTTTCGCTAGTGCGGGCACCCGTTCCACTAGCAAATGTGGGCCAGTCATGGCGCGGTGGGGTGCCGGGCGGAGGCCAACTTGCCTTTCCTGTGGCGCGGGCTATGGTGAGGCTATGCCCACGCCTCGAACGTTCACCGGATGCGCTCCGCGCACCCCGGTCGGTGCGGGCGCCAGCAATGCCACGGGTGTCGCGTTGACGCGCCACCTCGACTTCGCAGGATGTGTTGTGCTCTTCTGCTCTCTCACGCGCGCGCCACCGCACTGACCCCCAAGGTATTCGGTCAGTTCGGCCGGCAGTAGCGCGTCGCAGTTGCGGCGCGTTTTTCGTTTAACGCGTAGGAGTAACCATGATCACCCAGCCTTCCCTGTCCCGTGCCACCCGTGGCCGCCGGATCGACGTCGACGCCTTTCGTCGCATTCTCCAGAACCAGCTTCGCGAGCGGGAAGCCCTCATCGGGGAACTGGACCCGCGCGCGGCACCCCACCTCGACGTCGTGGCCTGGTCGACGACCCAGTCCAGCAAGCGAGTCGTCGGCCAGATCACCCGGGCCCTGGGGCGCATCGCCGCGGGGACCTTCGGTACCTGCACCGGATGCTTCGAGCCCATCGCGAAGGACCGCCTGGCGGTCGTGCCGCACGCCGAGTTGTGCGTGACCTGCCAGGGCCGCGCAGAGCAGGCGCCGTAGTGACGGCGGCGTGGCTGCGGGTCAGACCGTGACCACGTCGGCCGTCGTGCTGCTCGGCGACGCCCTCGACTGTCTGGGGGCGCTGCAGGCCGAACCGGCCGTCGTGCTGCCGCACGCGGCCGGCGGTCGGCACGCGCAGACGGTGGTGATGGGGCTGAACGGTGCCGCCGCCACGTCGCGGCGGGCTCTGCGCACGTTGCTGCGGCACCGGGCGCAGGCGTGTATCTCCGTCTGCCTGCAGCGGCCGACGCTTCGACACCTCATCGTGGTGGTCGACGCGGCGCCGACGATCGCGGAGGATGACGTGCTCACCCTCTGCGACGAAGCCGCAGAGACAACTCATCGCCGGATCGAGCAGGACTGCGGGGCCTACGTCATCGTCACGTTTGTCGTCGTGACCGGGTGCGAGAACCCGGAGCTGCTGGCACGTCGGCTTCTCGGTCGAGCCGGCCAGATTCCGGCCTCCGATGCGCACGGGGTGGTGAATTGGCGGGAGGTCGCCCAGGCCGCCATTCAAGACCTCACCGCCGACCACTACCTGTGACCCGTGACGGTGTATCGGTGCTGCAGCAGGGATGGGCACGCACGCAAATGAGGGATAGCCGGCTGTCGGCACGAACATCGCGTGAATAGAATGCGCATGGCCTCCGCGCGGTCAGCGCCGACAAGATCATCGAGCGCGCCGGCATCACCAAGGTCACCTTCTACCGGCACTTCCCCAGCAAAGACGACCTGATCGTGGCCTACCTCGAGCGCCGGGCCGCCTGGGAGAGGGGCGCGGTCCTGGGCGCGAGCGAGGCGGCACACGGCAACGTCGACGAGACGATCCGCCTGGTCTCCGAGGGCATCGGCCGGGAGGCCTGCACGCCGGGGTTCCGCGGCTGCCCGTTCATCAACGCCGCCGCCGAATACGCGGATGCGGATCATCCGGTGCGCAAGGTCGTCGACGAACACCGCGCCTGGTTCCGGTCCATGCTGCAAAAGCTCACGGCCTCGATCGGGATCGACGATCCGACGGTGGCCGAAGAACTGATGATGTTGCGCGACGGCGCCATGGTCAGCGGCTACCTCGGCAACGCCGAGAAGGTCAGCGCCGCCCTGCTCTCCGCCAGCCGGGCGGTCATCGCGGCGCCCCGCACCGACGCCTGACCCGGTTGCTACGGGGCCGGATGCCCCGCCCGCGCGGCGTCGCCGTCGGGGGTGGCGTCGGCAAGCACCTGCAGGTAGTGCGGGTTGGTCATCACTCCGAGCACGTTGCCGAACGGGTCGACCACCGCGGCGGTCGTGAAGCCCTCGCCGCGCTCCCGGATGTCTTCGCGCAGGGTGGCGCCGAGCTCCAGGAGCCGGTCGAGGGCCACCCGCACATCGTCGACGTGCCAGTTGAGCACGGCGCCACCCGGCGCATCCGCCGACGGCTCTGGGGCGTAGCGGGCGTCGATCAGGCCGAGCTCGTGGCCGTAGTCACCGACCCGCCACTCCACGTAGCCGGGCATGCGGAAGTAGGGCTCCATGCCCAGCAAATCGGTGTACCAGGCCGTGGCGGCGTCGTGGTCGGCCGCCCAATAGCTCACGTTGCTCATACCGCGCAGTGGGCCCGTGGTCGTCATCGATCCATTCCTCTCGTTGGTCGTGCCTCGCCGGGGAGTGTTCGTTGACACGGTACGAAGGGTGGTGCCCGGGCGCAATGGCGCTCGACGCTGCCGGCGGGCGGCCGGGCGAGTTCAGCTCCAGGTGCTCCCGCCAGCGCGCATCCCGGCCGCGTATCCCGGCCGCTCATCCCGGCCGCTCTCAGTCGGCGCGCGGCACCAACCGCAAGGTCGTGGCCTCGGCGTTCGGACCGGTGACGGTGCCCACGATGGCGGGCCCGTAGCGGTCGTACTTGGCGTGATAGGCGGCGTCGATCGCGGCGTGGGCCTCCGGGGCGGCGGCGGCGAAGGTGACATTCTTCTGCACCCCGCCGGCGCGGATGCGGCCGGTGCCACTGGTCGTGGCGCGCACGAACCACGGGTTGTCGGAGCCGTACGCGGAGCGGATGTAGATCTCGTCGCCGACGCGCACCACCCAGATGGTGACGTACGGGCGCAGGCTGCCGTCGGCGCGGGTGGAGGAGACCTGCAGTTCCTCGGCGGCGCCGATGCGGGTGAGGTCGTCGGCGGTCCAGTCGCTCATTCGGGAGCTCCATTCAGGTCGCGAGAGAGGGCGCACGGCCTACGGGTCGTGCGCCCTCGACGCTACCCACGGTCGGGCCCCGGCAACAGGCACGTGCGGCACGCGTGTGGCACGCTGGAGAGCCGCGAACCCACACTCTGGAGCCCCATGCCCTTCGCCGACGAACTCATTGGTGTTCCCACCGCGCGCGCCCTCGCGGCCGCCATTCAGGCCGCCGCCCCGCAGGCGCCGCTGGCCAATCTGCAGGCCGCCGCGGATGCGCTCGGGCCGCTCTCGCTGCGGGAGCGCAGCGACCTGCTGCGGGGCGCCCTGCTGGCCGACCTGCCCGGAGACTACGAGTCGTTCGCCGGCACCATCCGCGCTGCCGCCGCCGGCAGCGCGCCCTTCACCGGCTGGTTGATCTGGCCGGTGACCAGCGCCATCGCGGTGAAGGCCATCGAGGCCGGCACCGACGTGGCGTTCGACGACGGCATGCGGATGCTCGCCGAACTCACCCCGCGGCTCACCTCGGAGTTCGCCATCCGGCTGCTGCTCGCCCACGACCTGAACCGGGCGATGCAGTTCGTGCTGAGCTGGACCGGCTCGCCCGACCCGGATGTGCGCCGGCTGGCCTCGGAGGGCACCCGGCCGTTCCTGCCCTGGGCGATCCGGGTGCCGGCGATCCTGGCCGAACCCACCGTCACCCTGCCCGTGCTGCACGCGCTGTACCTGGACGAGAACGAGGTGGTGCGCCGCTCGGTGGCCAACCACCTCAACGACCTCAGCCGGCAACAGCCCGAGCTGGTCACCGCCACCACCGCGGCCTGGCTGGCCGAGCCCGATGAGAACACGGCCCAGCTGGTGCGGCACGCGCTCCGCACCCTGGTCAAGAAGGGCAACCCGCAGGCACTGGCGCAGCTGGGCTTCCACCCCGCCGAGGTGCACGTCACCGGTCCGGTGCTCGATTCCGAGTCCCTGGAATTCGGCGGCACGATCGGTTTCACGGTGGACATCCGCAACACTGGCACCGAGCCGACCCGGCTGGCCGTGGACTACGTGATGCACCACCAGAAGGCCAACGGCAGCCTCACCGGCAAGACCTTCAAGCTCACCACGGTGACCCTGGCGCCCGGCGAGACCGTGCAACTGAGCCGGTCGCACTCATTCCGGGCGATCACCACCCGGCGGTACCACCCGGGCGTGCACGCCCTCGAGGTGCAGGTGAACGGGGTGGCGTCGGGCCTGGCCCAGTTCATCCTGCTGCCGGATGCCGGGGCGGTCGGCTAGACCAGGCTCACCACGAGCTTGCGGGCCGACACTCCCCGGCGCAGGGCATCCAGCGCGGGCTGCACCTGCTCGAGTCCGACGCCCACGACCTCCGCCGCAGGCGCGAGCTGGTAGCGCCCGTCCGCGAGGGCGGTCGGCAGGTAGTCGGCCCAGAGCATCGGGCCGACCTCGTTGGTCATCAGGGAGCTGCCCCAGACGAACCTGGCCCGGATGCCGTGCACCAGGCAGCGGGCCTGCAGGGCGATGTTGCCGCCCACCAGCCGGGACATCGTGCGCAAGAAGTGCACGTTGACGCCCTGGATGCCGGCGAAAGACACCGACGGGCTCGCCATCGCCACCCGTTTGGCCCCGGTTGCGGCGGCGATGGTCACGGCCGGTTCGGCGGATCCGGTCCCCACGGCGAGCACGCCGGCCACGGTGCGGCCAGCCACCGCGGCCACGAGGTTGGGCACGGCGCTGGGGCTCGCGTAGTCGACGGCCAGGGCGGCGCCCAACCGGCGCATCCGGTCATGGTTGTGCGGAGAGGCCGTGGTCAGCACCTCGTAGCCGGCCGCCACGGCCAGCTGGATCGCGTTGCTGCCCACACTCGTGGCACCGCCCCACACCACCACGACCTGGCCGGTCGGCTGCGGCGTCACCGACGGATGCCGCAGGCCGAGCTGGTCCCGCTGGAACAGTGCGGAGGCCGCCGTCGAGATCCCCAGCGGGAGCACCACCGCGTCCTCGAAGCTCAGGTCGGGCGGCAGCGGCGCGGCGAGCTGCTCGCGAGCGACCGTGTAGTGCTGGAAGCCGCCCTCCGCCGCATGGTCGCGGCCCTTCTCCATGCCGACGGCGTAGGCCAGTACCCGGTCGCCCACCCGGAACCGGGTCACGGCGCTGCCCACCTCCACCACCTCGCCGGCGACATCCTCGCCGAGCACCGCGGGGTAGGGCAGCCAGCGGTACATGAAGTCGCCGGTGGACTGCTTGATGGTGTCGAGCGGGTTGACCGCGAGCGCCCGGTTGCGAATGACGATGTCGGTCGCGCCTGGTGCGGTGTACGGCGCCGGGCCCACGGTGAGGTCGGCGTAGCGCCCGGCGAGCCAGGCGGCGGTGTTGGTGGGCATCGGATCCTCCGGGACGGGTGCGATTGGTGACGACACGTGATGTCATCACTATAACGACAGTTCGTGTCATCAGTCACCCCGCCTCCAGGTACGCTGGGCAGATGAGTCGTTGGGCACCGGATGCAGCACTGCGGCTGGAGAGCGCCGCGCTCGAGCTCTTCGCCGAGCAGGGCTACGCCGCTACCACGGTGCCCCAGATCACGGCCAGGGCCGGCCTCACCACCCGCACCTTCTTCCGGCACTTCACCGACAAGCGCGAGGTGCTGTTCCTGCGCGACCGGGAGTTCCCCGTCGTCGTCGCCACCGTGCTCGCTGCTGCCCCGGCCGGGCTCACGCCGCTGGAGCTGGTCATGTTCGGTCTTGAGGCCGTGACCGCGGAGAACTTCGACCTGTGGCGGCCCGGCATGATCGTGCGCCGCAGCATCATCCACTCCGACGACAGGCTGCGTGAGCGGGAGCTGCTGAAGTCCGCGCGGCTCGCCGCCGCCATCGAGCTGGCCCTGGTCAACGAGGGGGTCGAGCCGGCTGCGGCCGCGCTGGTGGCGCCGTTCGGCGTGCTGGTCTTCGATGTCGCGCTCACCGACTGGCTGGACGCCGGTGCGGATGCCGCCCGCCCGCTGACCGAGGTGCTCCAGGGCACCCTCGTGCGCCTGCAGGCCCTGATGGCCCAGCCCTGATTTCCTCACCGCGATTTTCCTATAGTGTGTAGTTAATTGACTACAGACCATAGGAGTATTCGTGAAGCGTCCCGGACTCACCGAGGCCAAGTTGGTACGGGCCGCGGCCGACCTCGCCGACGAGGCCGGCCTGCCGGCCGTGACCGTGTCGGCCCTCGCCCGCCGCTTCGCCGTGCGCCCGGCGAGCATCTACTCGCACATCACCGGCCTCGACGGCCTGCTCGACCTCACCGCCGCCCTCGCCCTGCAGGAACTCGCCGACGCCCTGGCCGAGGCGCTGCCCGGCAAAGCCGGCCGGGAGGCCCTGTTCGCCTTCGCCGACACCCACCGCGACTACGCTCTCGCCCACCCCGGCCGCTGGCAGGCGGCGCAGCGGCGCGTCTCGGCCGAAGCTGCCGACGCTGCCGACGGCGGTGCGGGCCGGGTCATCGCCCGGGCGGCGCGGGCCATCGTGAGCGGCTACGGTCTCTCCCCGCACGACGAGGTCCACGCTGTGCGGTTGCTTGGCAGCGCCATCAACGGCTTCGTCACGCTCGAGTCCGGCGGCGGGTTCGACCATTCGGAGCCAGCCGCGGCCGTGAGCTGGGCCCGCGTGCTCGACGCCATCGACACGTCACTGCGGAACTGGCCCAGGGCCGATCTGGACCAGCCCGGCCCGCAGCATCCCGACCCGCAGCATCCCGACCACATCACCGATTGAGACCCGCATGCTCCCGCTCGACACCAGCACCATCAAGGCCACCTTCGTGAACGCCTCCCGCAAGGTCGTCGCCGACATCACCCTGCCGGCCGACCTGAACACCATCGACTGGGCCCAGCTGGACTACCTCGGCTGGATCGACCCCAAGATGAAGCGGCGCTCCTACGCCGTCGTTCCCGTCGACGGCGAACCTGTCGGCATCGTGCTGCGGCAAGCGGATGCGTCCCCGCCCCGACGCGCCCAGTGCTCGTGGTGCCGCGATGTGAAACTGCCCAACGACGTGGTGCTCTACAGCGCCCAGCGGGCCGGGGCGGCCGGCCGCAACGGCGACACCGTCGCCATCTGGATCTGCGCGGAGTTCCAGTGCTCCGTGAACGTGCGGAAGCTCCCGTCCATGGCCTACATCGGCTTCGATGTGGACGCCGCCCGCCAGGAGCGGATCAGCATGCTGCAGGAGCGGTCCGCGGGTTTCGTCACGGAGATCCTGGCCCCGAGCTAGGCCGCCGCCGCGCCGTCGGGATAGAAACCGGCCAGGGCCGCCGCGAACGCGGCGGGCTGCTCCACCCACGGGTAGTGCCCGGCGTCGGCGATGCTCACGGCCCGGCCGTCGGAGAAGAGCCCGGCCAGCGCCAGCACCGGGGCGTGCCCGGTGAGCCCGTCTGCGGCGCCCGCGACGATCAGCACCGGGCAGTGCACCTGCGCCAGGCCGTCGACGATGCCGGTGGGGTCGGCATCCGCGAAGAAGCTGTCTTGCGCCGCCGGGTGCCAGGCGCCCGTCGCCTCGTGCTGCTGGGCCGCCGGCGTCCACCGCGCCCACGCGATCGGGGCGAGGTAGGGAAAGAGATGGTTGAGGTCGGAGGCGCTCTTCGCGGCCGTGGCCGCCAGCCGGTGCGCCACGTAGTCGGCGTACCAGGACTCATCGCGGTGGGCGGCGATGATGCCCGGACTGTCGTCGGGGGTGGCCAGGATCCACTGTGCCGGCGGGGTGATCAGACACAGGCTGGTCAGGCGCTGCGGGTAGCGGGCGGCGTAGGACAGCGCCACCCTGGTGCCGGCCGAGTGGCCGAGCAGCTCGATCTCGGGCAGGTCCAGATGGCGGCGGAGCGCCTCCACGTCGTCGGCGAGTTCCGGCCAGGTCGCGGCCGCCGCGGTGGGAGACGGCGGCGAATCACCCACGCCACGCTGGTGCAGAAGCACGAGGGTGCGGGTGCTGCTGAGCCCGGCCAGATCGCCCAGGTAGACCGGATGGCGGGCAGGCCCGCCGGCCAGCACGATCACCGGTGGGCGGGCGTCCGCACCGGGCGCCGCGCGGCCGAGCAGGTCGTAGTGCAGGGCGGTGCCGTCGTGGCTGGCGAAGGTGGGCATGGTTCACCCTAGCCACCGGAGATTTCTCCTCGGGTGAACGACGATTCGAGCAAGCCGCGCAGCCCGGAAAGCCCGCCGTGGTGGAAGGCCCGCTGCTGTTGCCTGGCGCCGGTGCCCGCCCGCTCCAGACGTTCGAGCAGGGCGGTGACACGCGGCCCGTCGCCGGCCTGGTGCAGCGCTTCGTCGACCTGGCGGAGCAGAGTGGCCACGACCGCGCGGGCCGGCTCGAGCGTGCGCGTGGTCGGATCGAGCAGCTCTCCGCGCAGGCCGTCGCGCGAGGCCTGCCACAACGCCGCATCGAGCAGCTCGGGCTCCACATCGAGCGGGCGGGTGCCCCGTTCGGCGTCGGCCAGGGCGGTGACGACGAGCGCGCGAGTGAGGGCCGCCAGCAGCAGGGTGGGCGCCAGGTCGAGTTGGGCGTCGGCCACCCGCACCTCAACGGTGGGATGCAGCTCGGAGAGCCGGGCGTACCAGGCCACGGTGGCCGTATCGACGGTGCCGCCCACCCCGACCAGCCGGCGGATGCGCCGGTCGTAGTCGTTCGCGTCGGCGAACGCCGGCGGGCACCCCGTCGTGGCCCACCGCCGCATGATCACCGCCCGCCAGGAGTCGAAACCGGTGCTGCGGCCCCGCCAGAACGGCGAATTTCCAGTGAGGGCCAACAGGGTGGGCAACCACACCCGCACGGCGTTGAGCGCCCGCACCCCGGCCTCGCGGTTCGGCACGCCCACGTGCACGTGGGTGGCGCAGATCTGGTGGTCGCGCACCACCCCGCGCACGCCCGATCCGATCCGGTGGTACCGGGGTGCGTCGGTGAGGGTGGGTGCCGGATGCGCGTCGAACGGCGTGCCGGCGCCGACCGCCAGCACGCCGTGGGCGTGGGCGGTCGACGCGAGGTCGGCCCGAAACTTGTGCAGGTCGGCCTCCGCCTCGGCCAGATCGGTGAAGACCGCGGTGGCCCGTTCCAGCTGGGAGGCGAGGAACTCGTGGGTCACGGCGCCCCGCCCCGGGTCGAGGTCGGTCAGGACGCTGTCGGCGAGGCTGGCCGGCCGCAGCGTGCGCGGTTCCACGAGGAAGTACTCCTCCTCGATGCCAAACGTCGTCATGCTCGCTCCCGGTCCGCAGGTCGTGCACGGAGCATCCTGTCACCGGCGCGCGGTGTGGGAAACCTGCCTCAGAGGGTGAACGGGAAGCCGAGGTCCTCGGGGTAGTCGCCCAGCGCGGTGAGGGTGGCGGCAGCGCGCTGCAGGGCGGCCAGGGCCAGGCCGAGCGTGCCGGGGCCGAAGCTCACCCTGGAGACACCGAGTTCGGCCAGGCGGGTCAGCGGCACCGCGCCGGGGTGCCCGATCACGGAGATGCGGCCGTTCACCTCGTCGAGGGCCCGTTTCACGGTGTCTTCGTCGTTCAGCCCGAGGAAGAAGATCACGTCGGCACCGGCACCGAGGTAGGCGTTGGCGCGTTCAACGGCCTCGGCCCAGTCGCCGCCGCCGGCGAGGGTGTCGACACGGGCGTTGATCACCAGGGGCACCCCGGCCGCGTCCGCTCCCTCGCGCGCAGCGGCCACCCGGGCGGCCGCGGTGGCGATGTCGAACTGCGGCGCCTTCGCGGCGCCCACGGAGTCCTCGAGGTTGATGCCGGCGGCGCCGGCCTCCTCGATCAGGCGACGGACGTTCCGGGCCACACCGGCGGCATCCGCGGCGTAGCCCTTCTCGAAGTCGATCGACACCGGCAGCTCGGTGGCGCCGGTGATGATGCGGGCGGCGATGATGGCCTCGTCGACGCTGAGGCCCTCGCCGTCCTGCAGGCCGCGCACATTGGACACCGAGTGTGACGCGCTGGCCAGGGCCTTCACGCCGGGGGCTTCGGAGACGATCTTGGCGGTGATCGCGTCCCACACATTGGTGACGATGAGCGGCGTCCCCGGCACGTGCAGCGAGTTGAGAAGTTCGGCTTTCTGGATCAGTGAGGTAGTCATCGTCCTAGTGTGCCGCGGACTCCGGCCCAAAGGCTGGGGGATTTCAGACAATGACGTATCGGTGCCGCCTGTATACACATGCAGGCTTTGGCCCTAGCCTGAGGTGCGACCGAGGGAGGCGTGATGCAGGCTCATACCCTCACCGTCGGCGCGCGCCAGTTTCGGCTGCGCACGTCGAGCGACGTGACCGCGCTCGCCGCCGCGCTCACGATTGCCGTGCAGCAGGGCGGCGGGATGGTCAGCCTGCCCGTCGTCGGCGACGTGAGCGTGGAGGTGCTCGTGTCACCCGGTGTCAGCGTGGTGCTGGAGACCTACGAGGTTGACCCGCGCGCCGTGCTCGAACCTGTCGTGTCGTCGCCCTGGGTGGCCATCGACGACCTCGAATACTGAGCCGGGTGTATGCAATCTGGCGGCCCGTCTGACACGCCCGGGCTCGGCCGGCCCTGTACTCGGCGGGCGCAACTGCGCTTGACTGAATGGATGGGGAACACACGGAACACCTGTCGAACCGTACTGACCACGCTCGGGGGAGTCGCTCTCGCGGCCGGATTGGCCGCCTGCACGGCGGGCGGTCCCGGCACGCCGGCGCCCACCGACCCCGCCACACCCACCGCCACCGCCACACCCGCCGCTGCCGCGACGCCCACCGCGACCACGGCTGAACCCGCGGTCGATCCTGCGGCGACAGCGGCGTGGGCCGCCACCGCGGTGCCCACCAGTGGAGCAGACGGGTTCATCCTGGCCCAGAACGGGGCGTTCCAGGATGGCGCGCCAGGTTCCTTCTCGCTCAGCGCGTCGACCCTGCCCGCCGGAACCTACTCGGTCTACGTCGCCTGCCGCGGCGACGCCGACACCACGGTGACCCTCACCGTCGACAACGCGGAGGAGTCGACTCTCGCCGGCGGGTGCTCCGACGTCTCCCAGGGCATGACGTTCTCCACGACCGCCGACGGAGCCACCTTCGCGCTGCTCGGCGACAGCGACACGCCGGTGGAATGGGCGCTCGCCGTGACCGACCTGCTGCCGGGCGGCTAGCCAGGCCCGGCTCAGCTCAGCTCAGCTCATCTGGTTCTGCCTGGCCTTCACGGGCAGCAGCAGGAGCAGGCCGACGAAGAGCACCAGCACGATGCCCAGGATGCCCCAGTAGGTCTCGCCGAAGAGCGTGACCATGAGGGCGAACGCCGTGGGCGCCAGGAAGCTGGCGGCGCGGCCGGTGGTGGCGTAGAGGCCGAACACCTCGCCCTCGCGGCCGGCCGGGATGATGCGGGCCAAAAAGGTGCGGCTGGCGGACTGGGCCGGGCCCACGAAGAGGCAGAGGGCCAGGCCCGCGGTCCAGAACACGATCTGCCCGCCGTCATGCAGCACGAAGACCAGGCCGCCGCTGACGATGAGTCCCACCAGGGCGGTTACGATCACCGGTTTGGCGCCGAGCCTGTCGTCGAGCACGCCCACGCTGATGGTGGCGATGCCGGCGACCACGTTCGCGGCGATCGCGAAGATGATCACCTCGCCGGGGGAGAAGCCGAACGCCGAGGCCGCGAGCACCCCGCCGAAGGTGAAGACGCCGGCCAGGCCGTCGCGGAAGATCGCGCTCGCGAAGAGGAAGTAGACCACCTGACGGTTGGTCTGCCAGAGTTTGGCGACGTCGCGGCCGAGCTCCACGTAGGACTGGAAGAAGCCGACCTTGGCGCGTTTCGCGGCATCCGGTGCCCGGTATTCGGGCACCCGCAGCAGCAACGGCAGCGCGAACAGACCGAACCACCCGGCCGCGATGAGCATGGTCACCCGCACCGCCAGGCCGTTCTCGCTGGTGACGCCGAACAGGCCCACCTCGGGGTTGATGAAGCCGAAGTACACGATGAGCAGCAGCACGATGCCGCCGATGTAGCCCATGCCCCAGCCGAACCCGCTCACCTTGCCGATGGTGCGCGGGGTGGAGACCTGGGCGAGCATGGCGTTGTAGCTCACCCCGGCGAGCTCGAAGAACACGTTGCCCGCGGCCAGCAGCACCAGGCCGAGCAGCAGGTAGTCGGGGCTGGGCAGCACGAAGAACATGCCGGCGGTGAGCGCCACGACGATGAAGGTGTTCACGCCGAGCCAGAACTTGCGCCGGCCAGAGGAATCGGAGCGCGCACCGGTGACAGGGGCGAGCACGGCGATGAGGAACCCGGCGATCGCGAGCGCCCAGCCCAGCTGGGCGGCGACGGCGCTTTCCTCACCGAACGAGGAGCCGGTGAGGTACACGGCGAAGACGAACGTGGTGACGACGGCATTGAACGCGGCCGAGCCCCAGTCCCACAGGCTCCAGGCGAGCACGGAGGCGCGGGTGGGGGTCGGCGCTGAGGCGGCGCTGGCGGCGCCTTTGCCGTCGAGAATCTCGGTCATGAGGCCACCCTACGGCCGGTCGGTGAACAATGGGCGACGGATGCTACGCGCCGTGCGTGTCCGCCTCGAGGGAGCGGTGCATCACGTGCAGTCCGACGAAGCCGTGCACCGGATGCCTGAACCCGTCGGGCACGGTGGCGAGCACGCGAAAGCCCAGTGACTGCCAGAGCCGCACGGCGTTGTGGTTGGTCTCCACGACGGCGTTGAACTGCATGGCGCGAAATCCCGCGTTCGCTGCCTCCGCCAGCACGTGCTCGGCCAGGGCCCGCCCGATTCCGCGGCCGGCGGCCTGCGGGGCCACCATGAAGCCGGCGTTGGCGACGTGCCCGCCGGCGGCCGGCTGGTTGGGGTGCAGCTCGGCGGTGCCGAGCACCCGGCCGCCGTCCTCGGCCACGAACACCCGCCCGCCTGGCTTGCCCAGCCACCACTGCCTGGCGTCGGCCTCGCTGGTGTCCCGTGGCCAGCAATAGGTCTCGCCGGCCGCCACGACGTCGCGCAGAAACGGCCAGATCCCGGCCCAGTCGCCCTCGCGGGCCTCTCGTATCTCCATCCGCCTAAAGTAGCGGGTGGTTAGAACGGCTCGGCCCCGAAATCGTGGGTGGCCAGCACCGTGCGGCCGGCGGTGTCGGCGCGCGGGATCATGTCGACCAGGGCGAGCTGGCTGAGGGTGAGGGTGTCGCCGGGGTGGATGCGCGCTGGCGGCTTGTGCGTGACATGGGCGCGAAAGCCGGCGCCGGTGAAGGCCGGTTCCTCGGGGGCGGCCGCGAACGGGCGCACGGCGGCGACCAGGGTGCGGTGCAGCCGGGCGAGGCCCTCGTGCGGGAGCATCAGGGTGACGGGGATGTCGTGCCGCCGCCCGAACAGCTCGTCGGGGCCGGCGACCACCGTGAGCGGCGCCTGGTCGGCCACGGCGCTACGGATGGCGGCGGCGACGTCGCCGGGGGCGGCATCCGTGAGAAACGGCGGCAGCACCGTGACGTGCAGGGGCCACTCGGCCACCGCAAAGCTGGCGCCCACCATCAGCGGCAGCACCGGCAGCACCACCACGAGGCGGGGGGTCACGGCAGGCGCAATCACGGCGCCGGGGTGGGCAGGGTCACCGTGATGAGGGTGCCGGCGGGGGAGGAGTGCGCGCGGATGGTGCCGCCGTGCGCTTCGGCGATCGACAGCGCGATCGCCAGGCCGAGGCCGGTGCTGCGGGTACCGCCAGCCCCCTGGGAGGCCCTGGAGGCGTCGCCGCGCGCGAAACGCTCGAAGATCACCGGCAACAGGTCGTCGGCGATGCCCGGCCCGTCATCCTGCACGCTCAGTTGCACAGGCATGCCGGGCGGCCCCACCCGCAGTCGTGCGGTCACGGTGCTTCCGGGCGGGGTGTGCACCCGGGCGTTGGAGAGCAGGTTCGCCACCAGCTGGTGCAGGCGTTCCCGGTCGCCGCGCACCGTCACGGCCGTGTCCGGCACCTCGGCCCGCCAGGCGTGCGCCGGCGCGGAGGCCCTGGCATCGTTGACCGCGGTCAGCAGCAGGTCGGCGAGGTCGACGTCCTCCACGTGCAGGTCCTGGCCCTCGTCGAGGCGGGCGAGCAGCAACAGGTCACTCACCAACGAGCTCATCCGCCGTGCCTCCGACTCGATGCGGGCCAGCGAGTACTCGGTGATCTCGGGCAACTCGGCGCTGTCCTGCCGGGTCAGCTCGGCGTAGCCCAGAATGGCCGCGAGGGGGGTGCGCAGCTCGTGGGAGGCATCCGTCACGAATCGGCGCATGCGCCGGTCGGTCGCGGCCCGCACACTCAGGGCCGTGTCGACGTGGTCGAGCAGCTGGTTGAGCGCCTCGCCCACCTTGCCCGCCTCGGTGCGCGGATCGGTGTCGGCGGCCGCAACCCGGGTGGAGATGCCGAAGTCGCCCACGTCCAGCGGCAACGCCGACACCTCGACGGCTGTGTCGATCACCCTGGCCAGCGGCCGCAGCGCGATGCGCACCACCAGGATCGTGCCCAGCACGGTGCCGGCAAGCGCCAGCACGGTGAGGATCGCGATGGCCACACCCTGGCGCAGCAACGCCGTCTCGGCGGCCTCCAGTGGCACCCCGGCCACCAACAGTTCGCCGTCATTGACGACGGTGGCGACCCGGTAGGTGCCCAGTTCGCCCAGGTCCAGGCTCTGATTGGCCGGCGAGAAGTCGGGGTCGGCGGCCATCAGCTCGATGGCCGCGGTCACGTCGGCGGACAGGGCGACGGCACCGGTGTCGGAGAACAGGGCGGAGTCGGCGACCTCGTCATTGGTCACCACCGCGATCACCGTGCCGCGCCCATGGCCGACGAAGTCGACGAAAGTCTTCACGGTGCCGCCGCCGCCGTGCACGTGCACGTGCTCGCGCCCGCCGACACCTGGCGGCCCCCTGTACTTGTCGACCGACCGGCTCAAGGCCGACAGTGAGGCCGTGAGCTGGGTGTCGGCCACGGTGTTCGTGGAGGTGCTCAACACCAGGATGCTCAACAGGCCGGTGCCGAACAGCACGGCGGCCACGACACCGGCGATGCCCACCACCAACCGGCGGCGGAGCGTCCAGGGCGCCTCGCCCCGCTCGGGGACCGGCGCCGAAGGGTCGACCGCGCTCACTCGGCGGGCCGCAGCATGTAGCCGACGCCGCGCACCGTGTGCAGCATCGGGGCGCGCTCGGCGTCGATCTTCTTGCGCAGGTACGACACGTACAGGTCCACGATGCTCGCCTTGCCGGCGAAGTCGTAGTTCCAGACCTCATCGAGAATCTGGGCCCGGCTGAGCACCCGCATGGGGTTGCGCATGAAGAAGCGCAACAGGTCGAACTCGGTGGTGGTGAGCATGATGTCGGCGTCGCCGCGCCGCACCTGATAGCTGGTCTCGTCGAGACTCAGGCTGCCGACCACCAGCGCGGCCTGTTCATCCGGAACGGCCTGCACGGCGCGGCGCAACAACCCGCGCAGCCGGGCCACCAACTCCTCGAGGCTGAACGGTTTGGTCATGTAGTCGTCGCCGCCGGCGGTCAGGCCGATGATCCGGTCGTCCACGGAGTCCCTGGCGGTGAGGAAGAGGGTGGGCGTGGTGGACCCGCCCGTGCGGAGGTGCCGAAGCACGCTGAGCCCGTCGGTGTCGGGCAGCATGATGTCGAGGATCACGACGTCGGGCCGGTTCTCCCGGTAGGCGCGCAACGCATCCTGCCCGGTGTGGGCCACGTCCACGAGCCACCCCTCGTAACTCAACGCCAGGCTCACCAGGTTGGTGAGGGTGTCCTCGTCGTCGACGAGCAGCACGCGGATGGCCGAACCGTCGAGCCGGTGCATCCGCGGGAGCTTGGCCAGCACGGCCCGCCGACGCACGGAGTCCGCGGTGGGGTCGGGGCTGGGAGAGGAGGAGGGCGGCACACGTCATTCTCCCACCATCTTCAGCTGGCCCTTTCTTGTGAAGATGCTGAGAGTTGAGCCTCCTCGACTCAACTTTGGCCGGCTCAGCTTGACTCGGTTTTCGGGCGGTGCCACACTTGAGCCAGCAACACTCAAGTCTTAGAAATACGCCTTGAACCCAATCTTTTGAAGGAGATACTCTCACATGGCTCGTGCAGTCGGCATTGACCTCGGAACCACCAACTCGGTGGTGGCCGTTCTCGAGGGTGGAGAACCCACCGTCATCGCAAACGCTGAAGGCTTCCGCACCACGCCTTCCGTCGTCGCATTCACCAAGGACGGCGAAGTACTCGTCGGCGAGACCGCCAAGCGTCAGGCCGTCACCAACGTCGACCGCACCATCTCGTCGGTCAAGCGCCACGTGGGCACCGACTGGACCGTCGGCATCGACGACAAGAAGTACACCCCGCAGGAGATCTCCGCCCGCATCCTCGCCAAGCTCAAGCGCGACGCCGAGCAGTACCTGGGCGACAAGGTGACGGATGCCGTCATCACCGTTCCGGCCTACTTCAACGACGCCGAGCGTCAGGCCACCAAGGAAGCCGGCGAGATCGCCGGCCTCAACGTGCTGCGCATCATCAACGAGCCCACCGCGGCCGCCCTGGCCTACGGCCTCGACCGCGGCAAGGAAGACGAGCTCATCCTGGTCTTCGACCTCGGTGGCGGAACCTTCGACGTGTCCCTGCTCGAAGTGGGCAAGGACGACGACTTCAGCACCATCCAGGTGCGCTCCACCGCCGGCGACAACCGCCTCGGTGGCGACGACTGGGACCAGCGCATCGTTGATCACCTGATCAAGCGCTTCAAGGACTCCACCGGCGTCGACGTCTCCAAGGACAAGATCGCCAAGCAGCGCCTCAAGGAAGCCGCGGAGCAGGCCAAGAAGGAACTCTCTTCGAGCATGTCCACCAGCATCCAGCTGCCCTACCTGTCGCTGACGGAGAACGGCCCGGCCAACCTCGACGAGACGCTCACCCGCGCCCAGTTCGAGAAGATGACCGAGGACCTGCTCGACCGCACGAAGAAGCCGTTCCAGGACGTCATCCGTGAAGCCGGCGTAAAGGTCGAAGACATCGCGCACGTTGTTCTCGTCGGTGGCTCCACCCGGATGCCCGCCGTGTACGAGCTCGTCAAAGCCGAGACCGGTGGCAAGGACCCGAACAAGGGTGTCAACCCCGACGAGGTCGTCGCCGTGGGCGCCGCGCTGCAGGCCGGCGTGCTGAAGGGCGAGCGCAAGGACGTTCTGCTCATCGACGTCACCCCGCTGAGCCTCGGCATCGAGACCAAGGGCGGCATCATGACGCGCCTCATCGAGCGCAACACCGCCATCCCCACCAAGCGCAGCGAGACCTTCACCACGGCCGATGACAACCAGCCGTCCGTGGCCATCCAGGTCTTCCAGGGCGAGCGCGAGTTCACCCGCGACAACAAGAACCTGGGCACCTTCGAGCTCACCGGCATCGCGCCGGCGCCGCGCGGCATCCCGCAGGTGGAGGTCACCTTCGACCTCGACGCCAACGGCATCGTGCACGTGTCCGCCAAGGACAAGGGCACCGGCAAGGAGCAGTCGATGACCATCACCGGCGGCACCGCGCTGGGCAAGGAAGACATCGAGCGCATGGTTCGCGAGGGTGAAGAGCACGCCGCTGAGGACAAGCGTCGTCGCGAAGCGGCCGAGACCCGCAACACGGCCGAGCAGCTCGCCTACTCGATCGAGAAGCTGATCAAGGAGAACGACGAGAAGCTGCCCGAGGACGTCAAGTCCGAGGTGCAGGGCGACGTCGACGCTCTCAAGTCCGCTCTCGCCGGCGACGACGACGACGCGGTCAAGACCGCGTTCGACAAGCTGAACGAGAGCCAGGGCAAGCTCGGCGAGGCCATCTACGCCTCCAGCCAGGCGGATGCCGCGGCCGGCGCGTCCGAGAGCACCGAGCCGACCACCGAGTCGGCCAACTCCGACGAAGACGTTGTCGACGCCGAGGTTGTCGACGACGAGGACGAAGCGAAGAAGTAATGACAGACGTCAACCGTCCGGACGATTTCCGTCCCGAAGACGAGAACGCTGCTGCGGGAGCGCCCGAATCGGGCGCCCCCGCGGCGGGCGGGCCCGACGCTGCGACCGACGCCGAGGCCGAACTGGCCGCGGCGGTCGACGCGACCGAGGCCTCGGAGGTGAAGCAGGGCGACGCCCCTGACACCGACGACGCCGCGACCGCCGAAGGCATCGAGGAAGACGAGCTGACCGTGCAGGACATCCTGGACGCGGCCAACCTCGAGGCCGCCGACCCCTCCAGCGAGCACCTCGCCGACCTCAAGCGGGTCACCGCTGAGTACGCGAACTACCGCAAGCGCACCGAGGCCAACCGGGAGATCGAGCGCGAGCGCGTCACCGGCGAGGTCGTCAAGGTGCTGCTGCCGGTGCTCGACGACCTGTACCGGGCCGAGAAGCACGGCGACCTCGAGGGCGACTCCGCCTTCGCGACCATCGCCGCGAAGCTGCGCGCCAGCACCGAGCGCATCGGCCTCAAGCCTTACGGCTCGGTCGGCGACGTGTTCGACCCCACCGTGCACGAGGCCATCTTCCAGATGCCCACTCCTGACATCGACGTGGAAACCGTCGGCGACGTCGTCGAGACCGGCTACTACCTCGGATCCTCGCTGCTGCGGGTAGCCAAGGTCGTCGTGCAGGTACCGAGCGATGGCTAGCCAGGACTGGTTCGACAAGGACTTCTATAAGGTTCTCGGGGTCTCGAAAGACGTTTCCGCGGCCGACCTGAAGAAGGCGTATCGCAAGCTGGCTCGTAAGTACCACCCCGACTCCAACCCGGGTAACCCCGCGGCGGAGGCGAAGTTCAAGGAGATCAGCGAGGCCCACTCGGTGATCGGTGACCCCGAACAGCGCAAGGAGTACGACGCCGTGCGTGCCATGGGCGGTGGGGCACGCTTCACCGCCCCCGGCCAGGGCGGCCAGCAAGGTGGCTTCGACGACGTCTTCGGCGGCATGTTCGGTGGGGGAGCCCGGCAACAGGGCTATTCCTACGAGCAGGCCGGTTTCGACGACATCCTCGGCGGCATGTTCGGCCGTGGCGCCCAGGGTGGCGGTGGCCGGTTCGGCACCTCCACCGGCGGCTTCCGCGGCGCCGGCGGGCCGACCAGGGGGCGCGACGTGATCGCGTCGACCACGGTCGACTTCATCACCGCCACCCACGGCGATCAGATCACCCTGCAGACGCAGGAGGGTCGGCCGATCAAGGTCAAGATTCCCGCGGGCGTCGCCGACGGTCAGAAGATCAAGCTGCGCGGGCAGGGGCAACCCAGCCCGGACGGCGGCGAGAACGGCGACATCGTGCTCACCGTCACCGTGCGCAAGCATCCGGTCTTCGAACGTGACGGCCTCAACCTGCGGGTGGATGTGCCGGTGACGTTCGCCGAGGCCGCCCTCGGCGCCACCATCGAGGTGCCCACCCTGGGTGGGCCCCCGGTGAAGCTGCGGGTTGCCCCCGGCACCCCGAGCGGTCGGGTGCTGCGGGTCAAGGGCCGTGGCGTGGTCACCCCCAAGGGCACCGGCGACCTGCTCGCCGAGGTTCAGGTGGCCGTGCCGTCGCACCTGTCGAAAGACGCCGAGGAGAAGTTGCTCGCGTTCAACGAGGCGCTGCCCAAGGAGAACCCGCGCGACGAACTGCTCGCCAGGGCCAAGGGCTAGCGACACCCCTATGGATGAGAACACCCGGGTCTTCGTGATCAGCACCGCCGCAGAGTTGGCGGGCATGCACCCGCAAACCCTGCGGCAGTACGACCGCCTGGGCCTCGTCAGTCCCGGCCGCACGCCGGGCCGCTCGCGCCGCTATTCGATGCGCGACGTGGCCCGGCTGCGGGAGATCGCGGACCTGGGTGCCGAGGGCGTGAGCCTGGAGGGCATCCGGCGCATTCTCGCGCTCGAGGACACCGTGCGGGCACTGGAAAGTCGCGTCAACGACCTGGAAACGGCGCTGGCCGACGAACTGCTCAACCGTCCGGGTAGCCGGGTCTTCGCGGCCGGCCCGGCCGGCGACGTCATCTCGATGCGCGCAGGCACCCGCACCCGCCGGTCCAACCAGATCGTGATCTGGCGCCCGCTCGACAAATAGCTCCGCGAACGGTGAGTCAAGCACCTTCGCGGGCGTTTTTGCGTGCTCTGCTCACGGTTTGCGGAGGCTAGGTGCGCTGGCGCACCGCACCGGCGAAGAAGGTCGTGGCCAGTACCGCGACCATGACCACGAGGATGGCGCCCCGCAGACCGACCTGCTCGCCCAGCAGGCCGAGGATCGGCGGGCCCACCAGGAACGCGGCGTACCCGGCCGTCGCGACGGCGCTGGCCCGCTTGGCGGCGTGCGCCGGGTCGTCGCCGGCCGCCGACAGCGCCACTGGGAAACCGAGCGACGCACCCAACCCCCAGAGCAGCACGCCCACGCCGGCGAGCCAGAGCACGGGGGAGAACGAGACCAGGCCGATGCCCACCGCCGCCGTGACCGCGCTCGCGCGCATCACCGGGGCTCGGCCGAATCTGTCGATGATGCGCCCACCGGAGAGCCGGCCGATCGCCATCGACAGACCGAAGGACGCATAGACGATCGAGCCGACCGCGGCGGTGAGCCCGAAACCGTCCACGGCGATCAGCGGCAGCCAGTCATTGGCCGAGCCTTCGGCCAGCGCCATGCCCAGGATGATCGCGGCCAGGGCCAGGAGGCGGGCATCCAGCCAGGGCAGTCGTCGACCACCGCTCGCCCGCCCGGCATCGCCGGCGGAGGCATGCCCAGCGGCGATGACCGGGGTCGCGCCGGTCAGCGGCGGCAGCTGGCCGACCAGCCACAGGGTGCCGGCGGCGGTGAGGGCCGCCACCCCGATCAGGTGCGCGAGCACGGGCAGGTGCAGACTGTTCGCGAGCAGCCCGAGGAGGCCGCCGACGAAGATGCCCAGGCTGTAGCAGCCGTGCAGGCCCGGTACGACGCTGCGGCCCATCGCCACCTCGAGTTCGACGCCCTCGACGTTCTGCCCGATCTCACCCGAGCCCATGCCGTAGCCGAAGAAGGCGAGGCCGGTGGCGACCAGCAGGCCCTCGGCCGCGATCACGCCGACCGCCACGACAATGAGGCCGAGCACGATGCTCGCCATGCCGCAGGCCACCACGAACCGGGCGCCGCGGCGGGCCACCAGGATCCCGCCGACCGCGATGCCGATCACCGAGCCCACCGAGAGGCCGGCGATGATCAGGCCCATCTCGCCGGTGCTGGCGTCGAGGGTGTCGCGGATGGCCGGGGTGCGGGAGACCCAGGTGGCCATGCTCAGCCCGGTGCCGAAGAATGCGACCACCAGGGCCGCCCGCCAGCGCAACAGGCGTGCCGGGCCGGCCGGGTCGCCCGGTCCGGCAATGGACCGGGTGCTCGCGGGCCCGGTCATGCCGGCGCTCCACCGTCGGTGTGGGTGTCCGCTGCGGGAATGAGGGCGTCGAAGGTGGCCCGCACGACCGACTCGGGGTACTCCTCCGGCAGGAAGTAGCGGTGCAGGCCCAGCCCCTCCTGCACGGCGTCGAGCACGGCGGGGCTCACCCCGCTCGCGCTGATCACGCTGTTCACCCGGGGCGAGATCGCGTCGCGCGCCCGGCGCATCCAGTCCCTGCTCAGCTCGGCGTAGCGCTCCTCGCGAAACGAGAGTACGTACAGTTCGGCCAGCAGTATCCGATCGCGCAGGCCCTCGTCGGTGAGCACGATGCGCACCAGCTGCTCGCGGGGGTCCTCGTCAGGGTCGGCCATGGCGTCGTCCAGCGGGGTGAACGCCACATCGGCGAACCTGGAGAACGCCGCGAACAGCAGGTCGCCGCGGCTGGGGAAGTGATAGGTCATCGAGCCCAGCGGCACCCCGGCGGCATCAGCGACGGTGCGGTAGGTGGCGCCGGCCAGTCCCTGCTCGGCGATGAGGTCGAGCGTGGCGTCGATGATGCGGTCGGCCCGCTCGGGATCGTAGCGTCGCGTCGTCATGCCGCCCAGGCTATCAGAACGTTCGTATATCCCAAACCGTCAAGCATCGTCCTGCGGTGTTCTTGGGTGCTTTCCGCACGGTTCGCGGCCGGGGACGGGGTGCGGGTCAGAGCGGGAGCTTCTGAGCGGGGGCGCACTGAGTCATAGACTTACTGAATGGAACTGCGCCAGCTTGAACACTTCGTGACGGTCGCCGACGAACGTCACTTCACCCGGGCGGCCGAGCTGCTGCACATCTCCCAGTCGGGCCTGTCGGCCTCGATCCGGGCGCTGGAGATCGAGCTCGGCACCTCGCTGTTCATCCGCAGCACCCGCAGGGTCGAGCTCACCGCCGCCGGCCAGGCGTTGCTCACGGATGCGCTCCGCACCCTGGCCAGCGCCGCCGCGGCCCAGAATGCTGTCGCCGCGGTACGCGGCCTCATGCGCGGGCGGCTCACCGTGGGCGCCGAGCCGTGCCTGGGATCGGTGGACCTGCCCGCCGAACTGGCCCGGTTCCGCACCGCCAACCAGGGGGTGGAGGTGCGGCTGCGCCAGGTGGGCTCGGTCGAGCTCATCGAGGGTGTGGCCAGCGGCACCACCGACGTGGCGCTCGTGGTGGTGACCGGGGACACCCCGCCCGGCGTGCGGCTGCACCCGTTGAGCAGCCAGAAGATGGTGGCGCTCTGCCATCCGGACCACCCGGTCGCGGCTCTGGCCGAGGTGGACCTGGAGACCCTGCGGGCCGAGCCGTTGATCGGCTTCCAGGCCGGCTGGGGCGCCCACATGCTGGCCCGGCGGGCCTTCGCCGCCGCGGGCTTCGAGTACCGGGCGGCCATGGAGGTCAACGACGTGCATCCGCTGCTCGAACTGGTGGGCTACAACCTGGGCGTGGCCATCGTGCCCACCAGCTTCGCGCTGAAGCGGCCCGACGACCTGGTGGCCGTGCCGCTGCCGGCCACCGTGCCGGAGTGGGCGGTGGCCGTGGCCGTGGCGGACGAGCCGAGCCCGGCCGCGTCGGCATTCCTCGAGCAGTTGCTCGAAGACGTCGCCGCCGCCCAGGCCGCGGCGCTGCACCGGGTGCCGGCCGACAGCGTCGGCACCGCCGCCTAATCGCGCGGGACTAGAAAACGAGCGGGATGCTCCCGGAGAACACGGTCTTCACCGGCACGCCGGCGAGCACCTCGCCCAGCCGGCTGACGCCCTCAGGGGTGGTGCGCCAGGCGGCATACGCCGTGTGGTCGGCGGCCGAGGCCCACTTCTCCACGACGATCACGTGGGTGGGATCGGCGTCGTCCACGATGGCTTCGATGCCCTCGTTGCCGGGCCAGGCGCGGGTCGCGGTGAGAACCTCGTTGAGGATCGCCGGGGCGACGTCGAGCGAAGCGGGGTCGAGGTGCAGGGCGAGGTGGACGATGGCGGTCATGGGTGCTCCAGATTCGGGTGGGTACTGACAGTCGAGTGTGCGGCGACGAGCCGGTCGAGGGTGGCGTTCAGCTGGTCGTCGACCACCTGCTGCTGCGGATGCGCGTCGAACCAGGCGATCGCCTCCCGGAAGCCGAGCGCCACCGGGGTGGTGCAGAAGAAATCGGGCACGAGGCCGGTGACCTTCGTGTTGTCGAAGATCACCGAATGCGACCTGTCGCCGAGCAGCGGCCCGCTCCAGTCGGGATTCTCGGCCGCCATGGTGTCGCTGGCGACGTGCACGATGGTGGGCGCCGGGGCGCCGGCGGCACGGGCGTACTCAGCGTAAATGGCGTCCCAGGGCAGGTACTCGTCCGAGGTGATGGTGAAGCTGTCGCCCACGGCCTGGGACCGGCCGAACAGGCCGACCAGCGCCTTGGCGAAGTCGGTGCTGTGCGTGAGGGTCCAGAGCGAGGTGCCGTCGCCGTGCACCACCACCGGCTGGCCGGTGCGCATCCGGTGGATATCGGTCCAGCCGCCGAGCAGGGCGATCTGGGTGCGGTCGTAGGTGTGTGACGGGCGGATGATGGTGACCGGGAAGCCCTGCTCCCGGTGCGCCACCATGAGCACGTCCTCGCAGGCGGCCTTGTCGCGGGAGTACTGCCAGAACGGGTTGTGCAGCGGCGTGGACTCGCGCACCGGCAGCGCGGCGGGCGGCTTCTGGTACGCCGAGGCCGAGCTGATGAACACGTACTGGCCGGTGCGGCCCGCGAACTGACTGATGTCGGCCCGCACGTGCTCGGGGGTGAACGCGACGAAGTCCACCACCACGTCGAACCGGCGGTCGCCGAGCGCGGAGCGCACCGCGGCGGGGTCACGCACGTCCACGGTGAGCACCTCCGCGGCGGCGGGCACCGCCCGGAGGGTGGACTGGCCGCGGTTGAGCACGGTGAGCCGGTGGCCGCGGGCCACGGCCAGGTCGGCGGCGGCGGCGCTGATCACGCCGGTGCCGCCGATGAACAGAACGCTGAGGCCGGATGCGGGCGTCACCAGGCGTAGTCCTCGGGTGCGGTCTTGAAGCCAGGGAAGATCTCGTCGAGCCGGGTCAGGGCCGCCTGGTCGAGTGTGACGTCCACGGCGCGGAGGCCGGCGTTCAGCTGGTCCATGGTGCGCGGGCCGATGATCGGTGCTGTCACCGCCTTCTGGTGCATCAGCCAGGCCAGGCCCAGGTCGCCCGGCTCGGTGCCGAGTTCGGCGGCGAAGTCCTCGTAGGCCCCGATGGCCGCGCGGTTGTTCTCGAGCTTCTCGGCGTTGGCACCGGAGACCCGCCGGCTGCCGTCGCGTTCCTTGCGCAGCACACCGCCGAGTAGGCCGCCCTCCAGCGGCGACCAGGGCATGATGCCCATCCCGTTGGCCTGCGCGGCGGGGATGACCTCGCGCTCGATGTCGCGCTTGAGCAGGTTGTACAGAGACTGCTCGCTCACCAGTCCGGTGAAGTTGCGGCGGCGGGCCTCGGCCTGGGCGGTGGCGATGTGCCAGCCGGCGAAGTTGCTGCTGCCGGCGTAGAGGATCTTGCCCTGGGCCACGGCGGTTTCCATGGCCTGCCAGATCTCATCCCACGGGGTGTCGCGGTCCACGTGGTGAAACTGGAAGAGGTCGATGTGGTCGGTCTGCAGGCGCTTCAGGCTCTCATCCAACGAGCGGCGGATGTTGAGCGCCGACAGCTTGGAGTCGTTGGGCCGGTCGGACATGGTGCCGTAGACCTTGGTGGCCAGCACGGTGTCCTCCCGCCGCGCACCGCCCTGCGCGAACCAGCGGCCCAGGATGCTCTCGGTGGCGCCGCGACCCTGCTTGGAGCCGTAGACGTTGGCGGTGTCGAAGAAGTTGATGCCCGCCGCCCTGGCGGAGTCCATGATCGTGAACGAGGTGGGCTCGTCGGTCTCCGGCCCGAAGTTCATCGTGCCGAGGCACAGGCGCGAGACTGACAGGCCGGAACGACCGAGGTGTGTGTATTCCATACCCTCAGGCTGCTCCGCCCGGCGTGCGCTGTCCAACAGGAGAACCGGATGCTACCCAGCACTCCGCCTTCTCAATCCGCCGCTCAGTCGGTGTCGAGGTCCCCTGCCTGCCTGGAATCACTGGGCTGCCGGGTGGCGGTGACGGCGAGCAGGTCGAGCGATAGTTGCGGGTCGAACTGCAGCGGCAGGTCGACGACCGCCCGAATCTCCCAGCGCACGTGCAGGTTGCCGATCGACAGCGACGGGGCCGGTAGCCCGGCGGGAGTTTCGACCGCGAAGGGCAGGTCGACCACCGTGCCGGGGGTGAGCAGTCCGGCGGGTCCAACGGCGACGGCGGCCATCACCGCTTCGGAGTGCCGGTAACCCTCGGATTCGCTCGCGTCCGGGTTGGCCTCCTGGCCGGGACCACCCCACACCTCCTCGCAGCGCACCAGCTGCACACGCACACCCCTGGTCGCGATCTCGTCGCTGGGACGCACCCGCAGGATGCCCGTGAGCGGGGTGCCGGGTTCCAGCACCCTGGAGGACAGTGCGATGAACTCCAGACCCACCTGGCCGAGGTGCTCCCCGATCGGCGGGTGGGCGATGTCGGTGGCGCTCGACTGGCCCCAGGACTGCACGTCGATCAGGCGTTCACGCTTGATGATCTGGCCACGGGCGGCCTGCAGCACGCAGCGCACCGACCAGCCCACATCGATCAGGTCACCGCGCACCGAGGCCGGGCCGTCAGTGGGGATGCTCAGGCTGCCCGTCAGTACCCGGGTCTGGCCGGCCGGGATCGCGCCAGGCGCCGGAAGGCTGACCGAACTGATCAGCTCGGTGGTGCGTTCCCGGGCTGGGAAGACGCCGCCGTAGACGTTGCCGCGACCGTAGGTGTAGTTGACCTTGCGGATCAGGGTGATCTCGGCCTTGTCGATCAGCGCGGGGCGGAGAGCCGTGATCCGGATGGTGACCCCCAGCGAGTCTCCCTCGATCACCACTCCGTCCGTCGGAGTGAGTTCGACCGAAACCTGCACAGCCGTGTCGGTTGTTGTGACCACCATGTCGCACCAGACTTCCCATTACCCATTGCGCCACGCTCAGAGAGCGTTGCCCGTTGCCAGTCACCCGAACTACAGGGGGAACAACGTAGGCACAGTAAAGCCCGGGAGCGCCCCGTGTTCAAGGGGATTGACTTGCCTGACCCGATCTGCGTGCCCGGGCTGCGTGACCAGGCCGCGCGGGTCACCGGCCGGACAGCTCCGCCACGGTGGGCGGGTTCGCGCCGGCCCGGGAGACCGTGATCGCGGCGCTCGCCAGGGCGGTCTGGCCCAAACGACCCAGATCGGCCGCGCCGAGTGCGTTCTGCAGAATCGCCTCGGTGCGCTCACCGAGCAGGATGGCGTAGAGCAGCCCCGACATGAACGAGTCACCCGCCCCGATCGTGTCGACGACCCTCACCGGATGCGCGGCCAGCTCCGCCGTGGCCCCGCCGGCGCGAAGCAGGGCGCCGTCGCCGCCCCGGGTGATCGCGACCAGGGCCACCCCGGCCGCCACGTAGTCGCGGGCGATCTGATCCAGGCTCTGCCCCGGGTAGAGCCAGGCGGCATCCTCGTCGCTCATCTTCACGACGTGCGCGGCCCTGGCGAGTTCTTCGACGGCCCGCACCACGTCGCTGCGGCTGCCCATGATGCCCGGGCGGATGTTGGGGTCGTAGCTGAGCAGGGTGCCGGCGGGCGCGCTCGTGAACGCGCTCAGCACGGCACGGCCGCCCGGCTGCAGGATCGCGGCGATGGAGCCGGTGTGGATCAGGCTGCACGGCGCCGGCAGCGACACCGCCGGCAGGTCCCAGCGCAGGTCGAAGTCGTAGCTGGCGGCCCCGGCCGCATCCAGTACGGCGGTGGCGCTCGAGGTGGCGCTGTCGCCGACCGACCCGGGCAGCAGGCTGACGCCGGCCGCACGCAGGTGCGCCTGGATGATCTCACCGAACGGGTCGGCGCCGATGCGGGTGACCAGTGTGGTCGGCACCCCGAGCCGGCCCAGGCCGTAGGCCACGTTCATCGGGCTACCGCCCGCGTGGCTGACCGGGTCGGCGCCGGGCCGGCGCACGATATCGATGAGGGCCTCGCCGATGACGAGGGCTTGGGTGTTGGTGATCACCGCAGCACGCGGTAGCCGAGGTACACGACGCCGTTCCGAAAGGCGTATTCGTCTTTCAACTGCAGCGACAGGTTGAGACCGTCGGGCAGGAACCGGGTGCCGCCGCCCACCACGACGGGTGACACGAACATCTGCACCTCGTCGACCAGGCCGGCCGCGAACGCGTGTGCGGCCAGGGTGGGGCCGCCCACCGAGAGGGTGCCGGTGGTCGTGGCCTTGAGGGTGCGCACGGCCTCCGGGTCGAAGGTCCGCTCGACGCGGGTGCGTTTGCTGGACGGCCCGCTCAGGGTGCTCGAGTAGACGATCTTGTCGGCCGCCTGCCAGATCGCGGTGTAGTCGCGCATCACCGCGGGCTGGTCGTCGTCGCCCTGGTGCATGCTCTCCCAGGCGAGCATTACCTCGTAGAGCCTGCGGCCGTACAGGTAGGTGCTCACCGAGCGCTCCAGGTCGTTGACGAAGGTGTGCACCTCGTCGCTGGGTTCGCTCCAGTCGAAGTTGCCGGCGGCGTCCGCGACGTAGCCGTCGAGGGAGGTGATGCCCGTGCAGATCAGAATGCCCATGGTGTGCTCCTCACGTTCCCCATTCTGCTCGCCCCACCGCCCCGAGGGCCAGACCCGGCATATTCCGCGGTAGCCTGAGTGCCTTTCGCAAAGGGAGAGCACGCGCATGGAGCTCGTCGATGTCGGCACTATCGCGGGGGTCGTGCGCGGCCGCCGGCGCCCGGGCTCCGTGGCCTTCCTCGGCATCCCGTACGCAGCGCCGCCGGTCGGGGAGCTGCGCTTCGCCGCTCCGGTGCCACACCCGGCCTGGGCCGGGGTGCTGGATGCCGGCAGCCCCGGCGCCACCCCGCAACGCACCGACAACGGCGACGACTCCCTGGTGCCCGAGCCGAGCGTCGCCGGGGAATCGACCCTGAACCTGAGCGTGTTCACCCCCAGCCCCGAGGTGGGATCGGGCCTGCCGGTGCTGGTGTACCTGCACGGTGGCGCGTACACCTCCGGCTCGCCCGCCAGCCCCTGGTACGACGGCGCCGGTTTCAACCGGAGCGGCGTGGTCACCGTGAACGTCTCCTACCGGCTCGGTTTCGACGGTTTCGGCTGGATGGAGGATGCGCCGTTGAACCGGGGCGTGCTCGACTGGCTGCTGGCCCTGGAGTGGGTGCGCGACAACATCCGTTCCTTCGGCGGCGACCCGGCCCGAGTCACTCTCGCCGGCCAGTCCGCCGGCGGTGGCGCGGTTCTCACCCTGCTCACGATGCCCAGGGCGCAGCCGCTCTTCGCCCGGGCCATCGTGATCTCCGGAGTCGCCACCTACCTCCGGCCCGGCCAGGCCCACGTGCTCGGCCGGCGGTTGGCCGCGCTCGCCGGGGTCGAGCCCACCCGGGCGGCTCTGGCCACCCGCACCGAGAAGCAGCTCCTGGCCGTGCAGCCCCTGGCCACGGCTGCCGCTGATGGCACCCCGGCCGGACCGCTCGGCGAGATCGCGAACACCCTCGTGGGCGGGCTGCCCTGGGGTCCAGTGGTCGACGGCGACCTCATCCCGCTGCCCACCGTGGAGGCCGTGCGCGCGGGACTCGGCGCCGGCAAGCCCCTCACGCTGGGCAGCACCGACCACGAGTTCAACTTCGCCATGAACGACCTCACCGATGAACTCGCCGGCGAAGACGCCGCCGAGGTGCTCGGCCGGCTCGGCGTGAGCCCCGCCGATGCCAGGGCCTACGCGTCGGCGCACGAGCAGCTCGGCACCGCGGAGCTGCTCGGCCAGTTCGCCTCCGACCGCGCCATTCGCGGCGCCATGCTGCGGGTCGCCGAGGCGAGGCTGGCGGCATCCGCTGAGCAGCAGAATGCGGCGCCCACCTGGCTCTGGGCGTTCTCCTGGCGCTCACCCACGTACGGCGGTGCGCTGCACTGCCTCGACCTGCCGTTCTTCTTCGACGCCCTGACCGCCCCGCGGGTGGCAGCGCTGGCCGGACCGGCCCCGTCGCAGCGGCTGGCCGACGAGGTGCACGGCGCCGCGGTGGCGTTCGTCACGCAGGGTTCGCCCGGCTGGCCGGCCTGGGCGCCCGGGCTGGGCGCCGACCGGCAACCGGTGATCTCGTTCACCGCCGGGACCGGCGGCCCCGGCGGTCCCGGCGCATGCACCGAGCTGCGCACCGTCGAGTCCACCTACGCGCGCACCCGTCTGGCCTCCGCCGCGGTGCCCGTCACCGGGTGACGGGCGTCTGCCGGGGGTTTGCACGGGCCATGGCCGGGTTTAGTCTGGCTCGGTCACAGGCCAGGCACGACGGGTGGGCCGCGTGTCCGACCTCACTCGATCGGCCCGCCAGAGCTGAGAAGACCATGTCCACCACCACGCACACCCTGCAGGTGAAGTCGCACAGCAAGCCCGACGAACGCCGCGCGCCCAACATGACGCTGCTGGAACTGAACCACCTGGACGAGTTCTCGATCGGCCGCATGACGATGCAGCCCGGCTGGACCTGGGCTGACAACATCAAGCCGGTGGTGAACACCGACTCCTGTCAGCTGCTGCACGTGGGCTACTGCCTGTCGGGCAGCCTGGAAACTGTGCTCGACGACGGCACCACGGCCACCATCACCGTCGGCGACTCCTACCTGATTCCGCCCGGGCACAACGCGCGGGTGGTCGGCGACGAACCGTACGTGGCCATCGAGATGCACAGCGCGGCCTCGTACGGGGTGCCGAGCTAGACGGCGGGGTTCAGCTCCGCCAGGCCGGATTCGATCGCCGCGATGACCTCCGGGGAGTCGGGCAGGGTGGTCGGGCGGAACCTGGAGACCGCGCCAGCGGGCGAGATCACGAACTTCTCGAAGTTCCACTTCACCTTGCCGGCCTTACCCGCGCCATCCGGCGTCTGGGTGAGTTCGGCGTAGAGCGGATGCCGGGAGCCGCCGTTGACCTTCGTCTTCTCCATCAGCGGGAAGGTGACGCCGTAGGTGGTGGAGCAGAACGCCTCGATTTTCTCCTTGGAGCCGGTCTCGCCCAGGCCGAACTGGTTGCAGGGGAAGCCGAGCACCGTGAAGCCCTGGTCGGCGTAGGTGCGCTGCAGCTGCTCGAGGGTCTCGTACTGCGGGGTGAGGCCGCAGCGGGAGGCCACGTTGACGACGAGCACGACCTTGTCCGCGTACTCGGCCAACGAGGTGGTGGAGCCGTCGGCGGCGGTGAGGGGGATCTCGCGAATGTTCATGACCACAGAGTACTTCGAAATCGAAGCAGACTGGTGGGCGCGCATCCAACTCCCAGGCTGGCGGCTCAGTGCCGCAGGAACGCCGCTCGCGCCATCAGGTAGAGGCCGAAGGCGATCAGCCCGGCGGCCACCACGTTGAGCAGGATCGGGCCCGATTGCAGGGTGAGCAGGTAGCGGAGACCGGCGTCCAGGCCGCCCACCCAGCGGATGTCGGCGAACACCGCGGCGGCCAACAGCAGGCTGCCGGTGACCAGGAACGCGACGCCCTTGGCGACGTGTCCGAATACGCCGAGACTCAGCACGATCACCTTGGTGGGCCCCCAGAGGTAGCGCAGCTCCTCGCGGAAGTTGCGGCGCACCCCGCGCCAGACCAGGCCGCCGCCGATGATGGCCACCGTGCTGCCCACGACGAGCAGCAGGAACAGACCCACCGGGCTTTCCACGATGGCGGTGTCGGCCTGGCGCAGGGCCTCCGGCCCGCCGGTGCGCGCGCCGAGGGCCACGGCGAACGTGACGGTGCCCAGCAGCGCGAAGCCGAGGGCCTTGCCCACGTTGAGGGAGCGCCGGAACACCAGGATGCGCCGGTTGGGTGCCACGCTGAAGGCGGCGTTGGTGCCCTGCCAGAGGGCCAGGCCCCAGAGCGACACCGTGGACAGCCAGAGCACCACGGCGCCGCCCGGACCGTTCGCGATGGTGCTCAGGGCGCCGAGCTGGTCGGCTTCGCCGGGCTGGCCGTTCGCCACCTGCAGGGCGATGCCGCCGATCAGGGCGTGCACCAGGCCGTTGGCGAGCAGGCCGATCCGGGCGGAGGCGCGCACCGAGCGGTTGCGATGGGTGCGTTGGGCGGCCTGCTTCATGCGATCGCGGGGCTCGGCAGCTGAGATCGCGGGAGGGTCGGTCGTCACCCGGGCTACTCGAGTAGTTCGCGGATGTCGGAGGCGGTGAGCCCCTGGCCGGTTCCGCCGGTGGCGCCATCGGTCATGACGCTGTCGAAGAGCTTGGCCTTGACGGCCTTGAGCGCCATCACCTTCTCTTCGATGGTGTCGGTGGCCACGAGCCTGTAGACCATCACGTTCTTGGTCTGGCCGATGCGGTGGGCCCGGTCAACGGCCTGAGCCTCGGCGGCCGGGTTCCACCACGGGTCGAGCAGGATGCAGTAGTCCGCCTCGGTGAGGTTGAGGCCGAAGCCGCCGGCCTTGAGGCTGATCAGGAACACCGAGGTGTCGCCGTTCTTGAACCCGTCGATGGCCGCGGCCCGGTTGCGGGTGCGCCCGTCCAGGTAGGAATAGCTCACGCCGGCGGCATCGAGGCGGGCGCGCACCTTGGCCAGGTAGCCGGTGAACTGGCTGAAGATCAGGGTGCGGTGGCCCTCGGCGACAACGTCTTCGAGCAGCTCCATGAGCACATCGAGCTTGCTCGACGGGATGTCGGCGTACTTGTCGTCGTACAGCGACGCATCCAGGCTGAGCTGGCGCAGCATGGTGATCGAGCGGAAGATCTCGAACCGGTTCTGGTTGAGGTCACCGAGCAGGCCGAGCACCTTCTGGCGCTCGCGCTGCAGGTGCATCTGGTAGACCCGGCGGTGCCGCGGGTGCAGCTCGAGTTCGAGCACCTGCTCCTGCTTGGCGGGCAGGTCGCTGGCCACCTGGTCTTTGGTGCGGCGCAGCATGAACGGGCGGATGCGCCGGCGCAGCTGGCCGAGCCTGTCCCCGTCGGCCTGCGTCTCGATGGGCCGCTGGTAGTACTCGGAGAAACGGGCGGCGCTGGGGAACAGGCCCGGGGCGGTGATCGAGAGCAGCGACCACAGCTCCATCAGGTTGTTTTCCAGCGGGGTGCCGGTGATGGCGAGCTTGAACGGGGCCTGCAGGCGCTTGGCGCACTGGTGCGCCCTGGACTTGTGGTTCTTCACGAACTGCGCCTCGTCGAGCAGCAGCCCGTCCCAGCTGACGGCGTCGTACTCGTCGAAATCGAGCCTGAACAGGGTGTACGAGGTGATCACGACATCCGCCGTGGTCACGGCCTCTGCCAACGACGCACCGCGCTTGGCGGTGGTCTCGGTGATGGCGGCTACCGAGAGATCCGGCGCGAACCTGGCGCACTCGGTGGCCCAGTTGTGCACCACGCTGGTGGGCGCCACCACCAGGAAGGGCTTCCGCTCGGTCTGGCGTTGGCGGGCGTCGACGATCAGGGCGATGGCCTGCAGGGTCTTGCCCAGGCCCATGTCGTCGGCGAGCACGCCGCCGAGGCCGGTGTCGTAGAGAAAGCCGAGCCAGTCGAAACCGGTCTGCTGGTACGGCCGGAGTGAGGCGTGCACGGCTGCGGGCAGCTCCCGGTGTGCGATCTCCGCACCGTCGGCGAGGCCGGCCAGGGTGTCGCGCCAGGCGGCGGCCTCGGCTTCGGCGCTGCCGAGGTCCTGCAACTCTTCCCAGAGGTCGGACTGGGCGCGGTTGATGCGCAGCGAGTCATTCGGGGAGTCCTGCAGTCCGCGGGCCTCTTCGATGAGGTGGCGCAGCTGCTGAAGTTCGGGCCGGTCCAGGCTGAAGTAGGTGCCGTCCGGCAGGATCATCAGTTCCTGGCCGGTGGCCAGGGCCCGGAAGACCTCGTCGAAGGGCACGTCCTCACCCTCGACGGTGACCCGCACCGAGAGGTCGAACCAGTCGCGGCTCTCGGCCCTGGCCGAGGTGGCGAAGGTGAGCGTGGGCGGCGCGGCGGCCTCGCGGTACTCCGGGGCGTCGCCGACGAACTGCACAAGAATGTCGTCGGCGTCTTCGAGCACGGGCAGCACGGCCTCGAGAAACTGGATCATGCGGGCGCCGTCGAGGGTGGCGTCGGCACGGAGGAGCTCCGGAGCACCGGTGGCGCCGGCGGACCCGGTGAGCTCCGCGGCGAACAGCGCGGGCCGGTGCGCGGGGAACGCCGCGAATATGACGCTCACGGCATGCAGGATGCGCGTCTCGTCGGCCGTGTCCCGATACCCCGCCGGGGCGTCGTCGGTGGCCGGACCGCGGAGCGGCGCGATGGCGGGCTGTGCCGAGCCACCGGGGCCGCCGATGTAGCGCCAGTCCCAGTGCAGCGTGATGCGGGCATCCGCGTGGGAGCTGATCGACAGGGCGAGCGTGGGGCGCGCGGTGTCGGGCAGGTCGAAGGACTCGTCGGTGCTGATCAGCGAGAGCTGGCCGCGCAGGAACGGGTAGAAGTCGGCGAGGAAGACGTTCTCCTCGTCGGGTGGAACCGTGATGGGGGTCTGCGCCGAGGCGAGCACGCGCAGGTCGCGGCCGAGCTGTCGGGCGAGCGGGGCGAGGGTGATCCGCACGTCGGTGCTGGTGGTCGTCCAGGTGAACAGGCCGTGCGCCGGGTCGCCGATGTAGCCCAAGGCGCTGCGGTCGAGGAGCTGGCCGTCGAGGGAGACGGTGGGGGAGAGGGTGAGGCCGCCGTGGTCGCGGCGGATGTCGAGCGACAGTTCGGCGGGTTCGTCCGAGATGGTCACCGGGTCCTGGCCGGGCGTCGTGCCGATGAACGGGATGCCTGCCTCGCGGGCCTCGCCGAGCAGGCCCCAGAGTGCGCGGTTGGCGAAACCGTCCAGGTGCAGCCACGGGTCGGTGGTCACGTGGTAGCGCTGGCCGGAGGAATAGAGCTCGAAGATGGCGGAGAGCACTCGGAGCTGGGCGCGGTTGAGCATGCCGCGCGAGTACGACAGGTTGTCCCAGGTGAGGTTGCCGCGGATCCACTTGCCCTTCTTGCCGCGCACCATCGGGCGCACGCCCAGCCGGGCCAGGGACACCGTGGGCGCGGGCGTGCGTGCGGCGCGCGGCGGCGGCAGCAACTCGAACTGCAGGGCGAGGGCGGTACCCGTCGTGGGCTCGGCCTCCGGCGCGCGGGTGAGCGGGGCCAGAGCGCTCTGCCAGGTGGCCGGGGCGGCGGTGCGGGTGCGCTGGGAGTCCGCCGAACGGGTCGCGCGGGCGAGGTCGGCGGCGGTGGACCGGCTGGCCAGCAGCAGGGCCACCACGTGTTTGCAGTTGATGCCCATCGGGCAGCTGCAGGTGCCCGACGCGCGAACGACAGTGCCGCTGGCATCCTGCTGGAAGGTCACGGTGACGTCGTACGGTCGGGCCTGGGTGCCACCCACGGTGCCCAGCAGTCGGCTGCCGCCCAGCTGCCAGACCTGGTCTTCGACCCGGCCCTCCTTGGCGTAGCGCACCCCGCGCGAATATGCCTGTGGCCCGACGAGGCGGGCGATCTGCAGATCGCTGAGGTTGTGGGCCATGAGGTGGGGTGTCCGTGACGGTTCGGTGAGCAGGGGTCTCTTATTGTCCCACGCCGCACCGGGCTTGCTGAGCCGTTTGCCCGCCTGGCCGGGCGAAGAGGCCGCCCGCCGGGCGGCTATTCTGAGCGGATGCCTGACTTTCCGTTCGAGCGCCTGCGCCGCTGGCCCGATGTTGAGGCGACCAATCTCTTCGCCGTCGATGCGAGCGACCGGCTGATCCTGGACGAGGCGGCGGTGCTTCTGGACGGTGCCGGCCCCGACGAGGTCGTGGTGCTCGAAGACCACTACGGCGCCCTGACCCTCGCTGCAGCGGCGCAGCTGGGTAGCCGATCGGGCGGGAACCCGGGCATCCGCGTGTACCAAGATGCGCTCTCCGGCGAGCATGCCCTCGACCGCAATGCGGCAGACCTGGCGAGCACGGTACCCGAGCTGGCCGGCCTCGCCGGGGCCTACCGGCACGTGCAGGTGGGCGCCGAGCTGTTCGCCGGGGCCCGCCTGGTGCTGCTGCAGCTGCCGCGCAGCCTGGCCGCGCTCGATGAGTTGGCCGGCGCCATCGCCCGTCACGCCGCTCCCGAGGTGACGGTGGTCGCCGGCGGACGCCTCAAGCACATGAGCCTGGCCATGAACGAGGTGCTGCGCCGGCACTTCGGCGAGGTGCAGGTGACCCCGGCGCGGCAGAAGTCCCGGGTCTTGCTGGCCACGCAGCCGATCCGATCGGAGTCGGCGGAGTCGGCGGAGTCGGTGGAGTTGGTGGAGCCGGCGCGGTCGGAGTGGCCCCGCTCGGTCGTGCACGCCGACCTCGGTCTCACCGTGTGCGCGCACGGTGCCGCCTTCGCCGGCACCACCATCGACATCGGCACCCGCTACCTGCTCGAGTTTCTCGATCGCATGAAGCCGGATGCCGCCACCGCGATCGACCTGGGCTGCGGTACCGGGGTGCTCGCGGCCTCCCTCGCCCGGCGCCGGCCCGGCCTGCAGCTGCTGGCGACCGATCAGTCCGCAGCCGCCGTCGCCTCGGCGGCAGCCACTATGGCGGCCAACGGTCTGGCCGGCCAGGTGCGCGTGCTGCGCGATGACGCCCTGGGTGCGCAGCCGGATGCCTCCGCCGAGCTGATCCTGCTGAACCCGCCATTCCACATCGGTTCGTCGGTGCATGCCGGCATCGCGCTCAAGCTCTTCGAGGATGCGGCCAGGGTGCTGCGTCCGGGCGGCGAGCTCTGGACGGTCTGGAACACCCACCTGGGCTACCGACCGGCTCTCACCCGTATCGTGGGCCCCACCCATCAGGTGGGCCGCAACACGAAGTTCACCGTCACGGTTTCCACCCGCCGCTGAGCGCATCCCGCCGCACCTCCCGGCGTAGCTCATCGGGCTGGCCGATACCAGCCGGTCACACCTGTCTGCGCCGTGCCGAGCTTTTCGAACTGAACCCTGTGACATGAGTGCACCCCGCTGTTACTCGTCGGTTCTTCGGGTGCGGGGGTCGTGTGCCCGGTGTTGGTTCGGTGGCCGCCAAGCGCCGGTCGGGTCGATCCAGTGCGGCGCTTTCACCTGCGGCATGCCGGCGACCATGCGGATCTTCCAGCCGCCCCCGCTGGTGATGGTGTGGTGGTGGTACCAACACAGCAGCACCCCGTTGTTCACATGGGTGTCGCCGCCTGACTGCCAGGGTGTGACGTGGTGCACTTCGGTCCATTGCGGTGGGCAGTCGCAGCCCGGGATGATGCAACCGCCGTCCCGGGCGGTGATCGCTTTGCGTTGCTTCGGGGTGAAGCAGCGTTCCTTCGAGCCCAAACCGAGGACGGCACCGTTGGTGCCGAAGAACAGCGGCTGCATGCCACCGTTGTCGATCAGCTGGGTGATCGTGGTCATTGAGATCGGTTCGTCGACGCCATCGATCCAGCCCACCCCGGCCTGGTTGAGCAGGTCGGTGGCGTTCACGTGCACCATCACCGTGGGTGGCATGCCGCCCATCGTCGGGGTGCGGGGGTCTTGGGCGACCTGCACCAGGATGCCGCGGAGAATATCGGCGCGCTTCTCACCGCCGCTGCGCTCGTCGATCAGCTCGCCGGGCACCAGCTCGCCGGCCTCGATGCGCTGCTGCTCCTCCGCGGACGGGAACGAGGGCGCCGACCGGGCGGACTGGAACGTGTTGAACAGGTTCTGCATGACCCCTTTGAGCTCCGGGGTCACCCCGCCGCGCAAGGGGTGCAGGCCGTCTTTGTAGGGGCCGAACGAGAACGTGGACTTCGCCTCGACGGTGGGCGCGTTCGGGGCGAGTCCGTCCGGGTTGAGCACGGCTTGCCAGCGCACCGCCAGTTTGCGGATCTCATCGGCCGGATAGGTGAACCCGTCCGATTCACCCAGGCGGCCAATCGGCCCGGTGAACCCGCCGGCCGGCCCGCGATCACCATCAGCGTCAGCGTCGGCATCAGTGCCGGTGTCGCCGTTGGTGTCGCCGTGGCGATCGCCGGCAGTGTCTGCGTCGCCGTCGTCGTCCGACCCGGTGTCGGTCTCGCCGGGAGCGGGTGTGCGGCCGTAGACGGACCCCGTGGCCTGTTCCACGAGGTCACGTTCGGCTTTGTGAACGTGGGCCGGGTCGGCGTCCAGGCGCCCGGTTGCCGTGTAGTCGGTCAGGCCGGCCACAATGGTCTCGGCCGCGTCGATGCCCAGTTCTCCGGAGCGCAACGCCGCCGCGACCACCGGGAACACCGGCTCGAACGCAGCGCCGCCCAGCACCCGGGGCGTCACTTTCTCGCCCAACGCCATCCGTCGTTTCATCTCCGGCACCGACGCCAGCGTCAACCGTGTCAGCAACACGTTCTGGTGCGGAGCGCCCATCCGCCAGGCCATGGACTCCCGGCCCAGCATCCGCCGAGACCGGTAGCCGACCACCGTCGCGGTACTCACCCGGGCCGCGTCCACGGGCCGGCCCGCCCGCTCCACCATCTGCGTCAACGCCACCACCTCGGCGTCGCTGAGCCCATTCACGTCAATCGAGGCCATCACGGCCTGCACCGTTGCCGCCGCGTCATCGAGGGCCTTCAGCTTCTCGCCGAACGGCCCGGTATGCGCCCGCTGCACCGCGGGCAACTCCGACGGGTCCCTCCACGGCGGCCGCGGCTTCCCCAGGGCGGGACCACTGGGCGTCGAGCCCGCGGTGTCGGTGGCGCCACGGAGACTGGCGGCATCCGGGCCGGGATCAGGACGCGGAGCGGTCAGCTCATCGAGCACCTCCGGCTCCGGACCGGCGAGGCCGGTGTTCCAGTCATGGAGATTCGGACCGGCGGGAGGAGTTCCCGTCGGTGCGGTGGAGCCTGGAGCCAGCTCGTCGTCCATACCCCCATTCTCTCACGAATCGAACAAAAGTGTGAGAATAGGTCAGGTTTTCCACAGGTAAATTCGAATCTTTTTGCGCCTGGGTTGGGCAGGGTCAAGCCCGACACCTCAGAGGGGTCGTGACAAGCACTACGAACGGACTGGGCGCGTGGGAGGTCGGGTTACGGGGTCTCGACAAGCTCGACCAACGGAGTGGGCGCGTGGCGAGGTTGGGTCGCGGGGTCTCGACAAGCTCGACCAGCGGGGCGGTCGCTCTTCACAAACCAGCAGCGAGGCCACCAGCGCAACCAGCAGCGCAACCAGCAGCGCTACCCAGCCAGCGCCACCGGCCCGCGCGACCAGCAGAGTCAGATTGCCGCGAGCGACCCTGCCACGAGCGGGTCGGCCTCGAGCCGCTCGTTGTTGATCACCGAGGCGGACCAGCCGGCATCCGGGTTGAACTGCACGACCGAGATGGCGGCGTTGAGAATCGGCGGGATCTCCTGCTCGAGCGCGGCCATGAGGCTGAGCCGGATCAGGGTGCCGTGGCAGACGACGATGATGCGGGCGCCCGGGTAGTCCTCGGCGAGCAGGCGCAGCGCGCCCAGGCCGCGGTTGGACACACTGAGCTCGGCCTCGGAACCGCGGAAGTTGCCGTAGCTGCCCTCCACGCGCAGGGCGTCGAGCGTCGGTCCAGCGGAGAGCCCCTCGGCCGGTCCGTAGTTGCGCTCGACGAGACCGGGCAGGTGCCGGGTCACCTCCAGCTCGAGGTCCGCGGCGATGATGTCGGCAGTCTCGGCTGCCCTGGAGAGCGGCGACGACACGACGAAGTCCCATTCGTACTGCGAGAGCGGCTCGACCGCCTCGGTGGCCTGCCCTCGGCCCACGTCGTTCAGGGGAACGTCGGTGGCCCCCTGGATGCGCCCGACGGCGTTCCAGTCGGTCTGGCCGTGGCGGACAAGGGCGAAGGTCGTTGTAGCAGTCACCCCCCTATTCTGCCGTGTGCGGGCGCCCCGCCCCGCAGACGGGTGGCGTCAGTGGGCGGCCAGACCCCGCGAACGGGCGCCGTGCCGCACCGAAACGGATGCCGGCGAGCCCGCCACGGCCGTGCGCCAGAGCGCCAGCACCGACCAGCCCAGCAGCACAACGAGCAACCCGTTGCGCAGCGTGAGCAGCAGGATCGCGCCGGCATCCCCGTGCACCAGGGGCAGGTAGAAGATGGGGAAGATCAGGGTGGTCAACCCGCCGATGAAGAGCGTGAGGTAGGCCGGAACCCGCCAGGCCGCCCAGTCGTGCGCCACTCCGACGGCCACAACCGGGGCGATCCACAGCATGTACTGCGGTGACCCCACCTTGTTGAGCACCACGAACGTGGTGACCAGCGCCAGGGCACCCAGCAGCACCAGCTGGCCGTTGTCGCGGCTGCGGCGGAGGGCCAGCAGCATCAGCACGAAGACGCCCGCGATCACCAGGAACATCAGCGGCGTCATCGCGGTCGCCGCAAAGGACGCACCGGGTCCGGTCACCTCGCGAGTGGCAATGGCGTGGTTTTGGTAGACGGTGCTGCCGTACTGGCCCATCGCGGCCAGCCACACCCACGGCGTCGTCACCGGCGCCTCGAGCTGCAGGGCCCGGTCGGACTGCATGGTGACGAAGCCGGTGAGAAAGCGCACACCCCCGGCGGCCCAGACCGCACCGATGATGGCGGCCGTGATCACCCCGCCGGTTGCCAGCACGCTCAACCGACGCCGGCTGGCCCCCACCACGGCGAGCAGCACGGCAGCCGGCCAGACCTTGATCCAGGTCGCGGCGGTGAGCAGCGCCGCGGCCACCACCGGCCGCCGGGCCAGCAGCACCAGCCCCATGATCACGAGCGGGGCGCTGAGCCCCTCCAGCCGCAGCAGGCCCACCGGACTGAGCACCAGGCTGAACGCCAGCCAGAACCAGGCCGCCTTGTAGCCGGCCCGGTCGCGGCCCCAATCGGTGAGGATGCCGATGGCCGCGGCGTTCAGCGACATCGTCATCACGAACCACAGCAGTTGGTACAGCAGCGGGCCGGCGGCATCCGCCAGCACTATCGGCACAATCGCGCCGATCGGATAGACCCACTCCACGTCGATGCCCTGCCAGACGTTGTTCGCCAGGGCCTGCTCGGCCCAGACCCTGTAAAGGGGCAGGTCGCCCAGCACCCGACCGGTGAGGATCGTGGGCAGCAGCGCGAACAGGAAGAGCAGGTGCAGGCCGAGGAAGCCGAACAGCAGCGTGCGGGGGCTGCGCAGCCAGTCCCGCCGGGCGGGGGTGAGCAGCCGGGTCAGGCGGCGATCGACCAGCTCGACAAAATACGACATCGCACACGTCACTTTCCACAGTCACAACTTGTGAAGCCCACATCGCACCCCGCGCGAATCGCGGATTACGAATCGCGGATTACTGGGGAGTGTACGAACCGAAGGTGAAAGGGAAACAACGAGAAGCTGTCCGCCAGGGTCAGGCGCCTGAGAGAGCGTTCAGTGAACCGTCACTACTCCCGCGACGTGCCCTTGGTGAGGGTCTGGCCCCGGAAGAACGCCGGATCGACCCTGCGCATGATGAGCATCAGCACGATGCCGGTGAGGAAGAGCACCATCGCGAGGATGAACACCAGGCCCACCCCGCCGATCTCCGAGCCGCTGCCGTACTCGGGGTCGGTGCTGTCGATCAGGGTGGTGGCGAAGATCACGGCCAGGATGATGCCGCCCAGAAGCGGAGCCAGCAGCTTGAACAGGAACGCCCGGGTGCTGGAGAACAGCTCCCGGCGGAAGAACCAGACGCAGGCGAACGCTGTGACGCCGTAGTAGAAGCAGATCATGATCCCCAGGGTGAGGATGGTGTCGGTGAGCACGTCGGTGCTCAGCACCCGCATCACCGCGTAGAAGCCCCACGCCACCACGCCGGCCACCACCGTGGCGAAACCCGGCGACTTGAACCGCGGGCTGATCGCGGCGAAGCGCTTGGGGAAGGCCCGGTAGTGGCCCATCGAGAGCATCGTGCGCGCCGGCCCCACGAAGGTGGACTGCAGCGACGCCGCCGAACTGGACAGCACGGCCAGTGACATCAGGATGGCGAACGGCCCCATCACCGGCCCGGCCAGCGCGGCGAAGACGTTGCCCTGGATGTCCTCGTTGCCGAGGCCCAGCTCGCCGGTTCCCACGCCGGAGAACATCAGCGCCGACACGGAAACCAGGATGTACAGCACGAAGATGATGCCCACCGTGAGGGTGGCCGCCCGGCCAGGAGTGGTCTCGGGGTTCTTGGTCTCCTCGTTCATGGTGAGGGTCACGTCCCAGCCCCAGTAGATGAAGATCGACAGCGACACCCCCGCGGCGAACGCCGAGAACGACGGGGTGAGGAACGGGTTGAACCAGCTGGCGCTGAAGCCGAGCGCGTCGAAAGCGGTGCCGTCGGAGAAGTGGATGAGCGCCGCGACGCTGAACCAGACCAACACGAGCAGCTGGAACGCGACGAGCACGTACTGCACCATCTTGGTGGTCTCCATGCCCCGGTATGACACGTAACAGGCGCCCACCATGAAGACCAGACAGGTGAAGATGTTGATCCACACGTTGCCGGCCAGGTCGGCCAGCGACGGGTTGCCGAAGAGCTGGGCGAGCATCAGGTAGAAGAAGTCCACCGCCACCCCGGCCAGGTTCGAGAGCACCACCACGGTGGCCACGATCAGGCCCCAGCCGCCCATCCAGCCCAGCCACGGACCGAACGCGCGGGTCGCCCAGGTGAACGAGGTGCCGGCATCCGGCATGGCGTTGTTGAGTTCGCGGTAGCCGAGCGCCACGAGCAGCATCGGGATGAAGCCCACCATGAAGATGCCGGGCATCTGGGTGCCGACGGCCGCGACCGTGGGGCCGAGCGACGCTGTGAGGGTGTAGGCGGGGGCGATGCAGGAGATGCCGATCACGGTGGCGCCGAGGAGGCCCACCGAGCCGGCGCTCAGCCCCTTGGCGGAGAGCCCGCCGGCGCTGGTCGTTGTGGTGTCCGGCGATGCGCCGGAAGCGGATGACTGTGCCATGAACCTGTCCTTTGATCGGATCAGCTACGGGTCGAAATCAGCGACGTGCGGGGTGGACGTGCGGGGCGGACGTGCGGGTCAGCTGCGGGCGGGGGAGGTGGGAACGACCACAAGCGGCACCGGCAGGGCGTGCAGCATGCGATGGGCGGTGATGCCGAGGAAGATCGTGCGGGGCGCGGCCAGCCGGCTGGAGCCGACGAACGCGAGTTCGTCGGCGCGCCAGTCGAGGGCCTCCACGGCGGCCTCGACGCTCTTGCCCGTGCCGACCTCGGTGGTGATGATGCCGTGGCTGGTGGAGTGCCGTTCGTAATAGGCGAGCACGGCGTCGAGGTGGGCGGTGCTGCCCGCCGCGGCGGGCGACTCCTTCTGGCGGGTGGCGTCGACCTCCACCAGGGTCACGAAGCGCAGCTCGATGCCCAGGCCGTCGGTGAACGCCACCAACGAGTCGAGCAGGGCCTCCCAGCCCGGCCGGGTGCCGATGGCGCAGGTGATGCGGGTGAGCCCGGCGGGGGCGTGATACCCGTGCGGAGCCAGGGCCACCGGCACGGGGGAGGCGTGCAGCAGGGCGTTGGCGACGCTGCCGATGGTGAACCTGTTGAACAGCCCGCCGCGGGCGGCGCCAACCACGATCCGGTCCGAGTCGAGGTCGTGGGCGGCCTCGATCAGCCCCTCCGAGGTGGACTCGGCCCAGAGCAGATGGGTGGTGGCTGAGACGTCGTGCGGCACCCAGCCGGCCGCCTGCTCGAGCCAGGTCGCGGCCTGGTCGGCCAGGAGCACCTCGAAGTCGGCGCTGGCGGCGTGGATCTTGGCCGGCGCCGCGGTGAGGCGCTGCAGCACCAGGCAGATGCGCAGCTCGGCCGCGGTGATCCTGGCCATCGCGATACCCAGCTCGAGGGCCTCGCGGCCCTGGGCGGTGGCTTCGTAGGCCACCACGTAGTTCGAAACTCGGCTCACGCTGTTCTCCTCGGTTCCGTGGCCGGGGCATCCGGCTCGTGCTCGTGATGCTCGTGCTCGTGACCGGCGTGCTCCATGCCCGGGGCGCAGTGCGCGGGGCTCGGCTCCACGTCGAGCGACGGGTTGCGGTCGAAGAAGCCCACCGGCTTCAACCAGAACGAGACGACGTCGGCCGGCATCACCGGCCACTCCTCAGGCCGGGTGATGTGGTGGATGCCGAAGGTGTACCAGAGCACCAGGTCGGTGTCCCGCACGGCGCGGCCGGCCCCGATCCACTCCGGGAGGCCGTGGTCGACGCCGCTCTGGTTCACGAACTCGCCGCAGGGCCAACGCTGGGTCTGGTCGTTGGGGGTGACCCACACGGTGTGGCCGATCACCTGGGCGCGCTTGAGGGCGGGCGCCTCGGGGTGGAAGAACGACGGGATCGCCCCGCCCGGCACGAGCTTGTACGACACCGGGGTGCCGAGGCCGTTCAGGGTCTGCTCGTTCACCACCTTCCAGGCCCGCTGGGTGGTCCAGTCGAAGTCGTCGAAACCCTCGGTCTCGATCGGCGTGTTCTGCTGCGTGAGCGCGAGCCCCAGCGGGTTGGTCGCGTCGATCGGTTCGATGCGGGTCTCGCTGCGGAACACAGTGTTGGCCTGCCCGTCGATGTCGAGGTCCATCCTGGCCACGATGAAGTGCTGGTGGAACGGTGCGTAGGTGCGGTCGTCGACGAGGGTGCCGTTCGGGTGCGGCTGGCCGGCGTCCAGGTGGGTGACCACCATGATGCCGGTGGCGCGCACCTCGCACTCGATGTTGCCGTCCTGGTAGAACCGCCAGTAGACGAGGTACTCGTAGTTGGCCACGGTGACGTGGAACGACACCACCAGCCGGCGCATCCGCCGCACCTCGGCGCCGCCGTCGTGGTCGACGTGCTTCCAGAGCACGGCGTTGTCCTCCTCGTGGATGCAGAAGGCGTTCGGGATCGAGTACGGCTCGCCGGCGCTGTTGTGCAGCACGGCGTCGAGGTAGCGGATCTCGCCCAGGCAGTCGCAGCCGAGCTCCAGCGAGGTGGTCATGAAGCCCAGGCCCCACTCGCCGATGTCGAACGCGGTGCGGCGAAAGTGGTCGACGCTGGGGTCGCGGTACGGCACCACCATCTCGGCGAACGACAGCCGGTTGGCGATCGGTCGCTCGCGGCCGGCATCCGTGTAGGTCACCCTGTGCAGGGTCATGCCCTCGCGGTAGTTGAAGCCCACCCGCAGCGACCAGTTCTGCCACTGCACCAGGTTGCCGTCGACGCTGAAGCCCGGGCCCTCGGGCTGCACGATGTCCAGCGGCTTGAGCGGCGGCCTCGTGCTGGCGGCGCGGATGCGTTCGGGCACCAGGTGCGGCACGTACTCGCCCATCACGGCGGGCGGGTCGACGGTGAAGGTGTCTTCGATCTCGAGCAGGTTCATGGTGTTCACGTCGATCACGAAGTGCAGCCCGCTGACCGGCCCGGCATAGGGGTTGGCGCCGGCGCCTGCCCGCACCCAGACATCAGCCCAGCCCAGGCGGAGCCCCCGGTAGACCTCGGGGATGACGGCGTCGCCGTAGGTCCAGGTGTCGATGAACACGTTGTCGAGGTCGGTGATGCCGCGCTTCGCCAGCGCCGCGATCACCTCCGGATGCGCCCGCAGCGCCGCGTCGGCCTCCTCCCACTCGTCCACGGTGAAGTTCGCCTGCACACCCACCACCTGGCCCCACTCGAGCAGGGTGTCGGTGTCCAGGGACACCACCGCCGTCCAGGTGTGGTTCTCGGCGCGGTGCAGCACCACCAGGCGGGCGCGGCGCTCGGGCACGGCGCCGGTGCTCTCGAAGGCCGCGACGGCGGCCTTGTCCGGCTCGACGAGCTCGATCGAGGCGAACCGCCAGCCCGCGCCCACGCCGTGCTCACGGGCGAGCACGGCGGCGGCCTGAGTGAATTCAGGGCCGGTCAGCGGGTCGAGCGGGTGGAAGGTCATCGGGTTGCCGTTCTGTCGAGTCGAGTGGGCTAGTCGAGCGAGCTCATCACGTGCTTGATGCGCGTGTAGTCCTCGACGCCGTACATGGAGAGGTCCTTGCCGTAGCCGGAGTACTTGAAGCCGCCGTGCGGCATCTCGGCGGTGAGCAGGATGTGCGTGTTGATCCAGACGGCGCCGAAGTCGAGGTCGCGGGAGACCCGCAGCGCACGGGCGTGATCGCGGGTCCAGACGCTGGAGGCGAGGGCGTAGCGCACGTCGTTGGCCATCTGGATGGCCTCCTCCTCGGTGCCGAAGCTCTGCACGGTGATCACCGGGCCGAACGTCTCGTCTTGCACGATCGCATCCGTCTGGCGCACCTGAGTGACCACGGTGGGTTCGAAGAAGAAGCCGGCCTCGCCCACCTGGTGGCCGCCGGTGCTGATCACGGCGTGCGCCGGCAGGCCATGCACCTTCTCCTGCACGTCGGTGAAGTGCCGCACATTGTTGAGCGGACCGAAGTAGTTGTCGGCGTCGTCGGCCGATCCGGTGGTGCGCAGCTCGGCCTCGGCCGTGAACGCGGCCACGAACTCGTCGTGGATCGACTCGTGCACGAGCACCCGGGTGATGGCGGTGCAGTCCTGGCCGGCGTTGTAGAAGGAGAAGTCGGCGATGGCGGAGGCAACCTTGGTCACGTCGACGTCGCCGAAGACCACGGCGGGCGCCTTGCCGCCGAGCTCGAGGTGCGCCCGCTTGAGCGTGTGGGCGGCGCCGGCCGCCACGGCCATGCCGGCGCGCACGCTGCCGGTGATCGAGACCAGGCCGGGCACCGGATGCTCCACGATGAACGCGCCGGTGCCGGCGTCGCCGAGCACTATGTTCATCACCCCGTCGGGCAGGATGCCCTGGCTGAGCCTGGCGAGTTCCAGGGTCGATTCCGGGGTGGTGTCGCTGGGCTTGAGCACCAGGGTGTTGCCAACGGCCAGGGCAGGGCCGATCTTCCAGATGGCCATCAGGAACGGGAAGTTCCACGGGGTGACCTGGCCGACCACGCCGATGGGCTCCCGGCGCACCCAGGAGGTCATGCCCTCGAGGTACTCGCCGGCCGACTTGCCCTCGAGCAGCCTGGCGGCGCCGGCGAAGAAACGCAGCTGGTCCGCCCCCGCGGCCACCTCATCGGCGGCGATGGTGGCGCGCGGCTGGCCGGTGTTGCGGTGCTGGGCCTCCACGATCGCGTCGCTGTTGGCCTCGATGGCGTCGGCGAGCAGCAGCAGGGCACGCTGCCGTTCGCCGGGGGTCTTCCGGCTCCAGGCCGGGAACGCGGCCTTGGCCGCCCGCATGGCGTCGTCGACGTCGTCCGCGGTGGAGACCGGGGCCCTGGCCACGATGTTTCCGGTGGTCGGATCGACGATGTCGAGCAGCCCGGTGCCGGCCGGCGAAACGAATCGGCCATTGATGAAATTAGACAGGGTCGGGGTGCTCACGGGGCTCCTCAGCATTGAGTGGATCGTGGAGTAGTCGTCGGGTGATCGGGTATGGCGCCGGTCGGCAGGGAGCGGCGTTTCGGGCCCAGTATGGCACTTGGCCGGGAGAAAAGGCAGCCCTGGCCGCGCGCGTCTGGCGCTGCCGCAGCAGTGCCCGCGCGTGCAGTTTCTTGCATCGGAGCTGCCCCGGCGAGGGTGTGTCGCAGAAGCTGCGGCGCATCCGCGTGTGACGCCATGTTTCATGCGGGGATGTGCTCGGCTCGCCGAGCGGTGAGCATGGGTGAATGCCCAGACAGATTCGCTTCAACGCCTTCGACATGAACTGCGTCGCCCACCAGTCCTCCGGCCTGTGGCGCCACCCCGACGACAGGTCGCAGAGCTACACCGACCTCGCCTACTGGACCGAGCTGGCCAAGCTGCTCGAGAAGGGCCGCTTCGACGGCATCTTCCTCGCCGACGTGCTGGGCACCTACGACGTCTACGGCGGCACCAACGAGGCCGCGATCCGCAATGGCGCGCAGATCCCCGTCGCCGACCCGCTGCTGGTCATTCCCGCAATGGCATATGTCACGGAGCACCTCGGTTTCGGGGTCACCGCCGGCACCGCCTACGAGCACCCGTACCCGTTCGCCCGGCGCATGTCCACGCTCGACCACCTCACCAAGGGCCGGGTGGGCTGGAACGTGGTCACCGGCTATCTGCCCTCGGCCGCCCGCAACATGGGCAACGAGGACCAGCTCGAGCACGACGACCGCTACGACTACGCCGACGAGTACCTCGAGGTGCTCTACAAGCTCTGGGAGGGCTCCTGGGAAGACGACGCCGTGGTGCGCGACGCCGAGAGCGGTGTGTTCACCGACCCGAGCAAGGTGCACTCGATCGGGCACTCCGGCAAGCACTTCCAGGTGCCCGGCATCCACCTCTCCGAGCCGAGCCCGCAGCGCTCACCCGTGATCTACCAGGCCGGGGCCTCCAGCCGCGGCATCGCCTTCGCCGCCGGCAACGCCGAGGCGATCTTCGTGGCCGCGTCCACCAAGGAGGTGCTCAAGGGCACCGTGAGCAAGATTCGCGACGCCCTCGAGTCCGCCGGCCGCGACCGGTACTCCGCCAAGATCTACACGCTGCTCACGATCATCACCGACGAGACCAGCGAGAAGGCCCAGGCCAAGTACCTCGACTACCTCAGCTACGCCAGCGAAGAGGGCGCCCTGGTCTTCATGTCGGGCTGGATGGGCGTGGACCTGTCCGAGTTCGCGCTCGACGAGCCGATCGGCAACGTCAAGAGCAACGCCATCCAGTCGGCGGTGGCCAACTTCCAGGCCGCGAACCACGACGGGTCGGAATGGACCGTTGGCGACATCGCCCGCGCCGGCGCGATCGGCGGGCTCGGCCCGTTCATCGTGGGCTCCGGCGTTGAGATCGCCGACCAGCTCGAGGAGTGGGCCGCGGAGACCGACGTGGACGGGTTCAACCTTGCCTACGCCATCACGCCGGGCACGTTCGAAGACGTGGTCACCTGGGTCGTGCCCGAGCTGCAGAAGCGCGGCGTGTACCCCACCGAGTACACCGAGGGCACCCTGCGGCAGAAGCTGCACGGCCGCGGCGACCGCCTGCCCGACGAGCACCACGGCGCGAACTTCCGCGTCGGCGTACCCGTCGTCTGACCTCCGCCACCCGCACGCACACTGTCCCCAGGACTCGACAGGGAGCCCCGCATGATCAGCCTCGAACAGCTGACCAAGGTCTACGGCCACGGTGAAACGCGCACCGTGGTGCTCGACCGCCTCGACTTCAGCGTCGACGCCGGCGAGATCTTCGCCGTCGTCGGCCCCAGCGGGGCCGGCAAGAGCACCCTGGCGCAGTGCGTCAACCTGCTCGAGCGGCCCACCAGCGGGTCGGTGCTGGTGAACGGGGAGAACCTCTCCCAGCTCACCGAGCAGGCGTTGCGGGTGGCCCGCCGCCGCATCGGCACCATCTTCCAGGCGGATGGCCTCTACTCCCGCCGCACCGCCGCGCAGAACGTGGCGCTGCCTCTGGAGTACCTCGGGGTGACGGCCGCGGAGACCCGGGCCCGGGTGGCCGAGCTGCTGGACCGGGTGGGCCTGGCCAGCAAGGCCGGCCACTACCCGCACCAGCTCTCCGGCGGCCAGCGCCAGCGGGTGGGCATCGCCCGCGCCCTCGCGCTCCGCCCCAGCGTGCTGCTCAGCGACGAAGCCACCTCGGGCCTGGACCCGGACTCCACCCGGTCGATCGTGGCGCTGCTCAAGGAGCTCCGCGACGACCTGGGCCTGTCCATCCTCTTCATCACCCACGAGATGGACACCGTGCTGCAGGTCGCCGACTCCGTGGCCCGGCTCGACCACGGCCGCATCGTGGAGAGCGGCCGCATCGTCGACCTGCTCCGTGACCCGGCGTCCGGCCTCGGCCGGGCCCTGCGCCCTGCGCGCTCCCATGAAAGCGCCCCCGCCGACGCCACCGAGTGGTTCGTCAGTTACACCTCCGCTCACGTGCCCGCCGACTGGCTCACCAGGCTCGCCGTCCAACTCGGCAGCACGGTGTCGCTGCTCGGCGCGTCGATCGAAACCGTCGACGGCGCCACCGTGGGGCACGCCAGCATCGGCGTCACCGGCGCCGACCCCGACCACCTCGTGGCGGTGGCCCGCGGCCTCGGGCTCGACGCCCGCGCTGAACGGACCGCCGACAAGCCCGCCGAGATTCTGGAGCCCGTCGCATGAGCATCCTGAGTGGTTCCGTGCACCTGAACAACACAGTGCCGCTGGGTGAGATTCCGGCGCTGGTCTTCCCCGCCCTGCTCGACACCCTGATCATGGTCGGCATCGTGATGCTCATCGTGGTGCTCGTGGGCATCCCGCTCGGCGCGCTGGTGCACAACCTCGCCCCTGGCGGCCTGTTCGAGAACATGGCGCTGCACACCACGATCAGCTGGATCGTCAGCATCGGCCGGTCTCTGCCGTTCCTGATCCTGATGGCGTCGATCGTGCCGTTCACCAGGTTCGTCACCGGCACCAACATCGGCATCGCCGCCGCGGTGGTGCCCATGTCGATCGCCGGCATCGCGTTCTTCACCCGCATCGTGGAAAACTCGCTGCGCGGGGTGCCGCCCACCCTGGTGCGGGTCGCCAAGGCGTCCGGCGCATCGCCGTTGCAGATCATCCGCACCGCCCAGCTCAGCGAGGCGTTGCCGTCGATCATCGGCGGCCTCACCATCAACACCATCGCCATGATCGAGTACTCCGCCATCGCCGGCACCATCGGCGCCGGTGGCATCGGCTACGTCGCGGTCACCTACGGCTACCAGCGCTTCGACAACACGGTGATGCTCGCCACCATCGTGATCCTGGTGGCCACGGTGGCATCGGTGCAATTGATCGGCGACCGGCTGGTGCGCCTCACCACCCCGCACAGCCGCACCCAGACGCGGCTCCCGCGGGCGTCCCGCCGCGAAGCGAGCCTGGCATGAACCGCCGAATGCCCCGGGCGGCCTGTCCGGCCTGACACCGGTCCCGCACGTTTCCGCACTCTCCCCCCCCCCCCGCACCCCTGCACAGCACGCAGACCTCTCCCCGAAGGAATCTCCCATGTCTACGCCCAGCACCCCGAGCACCCCCAGCACCCCCACGCCGGCCACCGAACCGCACGGCTTCGCCCTCAAGAAGCGCCGACGCTGGCCCTGGATCGCGGGTATCGCCGTCGTGGCCGTCGGCGCCGCCGCGGCGATCACGATCCCGCTACTGAACCCGGCCACCTCGGCCAACGCCACCGAGGGCGCCACCCTGATCGTCGCCACCGCCGAGGGCAACGCGGCCGAGCAGGCACTGGTGAACTTCGTGGCCGAGGAGGTCGCCCTCAAGTACGGCATCACCGTCGAGTTCAAGGGCCTCGCCGACAGCAACACCATCAACCGCGCCGTGAGCGAGGGTGAGATCGCCGGCACCGTCTACCAGCACAAGCTCTGGCTGAGCCAGGTGCTCGAATCCAACCCCGACTTCAAGGAGACCGCCGCGGTGCCCGTCTTCCGGTGGGGCTTCGGGCTGTGGAGCGACAAGTACACCAGCGTCGACCAGGTGCCCGACGGCGCCACGGTGTCGCTCTACTCCGACCCGGCCAACGAGGCACAGGGCCTCTGGTTGCTGCAGGAGGCCGGCCTGATCACCCTCACGGAGGGCACCACCGCCGGCACCGCCACGCAGGATGACATCGCCACCAACCCGAAGAACCTGCAGTTCACCCTGCTCGACTTCGCCGCGCAGTCTCGCGCCCTGCCCGACCTCGACCTGGCCGCCGGCTACACCGAGTACTACCTGGCCGCGAACATCCCCATCGAGCAGCAGATCTTCGCTCCCGCCGCACCCGACGAGTTCGCCGGCCAGCTCACCATCGGCAGCGACTTCGCCGACACCGAGAACATCAAGAACCTCGTCGCCGCGTTCTCCGACCCCGCCGTGCAGGAGTTCCTGGCCACCGACCCCAGCGTCGCGGGCATCCTGCTCCCCATCAACGCCAAGTAATTCCTCACGAAAGCGGTCGTGGGGGGGGGGGGGGGGGGGGGGGGGGGGGGGGGGGGGGGGGGGGGGGGGGGGGGGGGGGGGGGGGGGGGGGGGGG